>JAGQQE010000019.1 GCA_020426345.1 Planctomycetaceae bacterium
ACCCCACAATGAACTCTGTGGGCGATTGGAGAATGTCGCAAGCAACACGAACCTGACTTACTCCGTCGATCCAGCCAAAGGAAAATCTTCTTGCTTTGCCGAATTACATCCACTCTTTGATTGGGTGACCTTCGAGCAATCGAACCGGGCGGCCATCAGGCGCTTGCGCCATGAGGTCGGCAGGCATTCCCAGTTTTTCGTAGATTGTGACTGCAAGGTCAGCGGTGGTGTATTCATCGCGAATCGGCCGTCCCCCTTCTTCGTCGGTGGCACCCAGCACCGCACCACCAGGCACACCGGCCCCGGCCATGACTGCAAATCCCGCACTGGCCCAGTGATCGCGTCCACTGGCCGAATTGACGTTCGGCGTGCGTCCAAAATCTGTCAGCCAGACGACAAGTGTGCTGTCCAGCAGCCCACGTTCCTGGAGATCCGTCAGCAGAGCAGGCAGACCCTGATCGATTGGCGGAATGCGGCTGGATTTCAAGGTCTTGAAATTATTCTGGTGTGTGTCCCAGCCACCGTCCGTGACCGTGACAAATCGCACGCCGCTTTCAATTAAGCGTCGAGCCAGGAGGCAGCTTTGACCAAATTTGTGACGGCCGTACTTGTCCCGGAGAGCTTCTGATTCTTCTTCGATCCGAAACGCCGTCTTCGTTTCCGGCGCCGTGATCATGTTGAAGGCAGCCTTGTAATGTTCGTCCAGTGCATCAAAGGCTTCCGCCTGCACATCTGCCTTCCGTTGAAGTGAATCGATCGCGGTCAGCATGCGTTGCCGACGATCAACACGTGATGAATTCACGCCGGTTGGAAAACTGATATCCCGCACGTTGAAGTTCTTGCCATTGGGGTCAGCAAGAATCTCGAAGGGATTGTGTTCCAGCCCGAGGATTCCTGATGAACCGCCACCAAACCGATGGTCGATCGAACTACCAAGCTGAATAAATGGCGGCAGGGCCGACTTGAAACCTTTATACCAACTGACAACGGAACCGTAGGTGGGATAGTGCAACGATGCGTTGAACCTTCTGCCCGACATTGCGAACTGATCCGCCACACCGTGACTTCCGTTCTCCGGATTCCAGCTTCGAAGCAATGCAAACCGATTCAGTTCGCGAGCCATGTTCGGAAGGATCTCGGTGAACTGCACGCCAGGCACCGCCGTATCGATCACACCAAATTCACCCTTGACGCTTGTCGGGGCGTTGGGCTTGGGATCGAACGTGTCGTGGTGGCTGGTTCCGCCCTGTGTCCAGACAAGAATGCAGTTCGTGTCACGGGCTGGCTGATCCCGATAGGGCGCCTCTGCATCCGCTGCTCTCGCACGACCTGCCAGTAACCCCGGCAACGAAATCCCAAGTCCGGCCAGTCCGCCAATTCTCAAGGCTCCTCGGCGAGTCTTTCGTTCGCAGTCCACAAAAGTTTGGTGTTCGAAGTCAAGCATGGCTCGAATTCCTCAAATAGCCGAACACAGGGAGTATTCGCGCGACGTGGTGGCGTGTCGGGAAGGCAGGTCAGGTGGGATTCAAAACAAACAGGTCATTGCGACCGCGTCGGGTTTGGAGGTGGGAAACCGGCGCTTCTTCATGTTCGCACGGAAGCCCGACAAATTTTTGCCGGGAATTCCTCTGCCATAGTATTCCATCGGGATGGCCACAATCAACACAACAACGCAAACAGAGGGGATACCACTGGGTAAAATGGGCGGATTCTCCCGTATACGCAGCATTTCCAGATGTTCACCGGGCAGTATCCGGGGGGTGTGCTGGATACCGGGGACCGCAGTGCGGACGTCGCGTGATAACCGACCTGCGATATTTCATTGCAGGATTCTTGCGGGGAAGCAGTGCCAGAACTCAATTCAGCAGGTTGATCAGGCGGCCCAAAACGTGCGCCGATCACGAATCAGAAATCGTAGTACTTCAGGTAAACGCAACCGAAGGCAAGGACAACGCAGATAAAAACAGCGTTAGTTGCGATGGGCCTCCAGACATCCAGTTTGATTCGATCCTTACGCAGGTCCTGATGGGTATTTGCCGGGCCATCGTTGTTTGCGTCGATCACCGCGGAGCGTTCGCCGGTGATCAGGTAGCGAACCGCGTTGTCCATATCTGATGGTCGCGGCAGAATGCTGTGCAAAGGGTTCACAACGTAATCGAAAACCGGAAATGTCCAGCCAGGGTGCCCCGACTTTGTTTGATCGGTGAGCTGTTGCGTTCCATCCCACACCATGACGGTCTTTCGTCCATCACTTGTCAGCAGGTGTCCCGAATTATCAAAAGCGATGGCCGAGACGCGACCATTCCAGTTGCTCTTCCAGTCCATGAGCGTCTTCTGTTCGACATCCGCCAACACAACGTGGCCATCATGCGATAAAAGAGCCATGGTCCTGCCAATGCGGTCAGATGTGACCACAAGGGGCAGTCCGTCATCCGGAAGCTTTGATTCTGCAATTGTTTCGAGTGACAAAGAATCCAGCAGATGGATTGTCCCGTCAGAAAATGCAGCCATCGCCACGTTGCCTGTACAGGCAATGAGCCCGCTGGCATCTTTCAGAATTTCGCGTGTTGCCCCGATGTCATACTTTCCTTCTTCGTTGCTGACGAACGTATGAACCGTACCTTCGTCCAGAATCAGAATCTGGCCGGTGGTGGCATCAAGACAAGCCGATGCATTTGCCGTCCACCGAGGAATTTTTTCGGTCTGCAGTTCGACGAAGGCGTCGGACGACTTTCCGTTGAACAGCCCGAAAGTCACTTTGCTCAGATATTCAGACGTCTGCTTTTGTTCGTCCGAACGACTGTTGAACTGATAGATACCGCCGCTGGCGGGAAGAAGAATTCGACCGGTCTTGTCGATCAGCAAATCAAGTACCGGGCCAGGTGTCGTCCCTTCGGATTCTCTTTCCCATCCTCCCAATTCACTCCCGGACACCACGGTTGCTGCGCTTAAGCCTCCGAATCGAGAGGGTTGCGTCTGAAGTGCAATGATTCGTTCGTTGCGAAAGTCGTAGACTGGCAGGAATCGTACGCCTGACATCATGAGTCGCTGGAGAATCCGAGGCATTCCCTGCCCGTCCGATTTGAAGATTTCTTCCCAGTCTTTTCTGTCCTCATCCCATCGAAAGACGCTGCGACTTCCATCGACTGTGATCAACTGGTTCCCCGCCGAAGTGATCTCAATGATCCGTTGCGACTTGATGATATTCTCGGACATGAATCCATGCGTCGCACCGATAACGAAAAGACAGATCCAGAAGACGATGACCAGGATCAGAGATACATTTGCGTTTCGCCAGATGGCACCTGTGACGGCTGAGACAGAAAAATAAATTGCGAACAGGAAGACATAGACCGGAATGCACCACAATAGCTCGGTGCGCCACTCGCCCAGTCGCGATCCAAGAATCAACCAGACTCCTGTGACCAGCAAAGTCGCGCAAAGCAACGTGAAGATGCATCCGCCAAGAAACTTGGTGAGGAACAGCAGAGTGCGAGAAACCGGCTTGCTTAACAGAAGTGAGATTTCGCCCGGTTCGAAGGTGCGCGGGATGATAGAGGCGGTGACCAGCAGCGAACCAAAGATGCCGAAGAATCCCAGAAAGACGGACAACACCCCAACGATGATTCCGTCCATGGCCATCCGGAACTGAGACGGCAGCAAATCGACCGGATCGGTCATGTCTGTTCCCAGATAGGTCACAACCGTTGCGGGGTCGTCTTTCAGCTGAATAGATTCCGGAAACACTCTGGCCAGCGTCGTCAGTGATGCAAACAAATAGTCATCTGATTCTGTTTCTCCGGCAGTCAGTTGGGCGACGATCTCTTCGTCAAGGTTCAGCGAAGAGAACGCCTCAGCGTCATAAAACGATTCGTTTTCCCGAAGCCTGTTCAGCATTTCGACAATGTCGCGGCGTAATCCACGGCCGCGTCGATTTGTACCGCGATTTTCGGATTCTTCTTTGCTGGTCCAGGCTTTCAGTCGTTCGCTGTCGTTTTCATTCAACAGATTCCTGAGATGAACGATTGCAGAACGATTCGCAAGATCAGCCCCAGGTTCAGCAAGGCTTTGGACAAGCTGTTCGGGATCCTTGAGCTCCTGTTGTCGTAGTCGAAGACTGCGTTCTGTGCGCAGGCCAATCGGCGAGAGCGCGAGCAGCACCACAACGATCACCACAAGTGCGATCCACAGAACTCGTGACGCCATGGCTTCGCGGAAGGAGTCTTTAAGAATGGCGATGAATGCACGCATGGGTTCAATGAGTTTCCATCAGGAGATGGTGTCGCTCGACGATCCGCCGAAACACCTTTCGGACATTCCAGTTCCAAAGCAGTTCAGTTCGAATGCAATTTCCGACATTCGTATTCACCGATCGTCTGACAGACCATGTCTTGTGGCACCCTGCCAGCGAGAATGCCACCACCCACCTCGGGAGCTGCCAGTCATCCGGAGCACCAGTCATCCGGAGTTGCCAGTTGTGCGGACAATTTCCAGGAAAGCCTCTTCCAGGGTGAACTCGCGACGTCCCATCTGCCAGATACTGATGTGTCTGGCTCGCAATTCATCGACGATCTGATCGAGTTCTGCCTGACTGGCAATTCGTACTTCACACTGCCACGCGTTTTCCGCGACTTGTTGATTTCTGTACCCGTCACGATGCCCGATGGCACCCACAATGTCTTCTTCCGCGCCGGTGAGCTGCATCTGAACGGGAGCATCAGAGAGAGCCCTTTTGAGTTCGCGAACGCTGCCGGTCTTTCGAACCTCGCCCTCCGTCAGAATGGCCACACTTTCGCAAATGAGTTCGATCTCCTGCAGCAGGTGACTGTTCAGGAAGATTGTCGTCCCGTCCGCGGCCAGCTTTTGAAGAACCTGGCGAATCTCTTTGCGCCCAACCGGATCCACACCGTCGGTGGGTTCATCCAGGATGATTAATTGCGGTTGATGCAGCATTGCCTGCGCCAGGCCAAGACGTTGCAGCATTCCCTTGGAGTACCCCGCAACCTTTTCTGCGCCCCGGCCGTTCAGTCCCACCAGTTGCAGTAATTCGGGTGTCCGTCGACGAATTTCAGACGAAGCCAGACCGCTGAGTCCGCCATAGTATTCCAGAGCTGAAAATCCGGTCAGGTGCCGTGGAATGCGGTGATTTTCCGGCAGGTAGCCAATCTGGCGCCGCGCCTGAATCGAACCGGCACGATGTCCAAGCACCATGGCATTGCCACCGGATTTGCGAATGATGCCAAGAAGAATCTTGATCAGCGTCGTCTTTCCAGCCCCATTCGGCCCGAGCAGACCGTAGATACTGCCACGCGGCACCTGCAGAGAAACACCCTTCAACGCCTGAAATGATTTTCGTCGAAAGATTCCCGACCTGTAGGTCTTGGTTACATGATCAATTTCGATCATCATCGATGAAGTCACTCGTACGCTCCGACGGAAACGAATTGCAGTTGTCCGGGATGTTCAGCCAGCATATTCGCCTGTGTGGGCCAATAATTGGACTCTGACACAACGAGAATGCTTTGAATTCCTGTTTTCACGAGTCATCCGCTCGCCATCACTTTAGTGAATAAGTGCAGGATTTCAGTGACCAAGCGCAGGATTCAGTGACCAGACGCAGGATGCTCATCGGACGCCGGTTTACCTGACACGGGCTGGGATGACACGGGCTGGGACGACACCGGCAGCAGCCATTCAAATGCTTCCGGTAGCCATCCGCTGCCCCAGGAATGCTCGCGCGTTGGGCCGGGGATCTGCACATGCGGAAAAGAGATGTCGTCAAGCAGTTCTTTCATGCGCTGATGTTCGCCGGCAAAGTTTCCTGTGCCTGAAAACATCAGTCGAGGGGCCTCAGATTGAAAGGTACGTTGCCTTTGCCGAAGCAGATCCGCAACATGGTACGCTCGAAAGTTCTCTTCGTTTCCAAATATCGGTCCTGATCCATAACGACCCGATCTGTCCATCATCAGCGGAGCGTCGAAAGCGGCGGCCCTTTCAAATGTATCGGGGTGACGCAGCAGCAGGCTCCACGCGCCCCACCCTGACTTACTGAATCCAACCAGCAATCGCCCCTTCCGCATGGTGATAACTGGATAGCTGGACTCAACGAATGGCAGTACGTCTTCCAGCAGGTAGGCTTCCTGCTTCAATTGCGGATTCGTTGAGTGATCTGCGTACCATGGCAAATCAGCAAACGAAGGAAACACGCACACGGCACCATGCTTGTTGTGCAGATCATTCCGAAGTACCTGCTGAACGGGATCGCCCCATCGGGTGGTCGTTCCTGCTTCCACCGGAAGAACATACACAACAGGATAAGATACAGATTCCTCCAACTGATCCGGCAGCAATACACGAACACTGGTTTCCCGAGCCTGATTCGTAGAACGCAACGTGTGAGTTCGTATTTCTCCCGCGCGGCAATAGGCCGAGAGGGACAAATCGACCGCGAGAATGAATGAGATTACGAAACGGAAAACAACCATCGTTCGACTTCTTCAAAAGTGGCTTCTGTGAAACCCGGTGCACGAATTGGCGGCAGTTCAGAAATGGGTTCCAGGGAACGTGAGCGTCATTAGCAAGACGACGCCCAGTAAGAATGACACAGCCCCGGAAGCGATCTCACCGAACGGTAGCGTGGATCGTTCGGGATCACAATGTGCGTGGGGCTGACTTTGCCGGGGGGGCAGTGCCAGCACTCCACAACTATCGTCATTCCGGGAGTGCAATTGTCCTGGCAACCCCGGTCTTCTGCAGGTACGATTCCATGGCGCCGTCTGCCAGGGATTCACATCACCCACATCCGTATCATCAGAATCGGGTTTAGATATGCCAGCCTACAGCATTGTTCGATCCATCGAGATAGAGGCTGATACCAGCCGAGTCTTTGAAGTCGTCGCGGACTTCGGGACATGGACAGTCTGGTCGCCCTGGCTGATCGCGGAACCCGAAGCCCGTGTGACCGTATCGTCCGACGGAAAATCCGTAGGTTCTGTGTATTCCTGGGTCGGTGAATTGACGGGCCAGGGCGAAGTGGAACACAAGGAACTGGTCCCGTATTCGCGGATCGAAGATGAAATTCGGTTCCTCAAGCCATTCAAGTCTCAGGCCAGGGTCGGGTTTCTGCTGGAGCCAACAGCGACCGGAACAATGCTCAGCTGGTACATGGAAGGGAGCATGCCATGGTTTATGTTCTGGATGATTCCAATGATGAAAACGTTCATCAGTATGGATTATTCGCGCGGGCTGAAGATGCTTAAAGACTGGATTGAAACGGGATCAATTCCTTCAAAAGTCATTCAGCATGGTGTGCAGCAAACAGAACCGCTTCGCATGGCTGGAGTCTCCAGCACGTGCGAGGTCGAAACTGTTGGCCCTTCGATGGAGGCTGCCTTTGAGAAGGCTCGCGAATTATTTCGTTCTCACGGTTTGCCGATGAACGGTCCGGCGATCTCGGTCTACACAAAATTTCGAATGTCGAAAGGAGTGTTCGAATACATCAGTGGCTTTGTCATTCCGGCCGACGCTGATGTTCCCGCATCATCCGGACTGAAAGAATGGTCCATTGGCTCAGCAGAATCATTCAGGGTCGAACACATCGGCAGCTACCGACACCTTGGAAATGCGTGGAGCGTTGCAAATCAGGTCACGCGGTACCGCAAGTTGAAACAGCAACGCTGTGGAACCTATGAAATCTATCGCACCACGCCTCCGGAATCTCCCGAGTCAGAACTAAAGACGGACATCTACCTGCCTCTCAGATAACAGATCTGTGCGGATGGCCGATGACCAATGCACGATTGTAACTTGTTGTTGCTTGAATCCAGCGGTGTGATCCGTAGAGAATAGACAGGGCTGAGCGTCGTTCAACTGGCGTCTTGCCGCGCGAGCATTTGAAGTCCGGCTCATCTCGGGCAGGATGGATTTTCATTACCACAGGCAACAGACGGGCGGACAGATGGGCAACCATTCAATTCCAATGCAATTACGTATGTTGATTGCCAGCATTCTAGCTTTAAGCGTGAATGCCGCAGTCCATGGGGAAGAACAGCTGGTCTACAAGACGGTGGGTGACCAAAAACTGAATCTTTACGTCGACAAACCGCAGGACTGGAATGCCGCCGACAGGCGTCCGGCTGTCGTGTTTTATTTCGGTGGTGGCTGGGTTGGTGGAAGTCCGGCACAGTTCGAAAAGCAGAGTCAATACCTGGCGACGCGTGGTCTGGTTGGGATTCGGGTGCGTTACCGCACCATCGACAGGTCCAAACCCGGGCTGCCGGAAATCTGCTGTGCTGACGCGAAGTCTGCGATGCGTTATGTGAGAAAGCATGCGGCCCAACTGGGTATTGATCCCGGTCGAATTGCCGCAGCAGGAGGTTCGGCCGGTGGTCATCTTGCATCGTTCACCGCAATGGTTCCCGGATTGGACGATCCAGCCGACGACACAAGTGTCTCCTGCCGTCCGGACGCGTTAGTGCTGTTCAACCCGGTCTTTAACAACGGCCCTGGTGAATGGGGGCACAATCGGGTGGGTGATCGGTACAAAGAGTTTTCTCCCGCTCACAATATCGCCGGCACTGCCCCGCCAACAATCGTCTTCCTTGGCGATATGGATAAGCTGATTTCCGTCGACGTGCTGAACCGATTCAGAGACGATATGAAGGCCGCCGGTGTTCGCTGCGATACACGCGTGTACGAAGGTGCGGGACACGGATTCTTCAACAATGATCCTTACTTCACGGAAACACTGATCGAAACGGACAAGTTTCTGAACTCTCTCGGCTGGATCACTGGTCCTCCAACGATTTCTCCGGTGCCGGAACCTGCTACGACGTCGAAGACTGATCCACAAGCGAAATCTGCTCGGAAGAAAAAATCGGACAGGCAGAAGAAATCCGAATAGCTCTCATCAAATCACCAGCCAGTACCATGACCAGCCAGTGTCTAATTTCTGATCGCCGCCAGTGATTGCCAGAGCTTGCCTAATCGTATGATTCATTCGCCAGACAACCGTGCGACATCATCGACAGCGCAATCGCGTCGCGACTGGCTGACCGCACTGGCTGCCCTGGCGTCCGCTGGCCGTAGTCGCACACTGGCGGCGGAAGCAGGTCAGCCACAGGTGAAACCGCCTGGATTTGGCCGCGCAAAATCTGTCATCGTTGTGTTTGCCAGTGGCGGCCAGAGCCAGATTGATATGTGGGACCCAAAGCCCAATGCACCGGTGGAAGTGCGGGGAGCATTCAGAACAATTCGGACAGCGGTTCCCGGGATTCATTTCTGTGAACACATGCCGCAGATTGCCAAAATTGCCAACAAGATCTGCGTCCTGCGCACGATGTCGCATGAAGATCGGGATCATGGATCGGCGTTCTACTTGTCTATGACCGGAAGGTATCACCGCCGAAAATCATCAAATCCGTTGCCAGCCCCCGACGATTTGCCGTGTCATGGCGCCGTGCTGCAACGGGTGCGTCCCAGCCAGGAGTTTCCGCAAACGGCCATTCATTTGAATGGTCCGGCAGAGGTTCCGCTGGTGGTTGGACCGGGTCAGTTTGGGGGATATCTGGGCAAAGGGTTTGATCCGTTGACACTTGGTGATGTGACTTTGGGTTCAATGCCGATTCCATCACTGATTCGTCGCCCGGACCTTGGCGCCAGTCGGATGCAGCAGCGGGCAAATTTGCTTCGATCACTCGAAGATCGAATGGAATCGCTGCGGCAAAACCCCGTCGGCCAGGAGAAGGTCACGCTGTATCATCAGGCGTTCGACATGCTGTCGCGTCCCGACATCGGCGACGCATTCGACCTGTCCCGCGAACCGGCGGCGCTGCGAGCTCGCTACGGCCGCAATCGTTCTGGTCAGGCTTGTCTGCTGGCAAGGAGACTGGTGCAGGCAGGCGTCCCTCTGGTGACTGTTATCTGGAGCCACAACAATCGTGGACAGGACATCGATCCCGCGAATACCGACCTTTACGGATGGGATACCCACAATGACATCTTCGAAGGATTGAAGAATCATCTGCTGCCGCGTTTCGACCAGGGCTTTTCTGCTTTGGTCGAAGACCTGGACCAGCAGGGTATGCTGGACGACACGCTTGTCGTCTGCATGGGCGAATTCGGACGCGCTCCGCTGGTGGCACTGGAGCCACGCTTTGCTGGCGCTTCCCCGGGTCGGAAGCACTGGAGCGATGTGTACTCGGTGGCGTTTGCCGGTGCCGGGGTCAAACGAGGAGCCTGTGTTGGTGAATCGGACGCCCAGGGAGCCTATCCCCGAACCGAAGCCTATGGTCCATGGGATATCATGGCCACGATGTTTTCGTCGCTCGGTATCCAGCCGGATTCACTGTACCACGATCTTCAGAACCGCCCGGTTCGAATCTGTGATGGTCAAGTCATTGCACCTCTCTTCGGCTGAGTCGCCTGGTCGACGGAACTGCTGAGTCATTTGATCTGGCGGAGAAGCATCTGAACGTCCGGTGAAATCTCTTCCAGAGGCTGCCCGCAAGACGCCCCGCATGTGAAACGTCCGCTGGCGTGCGGGTGTTGTCATTCGACCTGCACCCCAATGCCAATCATCAATTGCATGCACCGAAGTTGGGCCCGGCGGTGAAAACTGTAGCTCGGTGGGTGGGGCCGAGAGGCCGAGAGTCTGACGTGGATTCGTGCCGTGGCACGTTTTAAAGCCACAGGGGCGGAACGGTTGAATCAGCGATCGATTTCCTGGCTGTTTGTCAGGATTTCCTGCGTTACCGGAGCTTGGAAAAGAATGCGGAGTGCATAGACTCCGACGGATTCGGTGGGTTAGCTATTCAGCGCGGCCGGAGGCTCAGATGGCAAGCGGCAGCGGCCAGCCAGATGACATGTGGATGGGCACCGCAGTCGTCGCCCAACCGACTCAATGGCAACTCGCCACCTGTGGTTCGTTTCTCTCGTTAACGCACCCCGGGGCCGAAGGAATGTCCACGAAAAGAATCAATCATCCGTTCGGCACAGAATTCCAATGGTCTGTTAATCTTTAAAGGTTCGTATTATCCACGGGAAGAGCGATGTCCAGTATTGAAGAGATGACCGACGATGAGCTAAATCAAAAGCTGAAGGACGCGAGGAGACTTCAGCTGCTCGTTGGGAGTATTTGGGGAGTGATCATCACAGTATGGGTGGTCCTTGGTTACTGGCAATCCAACGTTCCTGTCTTCATCTCGACCATTGCGTTGGGACTGACAAGCGCTGCCATTACAAACATCGCCCCTCAGAAGATCGCGGCTGAGATTAAGCGGCGGACAGAGACTTAAGCAGACCGGATGTGCAGAAACAGAAGTCGACTCAGCCAGGCTGATCGGGTCCGGCCGAGAATTGAGCTACGACTGATCATTCTACGCACAACGTCGCACGCAGGCGGTCAGATCTAAACGTTTCATCAGCGTGTGTCTCCGCCACATCGTGCCGTTTGTACTCTTACTGGCCAGGCTTATGCAATCCGATATCGAAACTTACAACGCGTCGCAAACAAACGAAGAAGAACGTTCAATCTGCCAGATCCTTGCGACTACGATTTCAGACAACCTTCCTGAAGCGGAAAGCAGGATCTGGCATCGGCATCCTGTTTGGTTTCTCGACGGGAATCCAATCGTCGGCTACAGCAAACAGAAAGGAGGCATCCGACTGATGTTCTGGAGTGGAGCAAGCTTTGAGGAAGAGAAACTTCAGCCCGGAACCGGTAAATTCAAGGATGCTTCGATCCTCTTCAGTCTCGCGAAAGATATGAGGCTGACGGACCTCAAACGCTGGCTGAAGAAATCGAAATCAATACAGTGGGACTACAAGAATGTTGCCAAGCGGAAAGGGCAATTGGTTCGATTGCAATAAGTTCGGCCAACTGAGGCAGAAACGCCTGCGGAGCTCAATTGTGACGGGCGCCCCAGGACGACCTTCAACAGATCCGGAAACTCGCTGAACAAAGAATCCAACGTGCGATGGATGAAGTCCCGAGTGGTGTCACCGTCGATCGGATTGTGCCCTGTTTGTTCCATCGATCTATGAGTTGACGGAGAAGTGGCCTTCTTGGCGTAGAAGCCTGCTTTATTCGAGGAAATCGTCAGGGCAATGCAACACGCATTTCGTTTGCGTGCGGACGCGTGTGTCAGCCGACGCGTTGTCGGAGATACATTTCCTGGATGTCCATCGTTGTGTCTGCTTCCATGGCTGGCTTGTCTGAACGAATGACGACCAGCTTTGGATCTCGCAGACTAAGCGCGCCGGTGGTCTGATCACGCGCGATTCCTTCAAATCGCACGGTCACCACAACATGGGGTCTCAGTGCGATGCCGGGTCTGGCCCCGGAGGCGCTTGGGCGCTCGATCCGTTGACCTGTCATTAATCCGTTCTGCATGATCTCCCGAATGATTTCCTGTTCACGGACGCGGTCGATACCAGCAACGTCGCCGACAAAGTCGAAGCCGCCCTTCGCGTTTCGGGCTCCGATCACGTAGGAACCAAACATTCCGGCATTCTCCCTGGTGGTCACCGCCTGGGTGGCTCCCAGAATTGCCAGGTCGAGCGTGATTTCGGGTTTTCGTTTTTTCCAGCCGGGATCGCGCGAGGCCAGGCGATAGGGCGCATTCAGTTGTTTGCAGATAATGCCTTCGTAGCCCTGGCTTCTGAAATGCTGAAACAGCCGATTGACGTCTTCGTGGCCGGTTGCCATCTGCCCTTCGGATACCGTAATGGGAATGGGAAGCTGCCGTTGCGTCAGCGGAGCAAGCAGATTCATCAGATACTGACGCCGCTGCTGAAGTGCCTGACTGGTGATGTCCATGTTGTTCAGATAGAGCAGGTCGAAGGCCGCAAACCTCAACGTGACCGGTTGAGCGGATTCTCCCTGAAGGGCGGCATAAACTTCGTAGACTGTTGCTGGGCGCATCCCTTCTTCGATATCCAGAATCGTTCCGAACAATTCTCCGTCGACGATACAGTTATGCGCGGGGATGGAGCGGATGGACGCATCCAGTCCACTGATTTGTTCCAGCCAGTCGCCACGATTTCGCGTGTAGGCCCCGCACAGCACAGAGCCGCGAGTATCCGTCGACTTGTGCAGAAGCAGTCGAATTCCATCGTACTTTCGTTCGACCCAGACCGGGAATTCGCTGTCTTTCAGGTCATTTGTGATTCCACCGGCCAGCATCGGGCGAACGGGAACCAATGGCTGAAGCTGGATTTTTCTGAGTCCCTCAGCCCCTTCATCAATCAGCACCTGCGCAACCTTGAATGCGTCGGTCAGAGCCATGGCGTGTCCGACCTGTTCCTCTTCAACGCCGAATTGTTCTGCGAGCAATCGTGCAATGACGGTCCCCTGGTATTCGAATCCCAGTCCGGCTTTCTGCAGAATCAGTCGCGTCAGAAAATACGATTCCATTCGACCGCAGCGGCGGTACAACGATCGCAGCACCTGGAACTTCTGAGTTCTGCGAGCACTCGGAAGGTAGCGCAGCGTTCGGATGACTTCGCCCGCCGTCAACGGGATCTCACCCTTAATCTCGCTGGGTAATTCAGCGAACATCACGGCGATATCGCCGACCTGAGTCAATCGATCCAGACAATCCCGACGCGACATCATCTTCATAGTCATGAAGAGCTGAACGAGGCTGTCACGGCGGACACTGCTTCGTTTTCCCTGAAAGACATCGCCCAGGATGCAGCCAATCTTTTCCGGCAGAGAAATACCGACGTCTTTGTTCAGGAATTCCTTCAGCAGTTTTTCACGGCCCGCAGTGTCGGGGGGAGCCCCTGTCCGAATACCGAACATCGAAGCGGTTCGGGCCGGATCAAGCATCGAGAGCGGGAGAAACAATCCCTTACACAAGCTGTAAAAAGGAATGGAATCCAGCGCCGTGGCGGGGATTTCGTGCCCCTGATCGGCAACCAGGCGGCGAATGAGGAACTGCAGGTGATCCGGTACACCAAGCTCACAGTCCATCGCACCAGAACCAGTCGCGCCGATGCCTCTGGTGAACTCAGCCAGACCGCTTGCCTCGCGAAACCAGCGCCGTACATCGTTTGTCCCGACAATCTTCATTCTTGTCTCACCGAATGCAGAGGTACGAATCAGCTATGACACTCACCGTCCGTTGAAAAACCGGGACAGGCTGGCAGCACGACCGGAAACCATCGAGTGTTCAGGTCTCCTGCTTGATCCAGTCCCGTTTCTCAACAGGCTGCTAAGCTAAGCGCTCGGGACGGCGTAGATTTCGGGCTGTGAATCATGAATTCGCAGGACCCCGGTTTCTTCTTCGCGATCCAGGCGGACGGCGTGGGGGAAGGTCGGAGTTGTGACACTCTTCACAGCCCGGATGACGTCAATACGATCGCGATAGCTGCCGCCCCACAGTTCCGCAATTTCCTTTGAACCCAGCGACATTTCTTCGATCAGAAACACGACATCTGCGGTATGCACAAGGGATTCGCCGCCGACCGGAGCGCCGGTATCCCGAATCTGACCGATGCAAATGCAGGTCACACCCTGTTCGTGATTGTACGTTTTCAGTGCTGACAGATTGTCGGCCGTTCTGTTTCGGCTCGGATCCAGCATGTTCAGCGAGTCGATGACAACAAAACTGATCTCTTCCTTTTCAACCAGAAACCGGTACTTGCCGACGAAATCGTCCCATGTGTGGCCACGATGGTACTGGCTTTCCAGGACGAACACGTTTTCCAGCACCTTCTTCCGAAAGTCCTTTTCGTTGAGTCCTGTGACCGACATTCCGATCTTTACGAAGCGGGAACACAGATCATCGCGACCGTTTCCATCCGGGTCATGGAAACCTTCCTCGGCCACGACAAACGCGACCTTTTCTCCACTCATGGCCACTCGTGCGAGCCCGGCCAGTGTGCTGCGGGTCTTGCCTTTTCCCGGAGGTCCCGCGAAGGCGATGGTGCAGCCTTTGGGAACGCCCCCCAGAACTTTGGAACCGTCTTCAGTCAGGCACAATTGATCGAGCACACATCCCAACGGAACGGCCTCCTGATGCTTGATCAGATCATCCAGCAGTGCGGGCCGTACAAAATCCTCATTCAGGCCGGCATCGCCATCATCCACCGCCTGACCAGTACTGAAAGGGATTGCTGAGGGATCCATCATCCCGGTGGCCGCGCCCCCCGACATCATCATTTGCATCATCTGCGCCATCTGCATCATGGGATTCATCTGTCCCTGTCCCATCTGCGGCATCATTCCCATCATGGGATTCATGGCTGCCGGATTCATGGCTGAATTCGGGTCGACAGAGGGAGAAGCGGGCTTCGATGCGGAGGCTTTCTTCTTGGCCATGGCAGGACTTTCCTGGTGATCTGGTTATCGTGATCTGGTGAGACAGGGGCTGTGAATTCAATCGCTTTGACGGGGCACTTGCCCGCAATGTCGTCGTCGAATCGATGTGAATGTCCCCGCGATCAAGCGCGGAGAACCGGAAAGCATCCAAAAATGGTGACCGTTTGTCACCTGTTCGGGACGGCAATTTTCAACGGCATGCCGCGTTTCGTCGATAACCCGTATGCGAATCAGAATGTGGCTTGATTGCTGCAGTGACTTTGGCCAGGGGATGTGATCAGACTCCGGACGGTGTGAGAAAGTCCCGGACGGGTATTTCAGGCGAGCTCTGCAGGAAACAGGATGAGGTCTCGCAGGTCTTCATGCAGAAACGCCAAAGCGATCTGAGTCGGCCGAGCGAGAATTTCATCGCGCATCGGCAAACCCAATTCACACTTGCGGCGTTGCTGAGGGAACTGGCCCCGGTCAGGTGGATGCCCCGGTTAGGTGGATGCTGGCGGCGCGGATTTGGACATCGCCCATTTCAGTAGCGGTGGGGTCACCATCGTCGTGATCATGACCATCACAACAATGGCAGAAAACGTGCTGTCATTGATGACCCGCTCTCCGGTCGCGGTGAACAATCGCTTTCCTTCCGCGGCGAAGATCAGCCCCACTTCTCCGCGTGGGATCATGCCCAGCCCGACGGCCAGACGATTCAGACCCTTCTCCGTGACGCCACAGTAGCAGGCAAGTTTACCGAGAATTGCCACGACGGTGAGTCCGGTGGCGAGAAGCCAAACGGATGAATCACCAAAAGCGCTAAGATTTACTGACATGCCCATCACGACGAAAAAGATCGGCACCATCAATGCCGACAGCGGCGACAGCGCTTCTTCCAGATGATGGTGGCGCCATTTATCGCCGACATCCTGGTAGTGTGTTCCTTCAAGAATCAGACCGGCAGCAAACGCGCCGATAATCGGCGCCAGACCGACCATATTGGCCGCGTACGAAAAGCTGAAGCAAATAACCAGAGCGGTCACAACCAGCATGCCATGGCCATGCAGGTAGCTTGCCCAGCGAAACAATGTCCGAGGCAACTGAATCACGCCGAGACCGAGAGACACAGCAAGAAACATGAAGGACAGCCCAACGATCTTAAACAGGCTCATCACTTCAAAGTCGGCACCCTTTTGAATGACGCCCGACACAATCGCCAGAACAACCAGCCCCAGCACGTCGTCGATAACGGCGGCACCCAGAATGATTTTTGATTCGCGATCCTGATTGCGTCCCATATCTTTGATGACACGAGCGGTGATCCCGACACTTGTCGCACAAAGTGTCGCTCCCAGAAAAGCGGGAACCTGCCATTCGGCCGACGATTCGCTCAACAGCAAATAGCCCACACCGAAGCCCAGAACCATGGGCGCGACGACCCCAAGAAGTGCCACCAGCAACGATGAAACGCCAACGGACATCATGTCCTTCACCCGAGATTCGAGCCCCACTTCGAACAGAAGCAGCACGACTCCGATTCGCGACAGCATATCCAGAACATTGCCGGTCAGCGCCGAGGCATCGGTGATGTCAGCTTTCAGAAAGTCGAAGTATTCGCTGCCGGTCAACAAATGCCAGTTGCCAAGCAGAATTCCGATGGTCAGTTCCCCCAACACCGCTGGCATGTGAATGCGTTCGAAAAGGTCTCCTGTGACTTTTGCTGCCAAAAGAATGACAGTGATCCCCAGTAGAATTTCGGCAACCGGATCCTTGTGACCTCCGGAATGCTCCTCACCGTGTGAGCCTTCACCGTGTTCACCTTCTCCGTGATCCGCATCACCGTGTTCGTTGTGGTCACCGGCGGGTTGTGAATGCACGTCAGACTGTTTGTGGGAGTCGGAATCCGAATGCTGAGCTTCGGCCGATGGATCGCTGGCTGCAGGCCCGGAAGCCTCATCAGCGCGGGCCACCGGCGCTGAATCGACGTTGTGATGTACCCAGGCGGCCAGTGAGAGAAATCCGAAGAACGCCACAGCACGCCATGAAATCGCGCGTTTGCGCGGCGTTGTAAGAAACCTGGATGACAACTCTAACCCTCCCCGTGGCGTGGCGTCATGATGATTCGCCTCGCAAGCAATTCCTGCACGTTGTGGCAGCTTGGCTGCGGCTGATTCTGACCGTGGTGTACTAACCCTCAACCGCCTTCGCAACAACAATCAACGATTCACCCGTTCCACACGGGACCGCTCCCCACATTTCCCGGCCATGAGACTGCTGACGGGGCGGCATTTCGGTGCGAAAGCGGGGGCGCAGTATGTCCTTCCGTGATCCCCGGTCAGGAAAAAACAATGGAACGGCGGGCACGGGCCGAGCGGGCGGTCCCGGCGGGGGCAAATCCCGGCGATGCTGTCCCCTCACACAGTGCAGGGTTTCGCTGAGCAAATCCGGAGACAGTCGTGTACCCCGGGGAGCGAAGGCTCGTCGTCAGGCGGATTTCAGTTGAGGCGGGTCGAAGGGCTGGCCTGATTGCAGGCAAAGGCACAGTTGTTCCCAGAGCGAACCGGCACTTCGCACATTTGTTCTTTGTGACAGACTCCCGTCGGCAGACGGGATGGCGTTCAGAATTCGTCTGGCAAGCGGGCCCTTCGACAGGATTGTCTCGAGAGCCCTGGAGCAGTCCGCCTCCAGATCGGGGGATGTCTGTTGTATCAGGTGCTGCCAGAGTTGCCGCATTGTGGCGGAATTGTGCGGGTATCCCAAAAGGCTCAGATATTCGGTGTTCGTGATCCGTGCCTGATCGGCATCCTGAATTGCGAGTGCCAGGATTTGGTACAGTGGCTCAACCGGAATGGACCTCTGCTGCGCTGAGCTGCTCCAGCGTTCGTCACACAGGGCCTTCAACACGCCGACAGCGGCCTGCAGAACGGCGAGGTCTGCGGCGGGACATTCCTGAATATCGATCACTCGAATTTCAATCGACCCGCGACCGAATCTTGCGATAGCGCCTCGAGAGTTCAGAAATTCATCCCGCAGAACACCCTGTGGATCCAGCGGAGCAATATCATCGTACATTCGCTGAAAGATTTGTGCCCGATAGTCTTCTTCAGTGAAGACGGGTTCCGGAATGATTCGACCGGCCAGCGAGGGAACTCTGGCAGAATTCCCCTGGTACACATTCAGGCGGTTGTCCAGTGTTCCGGTCAGCTTATTGTCCATTGCAGGAGAGCTGGCGGCAATGGCAGGCAAAATCGGCAGCAACAGTCGAATGGCAGCGTGAAGACGTCCGAATTGTTCATCGCCATTGAATGGCAGATTCAGGTGCACGCTTTGAAGATTTGCCCAACCGTGGCCACGGCAATCGAAGATGCGGTTGTAGGTTTCGTACACTTCGTTGTATTCGTGAGGCCAGAGTTTCATTTCCGCATCCGGATTCATCCATGGATGCATGGCCGATGGCATCAGCTTCGCCGCTGGTTCGATCAACGACAGGTGCTGGTTGATGCGCTGCACATGTTGATGGAATAAGCCTGCCAGTCCGCGAAGACCGGATTCCGGGGCGGTTGTTTTCAGTTCGACAACGTGCAATGCGAGTTCGTTGGACCATGAGATCTGACCGAGATTAATTTCGGATTCGATCCGACCGCATTCTGCCCGGATGAGTTGATCTGTGATCGGGCGAACGTCCAGCGACGCAGCGTCCACGATCATATATTCCAGTTCGACACCAAATGCTTCGAACAGATTCAGGCGGCGTGGTTCAGGCGACATCATAACGGGCTCTCTTGTGCTCCATTCGACGAACGAACACTTCCACAATGCGGCGGTAGAGTTCGTCCTTCAGCACAGCATCTTCCACACCGGCGTTGATATTGGGATTGTCATTGACTTCGATAACCACGAACCGCCCATTGGATTCCTTGACGTCAACTCCATACAGCCCGTCACCGATCAGGTTGGCGGCTTTCAGAGCCGACTTGACGGCTTTGGCTGGTGCAAGTTCGACGGGCAGCGTTTCGACTTTACCGTAGCGACCACTGCCGTGCGTTTCCTGACGAATGATCTGCCAGTGTCCGGGAGCCATGTAGTAGCGGCAGGCAAAAAGTGGTTTGCGATCCAGAATGCCAATCCGCCAGTCAAAGGTCGTTGGCAGATATTCCTGCGCCAGCAACAGATCTGATTCGCCAAAAAATTCATCCAGTCGCGACTTCAGTTCCTCACTGGAATGGACTTTGACAACGCCCATGGAAAACGAACTGTCAGGCTTCTTGAGCACGCATGGAAAACCAAGCTGCTCGCCAATCTGCCCGGCGTTGTCGCGGTGAACAACGATGGACTTTGGAATATCTACCTTTTGCCGCGTCATCATTTCGGCCAGAAAGACCTTGTTTGTACAGCGGCAAATGGAAACCGGATCGTCGATGACCACCAGACCTTCACTGGCCGCCCGGCGCGAAAACCGATAGGTATGATGGTTGATCGCTGTGGTCTCGCGGATAAACAGTGAATCGAATTCCAGCAGTCGTCCGCTGTCATCTCGTGTGATCAGTTCGGCATAGACGCTTTGTTCCCTGGCGGCTTTGATGAACTTCTTCAGGGCCGTGGGATCGGACGGCGCGTTATGCAGTTCGGCCGGATTGGTCAGGATCGCCATATCGAAACGAGTTCGTCGGGGCGATTTGACCGAGGCACGACGTGAAAAATACCGGGTTGCGGATTCGGCTACGAATTCTCGATGTGATTCGGGCACTTCGGACCCGGCCACGGCCGCGACACGACGAATCTGCCAGCGTCCGTCACGTCGATTCAGTTCGAACTTCATCAACGGGACAGGAAACAGGTTGAATAAATGCTGGGCGAGGCGTTCGTAACGTTTGGCAAAGTTGCGGCCAAAATAGATGCTCAGCGTGAAGTCATCTGAAGTCAGGCTGGAGAGGCTCTGCTGCAGGATTTCGTCGACTTCATCTGGTATCAGTCTGGAAACGCCACGCGACTTCAGATCCTGAACCGTGATCACACCGGGCAGGGGCTTATGACCACGTGCTTCGGCCAGCAGCGAAACGTAATACCCCAGACTCTGATAGCGGTAGGACCGACACAGATTGAAAACACGCGTCGCGCGTGTCTTGCCGGCCTGATCGAGCGTTTCCGGAGAAGTTAAGTAGGTCCAGGCATCGATCTTATCGACGCCCGGGATTTCAAACGGCCAGTCGTCCGGGTGGGACGTGACTATCAAGACGGGCATTCGTGATCCTGTTCACAAGCCGCTCGCAGCCGAAACAGGTGATGCTCCACCCATTCTTGATCGACTGCGCCGGCGGAAGTTTAACGTCCGTCCGTCCACGTCAAATGGCGACTTGCCCATTCCAGGAAAAAATCGTGATCCTTTTCTACAAGTCGGACAGCGGACATTTAAGGGAGAACCGTTGATGGAATCACAACTGCGGACCGCATGGCGTACCACGCAGCAATGCGACTCGCCATTGTCTGCGTCAACGCTTCAGGGCTGTGCCGCATGGCCGAACTTTCACAGGTCGGTGGCTCGTCATGCAGTGAAACTTCTTCAAGCGTAACGACCGAATTGCAGTTGCCGCCGGACGTGCCCGTGGTCTGCAGGTTGCCAATGTTCCAGGAAGCGGACGTGGACGAGATGATCTGTTGCGTCTGTCCATCCAGAATCGTCAGGCGTAAGGTTGCAGCAAGCGGAGAGTAGGGACGGAATTCCATAACCCGAATCTGAAGGCACCGCGCAGGAGTTTCCGGCACGACATCGACAACAGTCGGAAAGACCGGGGATTCCGGCGGCGTGATTGAGTGTGGTTCCTGAAATGAAACGGTAATCACATCCTGGGAAGAGGGCATGAACTCCTGCGGAGCACTCGGATATGCGACGACCGGTTGCCATGCGACACAGTGCGTGCTTGAGACGGCTAATTCGATCTCCCGTGCCACAAGAGTCGCAAGCCGTTCGGAAAACCGGACCTGCACGGGATCAGCCGCACACTGCACGGCGAGCCCCAGAACCTGTGGTGCACCTGTCGACGCGTCCCACGGGCTGAAACGTTGTCGGACAGGAGAACGGCTGGCAGGTGCTTCGGGAATCGTTTCGCATCCTGTCGAAACCAGAAGAAGGCACAGGAAAACGGAGCCGAAGAATGGCGTCAGAACATCAGCACGTTGCATGGAACGACGGCCTCCATCTGCTGCGGGTCCGGAAAACAGCCCGAATGGTCACGGGCGCCGCTGTCCCTGCAACAGAGAGGCAGCATTCAACGAATTTGATCAGCCACTGACGCTTTTCCACCGCGATTGGCGAGTCCTGTTCTGTCGGGCAACCCGCTTTGCATACAGCCTTAATTCATTTGCGGATCAAGTGGTGGAATCGGCTGCAACGGTGACTGTGCGCCCACAGAACCCGACTGCAGCATCTGCTGAAGCTGGTCGAACATCTCCCGCTCCGCCTGAATCTGGCGGCGGGTAATATCTTCGCGGCGCTCACTCTCCGATTTATAGTAGTTCACGTCCGATGACAGTCTCTGAACCTGTCGGTTCATGGATTGCATGACATCCGCCATCGCCGAGTTGGTTCTTTTGGCCGATTCAATTTGTTCTTTGAGGTCGACAATTTCTTCCTGCAGCTGATCCGTTGCGTTTCGACATTCCTGTAATTCGTTATCTGTCACAGCCATCGTCGGCATCGGCGGACACGCTCCCGGATTCACCATGACAGTCGACGGCACTGCGGGAACAGCCATCGGCGCAGCCGTTTGGGGATTCGATCCTGCTTGTTGTGTTGCCCACGGCGCGCTGCAGGTGGGCGTCTGCACAGCGGTCGCTATTCCTGCGCAGTGGGGACATTCCTTTTCCTTCTTTATTCCGGGCCACGATGCACAGCCCGAGGTGGAAGCAAAGATTGCTGACACCAAAAGGCCAGTGGAAAGGAGCGAAGAAGCTGGAAATCCAAAGTTCATGACCTGCATCCGTACCGTGAGAACCACGAAAACGTTCAATCCTGATGGATGTATCGGTCAGCGAAGCAATGCCAATTGTGCGGATTGAATGACGAAGACCCGCCGCATGGGGAAAGCCCCATGGGGTCAATTGCCCAGTCAGTGGGTCCACGCTTTCGGGACTTGCCCAACCTTGAAATTGAATGGCAAAACCAGCGGAATGGCACATTCGCTGTCCGAGTCACGCTCGAAAAGGCGGCCCCGAATGCAGGTCAACGATGGTTCGAAGAGCGGCCTCTTCGAAGGGCCCCCCCCACCTCAGGGAGTTCGAGTAAATTGCGAGACAACGTCTTCGAGTGCTGCGGAATAGGCTGCCAATGCTGCCGCATCGAAGAGCACAAAGCGAGTTAATGCAGGTTCTTTGTGCCATTTGATGAAGTCGACGATTGTCTTGAGTGACGTTCGTGCGGCCAGATCCAGCGGATATCCATAGACCCCTGTGCTGATGGCAGGGAAGGCGATACTGCTGCACTTGTGTTCGAGCGACAATTTCATGCATTTGCGGTAGGCCGACGCAAGCATCTGAGGTTCGTTGTCTCTTCCGCCGCGCCAAACCGGTCCCACCGCATGAAAGACATGTTTTGCATTCAGGTTGCCGGCCACGGATTCCACTGCGTTTCCGGTCGCACAGCCTTCCGGGTACCGAGCATTGGTGTCCTGCATAATCGCCGGTCCGCCGACACGATGGATTGCACCGTCGACACCAGCACCACCGGCGAGCCCGGAGTTGGCTGCGTTGACAATCGCATCGACCGACTGCTGGGTGATATCGCCCTGAACAAGTTCAAGCTGGCAGTTTCCAATATTTACTTTCATGAACCCCTGTCCGTCCACTTTCGAAATTCTGCGATTCAAAACCTGACCAGCCCGCGTGCAGGGAAATCGAGCGAATGCACCTGCCGAACAACTCCCCCCCGCAAACTTGCGGACCCTGCCTCTCCGTCAGCGTTGATTTGGCGTCCGATGCCGAATGGCCTGCCCTCCTCTGGTGGTTATCAGAAGCGAAGGTTGATCGTTTGGCGACTGGTTGCAACGGGTTGGTCACACGAAATCATCTGTTTTCGTAACTTTGCGACATGAACGGCCACCGCATCTGCTGCCACTCTGTGATCAGGGGATTCACTGAAGGCCTGTCGATTGGCAAACTGAAGAGCAGTGATCTTGTAGTCCTGACGCAGCACCTTGTTCGCAATCCAGGAGATAAAAGGGCCGACAAAACGAGTGGGCCATCCCAGTTGATATCGCAGCTGGATGAATGCCAGAGTCTGGCCGCCGTTAAGTGGACCAATGGGAGTGCAGGCGATCATCGCCAGAAAACGCGGAACGCGGTTGATTGTGTAGGTCACACGAACCAGATTCGGTAGAAGAAATTCGTCCGTATGCTGCACGCCAACCGAGTCCCCAAACAGATAACTCATGCCCGGCCCGACTTTCTCGTGTCGTTCTGCATAATCCACACGAACACCCTTCGCATGGCTGGTTATGGTCAACTGATGGTCGGTCGGTTCGCCGCTGCTGCGGATGATTCCATCGTGGACAATCGCGGTGTGCGTGGGATCCATGAAGTTGTCAATGAGCAATTCTTCGGAGGTTGCAAATTCAAGCCTCCTGAAAGTGCGGGGCCAATGCTCGAAACTGCTCAAATCCGGCAACGAGCTTTCGCTGGACAACGTCTTGCAAAGCGAAATCCAAACGAATCCATCCGCTTCGCGCAATGAATAAACGGGGATTCTGGAACAAATTTTCTCGGCCGCGCACGAGTCGCTCGGAACGGAAGTCACTTTCCCGGTTTGGTCGTACTGCCAACCATGATACGGGCAAACGAGCGTGTTTCCGGAATAGTCTTTCACTTCGAGGGGAGCTTTTTGATGCAGGCAACAGTCATCCATGGCATGGATACAATCGTCTGTGTCTCTCCAGATCAGCAGAGGGCGGTCATAGATTCGTCGTCTGAGCGCACGTCCGCGTCGAAGTTCGGTGGAGAACGCGATGACGTGCCAGAAATTCTGCAGGTAACCAATCGATTCAATCACGGGAATCGCGAATCCGGATAAGATTGTTTGCCAGACGGACACTGCGTCGAACGTTCTCAGGCTTTCAGTTGATCCACAGTGTACTCAGACTGCTCACAACGGTTAAGTTTCAGCACTTCGACTTCCGTCGTAATCTCCGTTTGCAAACGATCGATCGTGTCAGAGAAATTCTTTCAGCGAATTAACTATTCTTCCAGCACAGAAGACAGCGAAGCCGAATTGAGAGCGCTTCGGCTGTCCGATTCGGATTCTGTTGTCTGCATCACCGGTAGCGGCGCCCGATCTCTGGATCTGCTGACTGCAACACCGGCACGCATCGTCAGCGTTGATTTTTCTGCGGCCCAGAATCACCTGCTTCAGCTCAAGATTGCCGGATACCGTCACCTGGACTATCAGGACTTTCTACACTTCACCGGCTGCCATTTGTCCCCTCGAACAGAACAACTGGCAGACCAGATGCTGTCGTATTTGCCCGCCGACAGTCGCGAATTCTGGAAGCAGAACAGGCCGGCTCTCAAAGGAGGCCTGTTGTATTGTGGCACGTGGGAAAAACTGCTGCGACAAATGTCGCGGACCACATGTCTGCGGCAAAGACACGTCGATGGCTTGCTGAATGCGGCCGACCTTAATGAGCAGCGCGACTACTGGCGTCAGCACTGGACGGGATCTTTCTTTCGCAATTTTCTTCGAATCCTGTCAAACCGGTTTCTGTGGACAAGGATCATTCGCGAACCCGGAGCACGATTGATTCCACGGGAATTCAATGTCGCGGACTATCTCTATTCGTGCCTTCAGCTGATGGCAAATCATTCGCTGCTGCGGGAGAATCCCTACGCAAACCTGATTTTCTGCGGCAGGTACACAACGCATTGTCGGCTGCCAATTCATCTGCAGGAAGATAACTTCGAACACATCCGGGACAACCTGGATCGTATTCACATTCACACCGCCCCGATTGATACATTTCTTTTGAGTCAGGAGCGATGCTTTGACGCTTTTTCGCTATCGGACTTTGCATCCTATGCAACCCCGGAAGCCTACCAGAACATCTGGCGGGCTGTAGCTGGTGCGGCCAAACCGGGTGCACGTTTTTGCGAACGGTTCTTCCTTGTGAAGTACGAACAGATGAACGCGTTGAAAGTTCGAGATTCAGAGTTGGAAGAACAGCTCAGGAGAATGGATCACACTTGTCTGTATACATTTCACGCCGGCGCGTTAGCCGGAGCCATTGGAGAGGATCGCAATGAGCAGCAGAGGAATGAGCGGCAGAGGGATGAGCAGTAGAAATCGGATCAGTGTGGTGAACAGGACGGGGCCATGAACGCAGAAATAACTGCTGCAGAATTCTGTGTGCCGGGCGACATACAAACTGCCGAACAACTTGCGACACTGCTGAAGTGTGAAGTCGACTGGCTGGAAAACAAGATGGGCGTTGCCACGCGTTACGCCTGCAGGCCGGGTGATGATCCTGCGTTCTTCGCCAGCATCCCGGCTCGCCGGGCAATGGAACAACGCGGCGCACCGGATCTGATAATCTATGCGAGCGCGACGGTCCGACAATTCATCCCCGACACTTCCGTCTTTGTTGCTCGCGAACTGGGGCTTGATGGTGTGCCCTGCTTTTGTGTTCATGCCACCTGCCTGTCTTTTCTGATTGCACTTAACCATGCCAGTCTCGTGATCGATGCCGGACAGTGTTCCAGGGTGTTGATCGTCTGTGCAGAAATGGCCACACTCAGTCGTAATATTCGTCATCAGGAATCTGCAGCGTTGTTTGGCGATGGTGCTGCAGCCGTCATGGTCGAACCGAGTCAGCGGAAATCGGGGCCGGTTTACTATTGCCAGAAGACCTGGCCGGTTCATGCGGAACTCGCTCAGATTCGTGGAGGTGGATTGCTTCGACATCCCGAATTCGCGGAAACGACACCGGAAGATCACCTCTTCCAGATGGACGGCGACAATCTGCTTCGGGCGACCCTGCCCAGACTCAAGCCGTTTCTGGACGATTTTTTTCGTGACGCCAGCATGACGCCTGAGTCTGTGGACTGGCTCATTCCCCATCAAACTTCGGCCGCAGGTATGAAGGTCCTGCCACGGCTGGGGATTCCGGAAGACCGTACGATTGATATCTTCGCTCGATATGGAAACTGCGTATCCGCATCCTTACCGATGGCCCTGGCCGTGGCCGTTCAAGGCAACAAAATTCAATCCGGTGATCTTGTTTTGTTTCTGGGGAGCGCGGCTGGCCTTTCGCTGGGCGCCATGCTCTGGACGTGGTGATCAACCATGCAGGAAGAATTAGAATTGCAGGAAACCCGACGAACCGCCGTGCAGCCGACCCACACGAATACTGATTTGATCGAAATGGCCAAACGTTCGCTGGGGTCCGGCCGACGAATTCTGATCACAGGTGGCACCGGCTTTGTGGGTTCGGCACTGGCACAGGTGCTTTGTGACGCCGGAAATGATGTGACCATAACAGGACGCAGCCGTTTCCGTGTTCGCAGTGACGGTCGATTTGTCGCAGCCAACATTTCTAATTCGGAAGAGGTCGATGAACTCTGCCGCGATCAGGAAATCATTTTCCATTGTGCGGCAATGACATCACCATGGGGATCGCTTCACCAGCACCGCTCTGTGAATCTGGATGGCACAGAAAATGTCGTTCGAGCCTGCGTGAAACATCAGGTGCAGCGATTGGTTCACGTCTCTTCAACGGCCATCTACTTTCAGTTTCGTGACAGTGATATTACCGATGAAAGCCCGCTGCCATCACGATTCAGTTGTGCGTATGCTCAATCGAAAGCTGAAGCAGAACGTGTTGTTGAGGCCGCCATTCAAAACGGGCTGAATGCTTACATCGTTCGAGCTCGCGCTGTGTTTGGACCGGGAGACAATGCACTATTACCGCGTTTGATCCTGGCGGCTCAGCAGGGTCGGCTTCGGCAGATTGGCGCCGGTAACAATCTGTGCGATCTGACGTACATTGATAACCTTCTGGCCGGCCTGATTCTGGCGGCTGATGTGAGACGCACCGTTGGTTGTTGCACCATTACAAACAATTCGCCCGTCCGGCTGTGGCCGCTGCTGCACGAGGTGCTTGCAAAGACAACGGAAGGTTATGATCCGAGTCGCCAAATTCCCCGATGGCTGGCGATGTTGTTTGCGCGTGGCATGGAGTGGAAACATCGTCTGCTGAAACTTCGTGGAGAACCAGGTATCACGCGGTATTCCGTTGGCCTGCTTGCTCACCAGCAAACATTTACATCCGCTGCAGCAGGAAGAGACCTCGACTATCAACCGATTGTATCCGTGGAAGACGGCATTCAGCGCACCCTGACATCCATGAAGCAGAGGCCTCTGCTTTCCGGTACCCATTCGCCGCAGGTCACGGTTCGATTCTATTCGACCGGCTACATCGAATTCGGTCGACATCGCGCGGATCGTTCAGGCTCAAAGGAACGCACTCGTTTTCACGCAACCATTGCATTGATTACGCATCCCCGGTTTGGTTCGATTTTGTTCGATGCTGGATACAGTCCTGATTTCTTTGCTGCAACGCAGCGCTGGCCGTATCGCCTTTATCGCTGGGCAACCAAAGTCCACACGGACGAACACTGGACACCGAAAGCCTGGCTGCGTCGAGAAGGAATTGCCCCGGAAGATTTGCGGCTGATTCTGGTTTCGCATTTTCACGGCGATCACATCTGTGGTCTGAACGCGTTTCCGAATGCAGAATTCATTACACTCGCCAAAACCTGGGAGATGGCGCGTCACCGAAGCGGGTTCGATGCGGTTCGACGGGGCATTCTTCCCGACTTAATTCCACGGGATTTCGGAAACCGAGTTCACACGATCCATGAACTCCATGACCCGGGTCTCGGTGATGGTCAGCTGAGAACGTGCCACGACTTGTTTCGAGATGGCAGTATCAGGTTGTTTAACCTGGATGGACACGCGCATGGTCAAATGGGAGTGCTGCTCAATACCGAAGGAGCAAAGCAGGTGTTTCTGGTCGCCGATTCCTTCTGGACTCGCACAGAAATTCAACGCCGACTCAAACCGACACGCGACTTTCGAATGATTGCTGATCACTATCGGGCTGCTTTACGAACCCGGGAGTCGATTTGCGATCTCGCGCAGCAGGTCCCGTCAATCCAGTTCGTGTGCACGCACTGCCCGGACTTTGCCAGAGAACAGCAGTTCGACGAAGTGCTTTTGAGTGTACGGGACCGGCCGCCTCTGATGACGCAGATCAACACGAGAGAAGAATGAAGTCTTGCAGTGACTGTATTTGACGCAGTCTCTGGAGATTTCGATGGACATCAAGGACGTCGTTCAGGATGAGAACACAACGTGGCGCTGAGAATCCCATTTCCCATTCGGATCACTTCAGTATGGTCAAATTCCTGCGATTGGTGCCCCACTGGGAACGCAGCATGAAATGTCCTATAACCATGTCTGAATTGGGATGGTTCCTGCCTGAAACTTTTCAGTGGCTGGATCGGCCGGATACCAGTTCGGTGGTGGTGTTCTGACGGTATTCGAAGCCGTTCCGCGAGATTGGCCGTTCCACGAGATTGAAGGAGTGCGTGTTTCTGATGAGTCAGACGTTTGTTGCAGGAGTTCCGCGCGAGGCGGATCCGGAAGAACGCCGTGTCGCCCTTGTTCCCCAGTCTCTGCCTGCTCTGAAAAAGCTGAATGTGGACGTGATTCTGCAGGCGGGAGCGGGTGAGGCAGCCGGGTTTCCTGATGCGTTGTACCGCGAGAAGGGCGCGACCATTGTCGATGATCGTGATGCTGTCTATTCTCAGGCTGGCATCATCCTTCAGGTGCGAACACTGGGTGCCTGCGGAGATTATGGAGACGCAGATGTTGGCCGGTTTCGCTCCGGACAGGTGGTCATCAGCGGTTGTGAACCGCTCTGGTGTCCTCAGGGCGTTCAGCGAGCCGCGGCATCCGGCGCGACGATTTTTTCGCTGGAGCTGGTCCCGCGGATCACGCGTGCACAGAGTATGGATATTCTGTCTTCGATGGCGACAATCGCCGGCTACCGAGCTGTCCTGCTGGCCGCAACCGCCGCGCCGAGAATGTTCCCTCTGATGATGACAGCAGCCGGCACACTAAAGCCGGCCCGGGTCATGGTGATTGGCGCCGGAGTCGCCGGTTTGCAGGCAATCGCATCGGCCAAACGACTGGGGGCTGTCGTGCTTGGCTACGACATACGTCCCGCGGTTCGCGAGCAGGTGGAAAGTCTGGGCGGCAAATTTGTGGAGCTGGATGTCAAGGCAGACGATGCCGAATCGAAAGGCGGCTACGCCAAAGAAATGTCGGACGACTTTTATCGCCGGCAGCAGGAAGCATTGAAGAAAGTCATTGCAGAATGTGATGTGGTGATTACCACAGCAGCCATTCCCGGCAGGAAAGCGCCAGTGCTGCTGACAAAAGAGATGGCCGAAGCGATGGCGCCGGGATCTGTGATTGTGGACATCGCGGCAGAACGAGGTGGTAACTGCGAAGTGACGGTGCCGGGACAGACCATTCAGCACAATGGAATTACGGTGATTGGTCCCGTGAATCTGGCCTCCAGTATTCCTGTCCATGCGAGTGAAATGTTCAGCAAGAACATCACCACTTTTCTCACACCGCTGATCAAGTCCGGAGAGCTGAAGATTGATCTGAATGACGAAGTCCTGCGTGAAACACTGGTTGCCAGGGATGGTGAGGTTGTGAATCCACGTGTTCGAAGTTTGCTGGAGCTTCCCGATCTGGCCCCGGTTACTGGTACGACGTGAGAGAGATCGGCCGACTCACTGAGGCTTCCGGGACCGAATCTTCCTGACCCGGTCATTTGGAAGTCACTCACCGCATTCGCGACGTTTGCGGAACCGTTTGTTGGGGAGACCAGGCGGTTGAGCAGGATTTGAGAACGACTTCCAGAGATTCGACAGAAGCAATCGCAGGCACCGACGGATCGAATCGGCCTGAATTTCAATCCACAATAGCAATCAAGAGTATTCAAGAACGACGAAACCATCGGAGTCTGTCCATGACACCACTGATCTTACTTCTTGCCGACGAATCACCAGCCGGGGAACGGGCAGCCGAAATGCTGACTGAGGCAATTGCCGCCGCGCAGAATTCAGGCAGCAGCACCCTGTTGCTGTTGTTGACGATTTTTGTTCTGGCGGTCTTCGTTGGTACGGAAATCATTTCGAAAATCCCTCCCACGTTACACACGCCCCTGATGTCGGGATCGAATGCAATTTCCGGGATCACACTTCTGGGTGCAATTCTGGCCGGCGGGAATGACAGCGGAACACTGGCCACAGTTCTGGGGATGGCGGCTGTGATTCTGGCGACGGTGAATGTCGTTGGAGGTTTCGTGGTGACAAATCGCATGTTGTCGATGTTTAAGTCCCGGAAATAGCAAGAGACTGTTTCACTGACTTCAGAGATTCGTAAAGAAACTGAATTTCCGCAGAAAGACTGATGTGAACACGGCATTGATCGACTTGTGTTATCTGATTTCGGCAGTGATGTTTATCATCGGCCTGAAAGGCATGACTCGCCCCAGAACGGCGGTCCGCGGGAACCTGATCGGGTCGGCAGCAATGCTGCTGGCCGTCATTGCAACCCTCATGCATTATCAGGTGGTGAGCTATGCTGGCCTGATCGTGGGAATGCTGATCGGCAGCGTGATCGGAGTCATTCTGGCGCTGCGAGTTGAAATGACCGCCATGCCGCAGCTGGTGGCGTTGTTCAATGGACTCGGTGGTGGTGCTTCGGTACTGGTCGCCGGGGCATGGCTGGCCGGAAAGGAATTTGCAGGTGATCTTGCAGCAAACAACAGTGTCGCCGACGCTCTGACGGCGACGGGGGCATCAGGCCTGATCGGTGCGGTTACCCTGTCCGGAAGTCTGGTTGCCTTCGCGAAGCTGCAGGAACTGAAGTTCATTCGTGATTTCAATGCCCCCTGGCAAAAGCCGGCAAATTTGTTCCTTGCGGGCGCGTGTATTTTGCTTTGTGCTTTGATGGTGCTGCAGCCAGCGCATGCACAGGCCTACTTCTGGATCATGTCGCTGCTGGCACTGGCGATGGGTGTTTTGCTGGTCGTTTCGATTGGCGGTGCCGACATGCCGGTGGTCATTGCACTCTTGAATTCGTATTCGGGAATTGCTGCTTCGGCGACGGGGTTTGTTCTTCAAAACAACCTGCTGATTATCGCGGGTTCCCTGGTCGGCGCTTCGGGTATTCTGCTGACGCGCATTATGTGTACAGCCATGAATCGGAGCCTTGCCGCCGTACTGTTTGGCACGCTGCAGGCAAAGACAAAATCGAAATCCGATGACGATATTTATGCCAACGTGAAATCGTCTTCGGCCGAAGAAGTGGCCATGATGCTGGAGGTTGCTCAAAAGGTCCTGATCATTCCCGGGTACGGTATGGCTGTGGCTCAGGCCCAGCATGCAGTTCGAGATCTGACCAACCTGTTAACAGCACGCGATATTGATGTTGAATTCGGCATTCATCCGGTCGCCGGTCGAATGCCGGGCCACATGAACGTTCTTCTGGCAGAAGCAGACATTGCCTACGAACGGCTTAAAGAGATGGACGAAGTCAATTCCACGATGGATCAGGTCGACGTCGCGATTGTGCTTGGTGCCAATGACGTCGTGAACCCATTGGCCCGAACAGACCCTGACAGCCCCATTGCCGGAATGCCCGTCATCGATGCCGATCGCGCCAGGACAGTTGTCGTGGTGAAACGAAGTCTGAGTCCCGGATTCGCAGGGATCGCTAACCCATTGTTTGCGATGGACAACTCTCTGATGCTGTTTGCGGACGGCAAGCAGGCCATTGTCGACATCGTGAAAGCGCTGCAGGAAGGCTGACGTTGGATGGCAGACGAATCGTCATTCACAGTACTTGCTATCGACGTGGGAAACACGAGAGCCAAATTCGGTTTGTTCCGTTGCAAAGTTGGTGCAAAGTCTGAATCTGCATCTGAGAAACACGAATTCGGCTCAGCAAACAGGCACTCTGCGGCATCCCCGATAGAGTCAGTGCCGGCAGCGATTGCGATTGTGGCGAGTGTTCTGGAAAAAGCCGTTGCGCCTGGTGAGATGCTCCGTGAATGGACACGCTCCCTGCCCTGCGACTTGCCGAAAATTGCTGTGGTTGCAGGCAGCGAAGTGGACCAGCGAGATCAATTGGTCTCCGATTGGCCGCTTGACCGCTGCCGACCGGTAGTGATCGATCATTTCGGCCAGATTCCCATCGGCGTTGATGTCGAGATGCCGGACCGAGTGGGAATCGATCGATTGCTGGATTGCTGGGCAGCATGGCAGATGACTGGTTGTCGAAACGCAGTCATCGCAGTGGATTCAGGGACCGCAACGACGGTGGATCTGTTGACCAGCGACGGGATTTTTCGCGGGGGAAGCATTCTGCCCGGCTTGCGATTGTCGGCCCACGCAATGCATGACTACACAGCAAGACTGCCTTTGTTGAATACAGATGCAGAACAAATCGAGCTACCCTTGCTGCCCGGCCGCAACACTGAGGATGCCATGAGAGCCGGCTTGTTCATTGGACAACTGGGAGCTGTCAGGGAACTTGTTCAGCGTTTGAACGAAGCCAACTGTCGAATCGGCAGAACGACATCAGGATCGCCCGTCGCAACAGAATTGGCATCAGGACCAGAGACATCAACGCCTCCATCGTTGTTTGTCACGGGAGGCGGAGGGCGACAGCTCGTTCGTCACCTTCCAGGTGCTTTATTCGTGGACAGCCTTGCATTACATGGTCTTGCCATGCTCGCACCGATCGAAGTGTAGCCTCCAAAACACGTTCTCGATGCTGACTGTCCGTTAAGACACCGGGACAGGAAAGCAGGACGACTGGAAACCTTCGTGTTTTAAGGTCTCCTGCTCGAGCCAGCCCCGTTTTTCACTGGCTGCTAAGCTAAGCTATCAACGACATCGGGAGTCTGTCTAACTCCGGCGGTATTCACGTTGAAATCCATTACGAGAGGTCTGGAATCTCATCGTTGAATTTGGGGGGCTCGCCCGGTTTTGAATCCCGATAAAAGTTGGTGAGGTCAATGCCGCCCCGCTGTTCCATTTCGAGAAGCTTTAATCGCTGCTCTATCTTATTCAGTCGGGACTCCAGGAACCCTGGAAGTTTTTCTGTTTCATCGGCACTGCTGGATCGCGGGACAGCCGGATAGCCAAGCTGCCGCTGCAGTGCGGCGAAGAAGTAGAAGGGATCGCGGCCAATATTAGCCTTCGCAATGCGTCCCTCCTGATCCCCAAAAAGATGAACTCGCTCTGTCGCACCATTGTCCGAACGGAATGCCCCCTGCTGAAGTCTGGTGTAGTATGCCGACGCCGCATAAACCATCTCGGATAATTCTCGAGCGCCCAGATCGCGACGCAGATTCATAATCCACGTCTTCCATGGCTCGTCGTAAATGGGGTCCCTGGAGATGGCGAGCAGACCGTCGTTGTAACCCAGTCGATTGCGGGCTACACATTCAAACTGAAAAATAAACATCCCCGCTTTGACTGGATTCTTCGTCCGATACTCCGCTTCGTGTTCCAGAATCTGCAGTGCGATTAATTGTTCGAATCGCGAAACATCATCCTCCGCGCGACTCATAACAAACGCCTGAAACGGGGTGAAGTAGTGGGAAAGCCGAGTCATCGCATCGCTCACCCTCCCGCTGTGAAGAATTTCTGTTCGGAGAAAATCGATCGCCATCGGCAGGCGAGTTGTTGCCAGCAGCTCTTCCTGGATTGTCTGCAGAAACTCCTGTGACGGAACATTTTGCTGCAATCGCTCCCGATAGATGCGAAAGAAGTACTGCTGTTCCACGTATTCTTCGCGATCAAGCATGGGATGATTTTTCGGTGCTGGAGTCAGGTGATTCGGAACCCGGTTGACCAGAGGAAATCTGATGTGACATCCGGGAATCGTCGGCAGACCGAGAGGCAGGCGATTCAGCCTCATTCGTTGTTTCTGTGGAAGCCTGCCTTTGTGCTCTGAGAATCTGCATCCGATCGATCGTCATCGCCATCAGCGCCAAACCGATCACAACGATCAGTTCCACTGCGAGAAGGCGGTTCGCGTTGGCATCGAGCCATTGCGCGAGCGGCGCTTTCTGGTCACTGAATAACAAGGCAATCAACGATAAGATGGTGATGATGAATACTGCTGTTGCGGGAACAATCAGTTTGAACAACAAACCGGGACGAGAACCTGGTCCGCGCATGGCATCTCACATTTCATCGAACATGCAAAAACAGGCAATGAACAAGTCAATGCGTGAAGACAGATAATCCGCTGAGCTGAACAGTCAACAGGGCAAAATTCACGACAGGGCAGAACTCACAACGGGTCAGAATTCACGACTGGGCGGGCAAATTCCGTGGGGCTTCAATCGCCGAAGAAATCCTGAAAGCGTTGAGTGATTTCCTCGGGTGACAGATCTTCCACGTGCGTCGCCACGGTCCACACATGGCCCCACGGATCGGTCAGAGTGCCTGAGCGATCTCCGTAGAACTGATCGCACAAGGGCCGAAGTTCGGTGCCGCCGGCTTCAATGGCCGCCGCAAACACTTCGTCGACATTC
>JAGQQE010000001.1 GCA_020426345.1 Planctomycetaceae bacterium
ACCCGTGCGCTGCATCGTTGCTACCCATCTGCGTCTAATGCCCTCCTGGTTTGAGACGGGGACGCTGCTTTTCGTGATGGATCAACACCTGTCTTGCGTCTTTCGGAGCCACCGCCCTGAATCCGGGAAACGGAAACCGGCTACTCGCGCATCAATGTCTCTCGCGAGGGCTCGGATCTGAACGCGACTGCACAACTTCCGCAGAGTTAAGCTGGTCTCCGGCTGGAGATTCGTCGAACCCTTTGCTGCAAGGCTCTGTTCAGCTCCGATTGGCTTCAGCGCGAGACGGCCGGTTCTTCCGGGACGTAGTGAGCTCAGCCGACGGGGTTGCCACACAGTCTACGGCTGTTCACGGGATGGTGGGAGTTCATTCTGGACTGGCTCCGGATACACCCGGATGCACATCCACTGACCGGGAACGTTCGCATTGGTCTCGAGTGACCCGCACATTGACACCCACCGCACGGCGCGGCCACGGTGTCACATTCAGTCGAAACGATTAGACTTCCCTGCCAATCCAGCTCAAATCACATTCGAGTCCCGACATGATCGGGACTGACAGAAAAGAACTATGACATCGGGCTCATCATCGTTCCACGCGGGCAAACATTTTGACAACCTCCAGAGATGGCTGGAAATGGAAGGGGAGGCCGAGCGTGAGCGAATGGCCGAGCGACGGCGCACGCAGTCGTCGGCATCAGCAGAACGATCGGGCGAAACCCTGCTGGACCTTGTCATCCGGAATCACACGACAGGTCTGGGAGGTCGCTATTTATTGACACTTGCCAAACGGCGGTCTCAGGAGCGAATGCCGTGGCATCGATTCAAATCGGGCAGTCCTGTGATTCTGTCAGAATGCGGGAATGGTGACGGCGATTCGGTTCAGGGTGTTGTTAGTTCACGCAGGGGCGACTCGGTGGAAGTCGCCGTCGATGACTGGCCGTCCGGCGATCGATTTCGTCTGGACCTGTCACCCGATGAGATTACTCGTAAGCGACAGTCCAGCTCGCTTGAAGTTGCCAGAAACGCTTCCGGGCGTCTGGCTCAATTGCGGGATTTACTTCTGGGAGAACGCGAACCCACATTCCATCCGAATCCCAAATTGCCGGCTCAGCTCTCAGAACGAATGAACGATTCACAACGCGATGCGATCGTCCACGCACTGGCAGCCAACGACCTGGCCATCATTCACGGGCCGCCGGGAACGGGCAAGACAACGACGGTGATCGAAGTCATTCGTCAACTGATTGCACGAGGGGAAAGAGTATTGGCCTGCGCGCCCAGCAATACTGCGGTCGATAATCTGCTGGAGCGGCTGCTTGCAGCCGGTGAGCCTGCTGTTCGGCTTGGTCATCCTGCCCGCGTTTCGGAAGATCTTCGTGAACATTCGCTTGATGCACTGGTCGAACAGCATGAAGCTATGTCTCTGGTCCGTCAGATGATGAGGGAGGCAGAACAGATAGAAAGGAAGGCGGACCGGTACACTCGTTCCAGGCCAGCACCCGGTCAGCGATGGCAACAGCGACAGGAAGCTCGCGAGCTCCGGCGCCAGGCGAGACTTCTGGAGCGGCAGGCGGTCAGTCATATACTGAAAGATGCCAGGGTCATTTGTGCGACGACAACATTCGATGATTCGATTCTGGATGACATGCGGTTTGATGTGCTGGTGATCGATGAAGCCTGTCAGAGTGTGGAGCCGGGCTGCTGGGTTCCCCTGCGAAGGGCCGATCGTATCATTCTGGCTGGGGACCATCTGCAACTTCCTCCCACCATTCTGTCGGAACCCGCGGCGAAACAGGGATTCGCTGTCAGTCTGATGGAGCGGCTGGTCAATCATTTCGGCGACCCCGTCACCCGTCAACTGACCGTCCAGTATCGAATGCATGAGTCCATCATGGGGTTTTCGTCACAGCAGTTTTACGAAAACACATTGATTGCTGATGAGTCTGTTCGTCGGCATGTGCTGTCTGACCTGCCCCGGATACGCAGCGAACTTGTGGATGATACCCCTGTCGTCTTCATTGACACGGCGGGGACAGGCTGGAATGAAGAGCTGGAACCCGAAGGTCTTAGTAAGCTCAATCCACAGGAAGGTGAACTTGTGCTGAAACAGGTGAATGCGCTTTGTGAAGCAGGGTTGCCTGCCGCACAAATCGCTGTGATTGCTCCGTATGCCGCGCAGGTGAGGTGGCTGCGGCAGCACGCGGTGCAGCACCAACTGGAAATCGATACGGTCGATGGATTTCAGGGTCGAGAAAAAGAGGCGGTTGTGATTTCGCTGGTTCGGTCCAACAACATCGGCGAAATTGGTTTTCTGGCCGATGCCCGCCGCATGAATGTCGCGCTGACACGAGCGAGGCGAAAGTTGATTGTGGTTGGTGACAGTGCGACACTGGCGGCCGACGAATTCTTCCAGACGCTGTTGATGTGGTTCGAACAGAACGCACACTACCAGACGGCCTGGGAATTCATTGAGCAATAGTTGACCGGGGGCTCCAACTACATCACTTCAGCTGTTTCAATGCCAAGCAGGCCAAGGCCGATCTGGACACAGCGAGCCATCAGGTCGCACAGTTGCAGTCGGCTGTTTCGAATCTCATCGGATTCGGCGTCCTGAACGGAGCACTTCGCATAGAATTTGCTGAACTTATCGGACAATTCAAATAACCACGCCGTCATCATGTGTGGTCGGTACTCAGACAGCATGCTGTCGATGGCATAGTCGAACTGGAGCATTTGTATCACCAGATCACGCTCTTCCGGGCATGTGATCTGAATCTGACCTTCCATCCTCAGAGCATTACGATCGACGTCCAGTTTTCGAAAAATGCCACAGATGCGTGCATACGCGTACTGCATGTATGCGGCCGTATCTCCCGTCGTCGCCAGCATCTTGCTCCAGTCGAACTTATAGTCGCTGTCCCGATTGTGATGCAGGTCTGCGTACTTAATTCCGCCGATCCCCACGATTCGTGCAACCTCTGCTCGTTGTGCGGCGGTCAGTGGCGATCCTTCCCGCTTGTCATCGTTCTCATCCACAATTCTGCGCGCACGTGTGATTGCTTCTTCGATCAGGCTTTCGAGGCCAACATTGTCGCCAGACCGGGTCTTCAAAGGTTTTCCATCGTCACCAAGAACAGTCCCAAAACTTACGTGCTGGAATCTGGTGGTGGTTCCCATTTGACGGGCAGTCTCGAACAGCAACTGAAAATGCTCAGACTGGCGCTTGTCAACGACATACAGAATTTCATCCGCATGAAGTTCCGTCAGACGGTACTGGATCGTTGCCAGATCAGTGGTCGCGTAGGTGTAGGCACCGTCGGTCTTCTGAACAATAAACGGCGCCTTATTCCCTTCGATAAAGACGCAGGTTGCCCCTTCACTTTCGGATGCCAGGCCCTGTGTCTTCAGAGTTTCAATCACTCCCGGAAGCATGGGATTATAAAAGCTTTCCCCCAGTGTCAGATCGAACTGAATTCCCAGCTGATCGTACACCTGTTGGAGTGCCTGCAGACTGGCGGGAAGAAACTCATCCCAGAGTCGCCGATTATCTGCATCGCCCGCGTGCAGCTTGGCTGTTTCCTCGCGGGCTTTTCGTGCAATATCCGGATGCGAATCCGCCATCTCCTTCAGAACGGGAGAACTTTCGACAGCGTGGATTTTTTCATCGGCAGACTTCAGCGCCTCCGCCGCTGCGTCAAGCTGTTTTCTGAATTGAGCAACCTGCTTTTGCGCTTTCTTGTCATTCGAATCAGCCGCCGATTCGCAAGCCTGTAATTGCTGCTGAACCTGCTGGATGGCCGTTTCAAACTGAGGGCGTTTTGCAACGGTCGCATGATAATCAGACAGCTGATTCACCAGTTTGTACATTCGGGCGAGTTCAGCGACGGGATCGGATCTGTAGGCATCGGGATCTGCAAAGTTACGAAAGCCATAGATGATCATGCCAAACTGAGTGCCCCAGTCGCCAATATGGTTGTCGCTTGTCACTTTGTGCCCGGCGAAACGCAGTGTGCGACAGATGGCGTCGCCGATGACGGTACTTCGCAGGTGGCCGACATGCATTGGCTTGGCGACGTTCGGAGAAGAAAAATCAACAACGATATTCCGCGGTTCAGTTGCAACTTCGACACCCAGTCTTTCGTCTGTGACGACGGCATTCACCCTTGCGACAAGAAACTCATCCTTCAGTTTCAGGTTGATGAAACCGGGGCCGGCGATTTCCGGTGGGTGACAAACGTCGGATACATCCAGGTGCTCAATGATGGCCGCTGCGATGTCCCGTGGGGGTCGACCGAGCTGCTTGCTGAGCGGCATGGCGCAATTGGCCTGAAAGTCGCCGAATCTTGTATCCTGCGCGACGCGAATCATCTCAAGCAACGAAGCCACGTCACTTGTGAGCGGTTGAAGGGCAGCCTGAAATCGGTCTTTCAGAAGATTCAGCAATGTCATGGATCAAGGCCAGTACACAAACGGACGAGGTCAAATGAGAACAGTTTCAGCAACGTCGCGAAACAGTGTTGCGACAACCATTCGTTTCAGGAGGTTCAGACTGCACTCGAATGACGTCGCTGTTTCTGCGAAGGGACGATTCTAGCGTGATACGGCACTGGTCCCAGCGAGCTGATACTGCGTGCTGGCAAGCTTTTCCCGAACCTGGTCCGTCGTTCTGTCTATTTCGTCCGGAGAGACATCCATCTGGCATCCAAACGCGAAAGCTGGCTGGCCGCCTGAAAATTAAAATTCGACACGTCCGTTACCAGCCGATGGCCATGTTTGCTTCGATCACTCGTTGTGCCTCGTGAAGATCTACGCCCGTGTCGAGCATGTAAAGGCGAATGGCATGCAGCTTGTCGCCGGAGGCACGCGCCAGACAATCCCTCGCGACATCACATGGTCGGACCTTGCCTTCCAGGCCCAGCAGCCTTTTTGAAATCACCCAAATATCTCGCGGGCGTTTCGTAATTCGAACCACTTTCTCTTCCGGGTAGTGCTTCATCGCGATGTGTTCGGCCTGCTCAACACTTGAGGCCCAGCCAATCATGATGTGTGCTTCAGTTTCGATTTCGAACAGCGCCATCGCGGATTCCACGTTTTTAAGAGTACTTCGAGCGGAGAGGCAGGGGACAGTATATCAGGAACAACAATTCCACAAGATGTAGTATCCTGTGAGATGAGAAACCCGCTCTTGCAAAGGACGCAGACTTGCCATCAACAGGCTTTCCCCGGCGAACTCAGCTGGACATCCCGAGTTTGCGCGAGCCCCCGGACAGCCAGTGAAAACGGCCCCTCGCCAACACGCTGGAGAATCCAAAAGTCGAATCCGGGGCTTTCCCGTCAGGTGCTGCCTTCACCGGAAAAGTCGCCCCGTGATTGCAGCAGATTCGGTCCGGCGACTCGCAAATCCCCCTCACGTATGGTCATGCCAACGGAATCAAAATACTGTGCCAGCGGTACGGCGTGTTTTCGGGTCATCGTCCACGCGTCCCGCAACTGAGCGATCGTGGCAGGTCCATTCTGTTTCAGGAGCGTCAAGGCAGCAATTCTCGCTTTTTCGATGGCATCCGGAGTGAAGTGCAGCGATTCATCCACACGAATAAGCAATCCATCTTCCACGGCAATGTCCAGCATCGGGCTGATCACCGAGAGTGGTTCGTTGAGTGAGTCTGCCAGTTCTTTCCGGGTGGGTGGCACGAGTTCGTGTATTCGGACCTGTTCCAGAATCTGGTTCAGTGCCATGGACTGCTTTTTTGTGAGCTGGTGTTCGCTGCCAGCGACGGCAAGGTTCGGGCCAAGCGGTACCAACTTCTTATCGTGGATCAGCAATTCAAATACAGACGCAGTTAATTGCTCGTCCAGCAGATCGTGGCAGGCACTTTGGAGGAGTCTGCGAGAACGGGATCGCCCGGGCGGATGGGCCGCGATTTCTTTTCGGACACAGGACAGAATGGTGCGGGAATAGCCTTGCAGTCGTTCTCTGTGGACAAGCAGACCGGGCTCTTTGGAGCCAATTCTTACCAGTCGACCGATCTTCAGCAATTCCTGCAATGCTGACTCAACGTCTGCCAGCGAACAGCCCGATCGAATCGCTGTTTCACGCAGATCATCGGGGACCATCGGCAGAAGCGATATGACAGAAGAAACACGTTCGATCGCCGAAAGATTCTGAAGGCCCGTCGCCAGTCGAATCGCCTCACGGTTTCGCAGTCGTGCTGGACACAAAGGATCCAGAATCAGCCCTCCGCCAATGGTCGCTGCCGGGGCTAACCGCCGAAGAATAAAACGCTGGCCATGGGAAGCGATGACGGCCTGCTGCAACACGATTTGAGAGATCAGTCCGCCAGAAGAACTTTGCGATCGGACGATTTCGTCCTGGTCTGTGTCAGTTGCGGATACGTCATCGGACTTGATCACAATCCGGCAGGGGATTTCTGCCGTGCCAATGTGGATCATCGCGTTGAGCCTGCCCCGCGCGATGAGCGTCTCATTCAATCCATCCAGTTGGGCCAAAAGCCGCTGTGTTGGACGAAACCAGCCGGGCGTTACCAACTCAACACCGCGTGGAACCTGTTCGGGGCGTATCGACGCGAGATTCACAGCCGTTCTCTGTCCGGCTTCCGCAGAATCTGCGGCGCGATGATGGGTTTGGACGCTTCGGACACGAACCTCAAGCTGTTCAGGTTGCAATATCAGTCGATCGCCCGCTTCCACCTGACCGGAAATAGCAGACCCCGTGACGACCGTGCCATGCCCGGCAAGTGAGAACGATCGATCAACCGGTAAACGGAAGACGGGCCATTGCGCCGTACGTTTTGGGAGCTGCCCGGCAGCGCGAACAATTGCAGACCGTAAATTCTCTATCCCATCGCCTGATTCAGAGGAGACACAAACGATTTCGGCATGTTGAAGGAAGGTGTTTCTTGTCAGTTCTGCGACATCCAGCCGGACCAGCTCAATCATGTCTGAATCGACCAGGTCACATTTCGTGATCACAACCAGTCCGCAGGAAATTCCAAGCCACTGCATGATTTGCAGATGTTCGCGGGTCTGTGGCATCACAGAATCGTCAGCCGCTATAACAAGTACGGCAATGTCGATTCCCGTAGCGCCGGCCACCATATTGCGCACGAATCTGCGGTGCCCGGGAACGTCAACTACTCCGAAGACAAAATCATCCGTCTGCCAGTTGGCAAATCCCAGGTCAATCGAAATTCCGCGTCGTTTTTCTTCCGGAAGTCGATGTGTATCAATCCCGGTCAGTGCGGCAACGAGGCGAGTTTTTCCATGATCGATATGACCAGCCGTCCCCAGAATGACGGGCCGCCTTTCACCACTCATCGCTCGGGACTCTCGTATCTGGATTGTGATGGCATGTTGAAATTGTGACGAACACCATTCTGGAACCGCAACCGAGGTTGGCTTCTTCAGATTCTGAAACGATAAGACTCTTCAATCCGACTCCGGATCGTTCGCCGGTTTCTCGCGTTGGGTTCCAGTTACGTTCGAACCCGACTATGGTACTCTGGCAGGTCGGAGCTGACTTTCAAAGTGCCGAAGGAAGTCTGCCACAAGACGGCATGCTCTAACACTTGAAACCACATGTTCGTCTCAGGAAGTGTACGCAGATCTGGTGACTGCCCTGGTCTTCAAAACCAGTGTGGCGGCTGAAAAGTCGCCAGGTGGGTTCGATTCCCATCCACTTCCGTTCGATCACTTTGCCGATGTCTGCCCGGTGCATCCCACGAGATGAGGTTGTTGCCTGAAGTGACGGTGGCTGAAGTGACGGTGGTTGAAGTGGCGGTGGTTGAAGTGGCGGTGGAGCGAACCGCAGGCTTTGGGAAAGCAGAATCATCGGATTGACGGCGAATACTTTGTGGCTGCACATCAGACACGGGCGGGCGTCTCCGGCAGGTGCCAGTCGCCATCTCGCGAGGAATACGCGCCATCAATCAACAGGTCGTTCGTTGAGGGGAAGTGTCTTGTCCTGGTTTCGGGCAAACTTCAGGGGCAACCCAGAATCAATCCGGATCTGCGCCGCGCCGAATCAGCGAAACAATCTTTTGCAGTTAGCTGCCCGTTGAAAAATCGGGACGGCATGCTGGAAGGCTGTAAGCCGTTGTGTTTTGAGGTCTCCTGCTCGAGCCAGTCCCGTTTTTCAAGAGGCTGTTTGCCGCGTGACTATTCCTGGACGCGCGAGCAACGCCATTTCCAGTGTCGTCCCTGGCTATCGACGAAACGTCCTGACCATTCGCCCGGGCGGTCCATTGACAGGTAAGCAACACCCGTGATCCGGAGTTCATTTCCGGGGCTGGCCGGTTCGGAGTGTGGGAAGACGCGGAAGTCCTTCAGGACTGTTCGGGTCTTCCTGTCCTTCGGGTAGTTCATGCCCACGCGTTTGCTCATGGCGTCATCCGAAGGCGTTTCTTTTTGAAAGACGCGACCATTCGAAATTCTGTAAGTTCCGCGATATCGCTGCGCTTTCCCGGAGCGGTTTTCAATCGAGAACCTCCAGACGGCTCCGTCGAAATTGTTCTGTGGAGTTGGATTTGCCGAGGCAGCGAAGATCACCGTGCAGGCTAAATTGTCGTGCAGCAGCACCGCGAAAATAACCAGCACGATGCAGCGGGCAGACCGGGGAACGGGGCCTGGGTGGCGGTGTTGCGTTGTCATGGGTACACTCCCGGAGGGTTTGGGGTGATATGGCCATGTGGACCGTGAATTGAATCTTTGAATCGGTGGGGGAATTCCGATTTCACAACATTTCAGGATGACCGATTGCCTGAGGTACATTCGCTGAGTAGAGTCGGGGGGTGTGGAAAGCAAAGAGTTTCTACCCCGACAACATTACGACGGGTATCTACACGCACTTGGTTGAGGGGTTCAGGAATGTCTTCACAAGATGGCGCTGCTACCACGTCTGGTCGCTCTCTTGATAATGGCCCCGTTACCAGTGCCACTTTGCTGGAACGATTGAAATCGTGGGAAGACACGGCTGCCTGGAAGACTTTTGTGAGCAGTTACGGCCATTTGCTTGAACGCTGGTCCCGTCGAAAACTCAATAATTCTGCGGATGTCGAAGAGGTGAACCAACAGGTTCTCTGGGAGCTCGCCCGCAGGTTAACTGTTTTTCACTACGATCCACGGATGTCATTTCGCGGCTGGCTGCGAACACTGCATCAGAGCCGGCTGCTGGATTATCTGAAACTGGAGAAACGTCGAACCATACGAGAAGCAGGGCTCGCTCAAATCTATTTGCAAAAGCAAGGCACTCATGAGCGTTCAGTTTCCCTCGATACAACAGATGAAATGCCTGATAAACTATGTGTTTCTGATGAGATGCGAAGTGCCACATTGATATCGGAGCGTGTTCGAGCTCGGGTTAGTCCGCGGACCTGGGCTGTTTTTCATGACATAGCGATTGAGGGTCAATCGATTTCGGAGACTGCTCAACGCCACTCCATGCGATATGCCTCTGCATTCGCGGCATACTCTCGCGTCTGCCGGCAATTGCGTCAGGAAGCGGCAAAATGATGCGAAACGGTTCGCAGCACTGCCCGGACCATTCTGTCCTGCGGAACCTGGGCAACTGCGACTTAGATGACGATGGTTCCCAACGGCCTGATGAGCAACTTGAACAACACATTGAATCCTGCGTTCGATGTCAGGAATTCCTGCAGGACCTGGCGTCAGCGGAACGCGAAACGGTCACCCCACTGCTAAAGGGCGTTGATCGATCGGATGTTGATTTGGACGTAAATCCGCTGCCCGAAATCGAAGGGTTTCGGCTGGAACGTGAACTCGGGCGTGGAGGTGGTTCGGTCGTCTATCTTGCAGAAGACCTGACGACGTCCAGGCTGATTGCTCTCAAACGTATTCACGTTGACGCGAAGAGCAACGAAGCCGAAAGGCTCCGATGGCTGGATGAAGTTCGCATTGCGGCAAAGATGGAACATCACAACGTCGTCCGGCTGTATCGCGTGGAAGAAACGCCGGAGTGTTTTCTTCTGGTTTTCGAGTATGTTGCGGGTGGCACTCTCAGAAGCTGGCTGGATCAACCGGCGACTCCTCTGCAGATCGCTCAGTTTATCAGTGTCATTGCCAGTGCCGTCGATCAGATCCACAAGCGAGGCGTGCTTCACCTTGACCTGAAGCCTTCGAATATCCTGATCGATGTTTCAGCGGGAACGACGTGGGACAGTATCGTTCCCAAGGTAGCGGACTTTGGAATTGCAAGTTCGCGTCAGTCGCAGTCGACAGATGCTGGCAGGGAACGCCAGATTCGAGGCACACCAAGTTACATGGCTCCGGAGCAGGTCCTTGGTGACCCGACTTTGTTATCACCGGCCACTGACGTCTATGGGCTCGGTGGAATCCTGTTTACTTTACTCACGGGGGTTCCTCCATTTTGCGGAGAAACCTCCACCGGTGTTGTCCGGCAGGTGATGGATGCCGAGATTGATTGGGGAACTTCCGGCTTGGACAAGATACCGGAAGGCCTGCGGCAGATGACAGAACGGTGTCTTGCAAAGCATCCTGAAGACCGATACGAATCCTGTGCTCATCTGGCTTTGGAACTGCAGTCGTGGATTGTCAGGCAGCACTCGGCGGGTACTCACGGCATCCGTTTTCTGATTCCCGCCATCCTCCTTGTGTTGGTCCTGGTTCTTGCGTTGAACCGGCCTGGCTCTTCCCCGAACGGGTTGAAATCGTCTGCGGAACCTTCAAACGCAGTGGTGTCGGGAGCTTCGATACCACTGACTATTAACGAATGGGCGGACGAGATTACTCGGGATGCTGCCGCTTTCGGCCCGGACCGTGCGGCGAGACTACTGGAATCAACTCGTTTTCATAATCGTCGTGTGTTGTCTGAATCCCCGGTTTCGTTCGAAGATTGCCTGAGATATGGCACTTTGGAATTGCGAGCGGCCGAACGTTTCACGGAAGGCTTAAATAAGACGATGCACGCGGTTGCAGTGGACTTACTGGATACATCGGTTGAGCTGCTGAAGAAGGCGAACGAACTTCAGCCGGACGATCAGGTCGCACTCACTGAGTTAATTGCTGCGAGATTCATGTATGGCTATCTGCGCGACACCAGTGATGTCATTGTCCCTCAGAGACGCTTCGAACAGTTTCGTCGTAATGGAAGAATTCTTGTCGACACTGCTCCCCTGCTGAATCGACTCAGGGACAACAGATCGAGGGTTTTCTGGGCGGTGTCTTTTATTGACTACTTTCGTTCTCTGACGTGGGATTTTCGCTGGAGCCGTGAATCGACAGAAGCAGCCATGTTCGAGACATACGAACTCGAATTCTGGGACCAGCTTTCCGATGCCAGCGAAAGCCCCGATCTTTGGATTCGTCATGGCCTGTTTCCATCGCGCGTTCAGGACAATGACTGGCCTGAATTGTCTTTGGGAGACTGGGTGCTTGAGGAAAATCAACTCAATCTGGATCAGGAGAAACTGTTCGCATTTATGGGCGATCAGTTTTGGTGCATGGAATCATCTGTCGGCACAGAGCATTCAGGCGGCAAATTTCTGGACGCTTTGTCGGCCTCCAGCAGCCAGATCATCCTGGACAACACATTGCAGTTTATGGAGCAACAACAGATCCGGGATCAGGATCTGCTGCTGGATGTCCTTCACGGCCGGCTGACCAGCTCGATCACAGGGATCAGTACGTACCTCCGTCGGCAGGGATTACTGGACGACGCAGAAGTAATTCAGAAAGCGTACCTGTCTCTTGCCGAAGAGTGTGTCTCTCGATTTCCTCGCAATGAACACAGTTATCTCTGCGTTTGCGAAGCGCATCTGCAGGCATGGAAGAATGCATTACGACGTAATGATGATGAGTCAGCGATTATCGCTCTGAAGGCGTCACTTTCCGCCGCTGAAAAAGCTCTGGAAGTGGCTCCTGATTCTCCCCGGGCGCGATTTCAGGTTGCGGATCGAATTAAGCGGCTGACGCGTTTCCAAAAACAGGATGACCACAGCCAGGCACGAACCAAATGAATTTGGCCTGCGGCTACTGATCCTGTGGCAGGTTGGCTTCAGTCAGAAAGTTTGCGGCGTCAGAGGCTTGAAACGATTTGCGGGATGATTACCAGTGAATTGTGTAGGACGCCTCTGTTGCTGTGTTCGCCTTCAGCGGCAAAAGCAGAAGTAATTCATTTCCCTGGCTCGACTTTCGAGAGATGACCTGTCCATGGATACTTCGGATGCGGATTGCGTTGTCGATGACCCATTCGCCATCGGTTTGTTCGATCAGTTCTCCCGTCGCGATGCGAATGCAGGCGTTTGGAGTGTCAGAAGCGGGCGTCAGTGTGATCGTGCGGGTCAGTTCAGCATCCGGTTCCGCTGACTGTGCTTTGATTTGATCATGCACTGTGATGCCATCGGGAGTTCGGAAGCGAAATGCTGGCACGCCACTCTTGTCCAGGGTATATCCGAGGAACCGGTAACCCATTTCGCGAGCATTGTCGGATGGCCATTTGGAATCGGTCGACGGAAGCACAGCCACTGCGGGGCCGGAGGGAAGCGTCATCATGTGGTCGCCCAGAGGAGCCTGAAAGCCCGGCCCGCGCCCGACCCAGTGCTTTGAGGCGTCGATAAAGGCTCCGTGCCAGATGAGCCGCATGTTCATTTGCTCTGCATCCCACGCAAAGTGAGCCTTTTCGGGAAATGCGACGGCGATGCCGCGAGGAGAGAGTCCTTCGATAAAGTTGCGATAAATCAAAGGCCGTTCTTTTGCGACGAGTTCGATGGCCTGCGTTTGTAATCCCGATGGGATCTTCGCCTGCTTGCCGTCTTCGAGGTATTTCCAGATGGCTTCGATCTGAGTGGGAGCTGTTCCATCCAGAATCTTTGGGACGACGGACTTGCCATTGGGCCAGGCTGCCGGCATGCGAGTTCCCGGGCGATAGGCCTGTGGGTTCGACAGATAACGATGGAACCAGTCACGCCGAAGGCGCTTTGTCATGGTGGTCATGTCAATCGATTGAATTCCAGTGGCGGCAAACTTATCGAAGTAGTGGCACTTAATGCACGACAGTGCCTGATCGCCGATCATCAGGCGAGCGTCTGCTTTTACGCGGTGTTCAGCTTCGGCAAATTCAACCGGATCAACCTCGTTTTTTTGGTCGCCCTCCAGCATTGTCAGCAGGGCTCCCACATTGCTCGCACCGAATTTGGGCATACGAGTCGCCATGTACGGTCGATCTTTCGCGCCTTCGTTGAGGACATGTTTCAGCCAGTCCGGGTTGAGTTTGTCACCCACGCCATTCAGATGTGGTGGAATTCTGCCTTCATCGCCCATTTCCGGAATGCTGCCGGTGAACAGTTCGTTGAATTCATTCGGTACGCCGCCAAGTCCGTCCCGCTGGTGACACGTGTAACAGTTCAGAGTTGTCATAATCCGGGTGATGGCCTGTTCCCGGGTTGCTGTCTCGGTGGTTTTGTTCTGATCGGCTTCGATGGCAGATACTATGTCGCTGCGTTGTTGTTCGGTAAGCGCGAAGACAGGAACGTTGCTCCCGGCCGAAGGTGACAAACAACCCTGGGTTGACCTGATGTTCTGGAACGTTGGCGCTGTTTTCGTCCATTGGATCTTCTGATCACCCTGGCCATGTTGGTGGCAGGCGGCACAACCAAGCGATGCAAAGAGTTGACGCCCTTCTTCGATCAGACTGCTGTCAGTCTCAGGTGTTGCGTCTTCAGGAGCGGCAGGCTGTCGATCGACGGTCATCAGAGCGGCCATCGGTTGGCGAGCGAGGCCGTTTCCGGAGATCTCGACTTTCAATTCTTCCTGTCCATGATACTCAAAATACTCCACGACAACTTCGTGCGGACCTGCATTCATTTGATGGCGAGCCGTTTCGTTGCCGGCCGGATGAATTCCGTCCGCGACAAGGACAGGCTGTCCGTCAATGAGGACGCGGCTGCCATCGTCACTGCTGAGGTGGATACGATATTGTCCCTCTTTCGGAATCTGCAGGAACCCGCTGAACCGTAATGCGAAAGTTTCTCTGCGTGACGAAGCTTCGACAGTGATGTCCGTCGTGAGTCCGGTGGAGACAGGTGTTAGCTGACTGAAGTCAGGCAGCTGTTCCCAGCTTCCATGGTATTCTTCAAAGCGAACATTCGCCTGCACTCTGGACTGGTCGAGATCTCTCAGAAGATAACTGGTGACGTCGCGAAGCTCCTCAGGCGAAAGATTCAGTGATGGCATTCGGCCTGATGGGCGAACAGCATGGGGGTTGCTGAGAAAACTGCTCAGTGAGGTCAGCGAATACTTTTCGGACAGATTTCCAAGTGGCATCGCGAATGCAGGACGATGCTCAGCGGCCTGACGCTGGTCACCGTGACAGGCAGCACAGCCAATGGAGTGGAAGAGTTTTTCTCCACGCCGGACAGAATCGGCACCGATCGCCATGTACCGAAAGGTCGAGTCGCTCGCCAGGAACGCTGCCAATGCTTCTGCGTTTTCGTTGGGCTTGCCATCTTTTGATTGCAGAGCAGCAAAGGCAGGCATCGCCGTTCCGGGTTTGATGTGTTGTGGATCTGCAAGAAATGTTTTCAGGAAATCCACCGAAACGCGATTCCCTGCATTTGTCAGTACGGGGGCTTCGCGGGGAGGCATGACCTGATCGTTCATCCTGCCATGACACGACTGACAGTTGAGTTCTGAGATCAGTAGTCGCCCCGCTTCCGCCGGTGATAAATCTGCCGCCCGAAATCGTTCATAACCAGGCACAATCGCGTGAGAATCGGCCATCGCTTCTGCATCGACGGAGCACGTCAGGATCAGGAAGGTTGATGCGATGCACAGTGACAGCATTTGTCGGTTGGACTGGATATTCATTTGGAACAGGTCTGTATGCAGAGGCTTCGATTGTGTGGGAAGGCGTTCCCAGAGTATCTTTGGACGGGGTGGGGGGTGGCATGAATGATGAACAAAGCCTCACAGCGATGCAATGCTGCCAACGTTACCGTTTCACGAACGGAACCTCATCAATGCAGGAAACACTGTGCAGTTAAGTCGGCGCAATTAAGTCGGCGACTGGACTCCCCGAAAAATTTCCCGGTGGGAGCTTCCGGGATTTCATGAAAGTTGTCACCGACGAACAATGGTCAGCGCTGTGAGGACACGGTCGAGTCTACAAATGAAGGATAATCCAGCATGAAGACGTGGGTGAAGTTTCTTTTTGTGGTCGGGTTGTTTCCGGGCTCTCTGCAGGCCAGAGATTACAAGCTGTATTATCTGGGCGGCCAGTCGAACATGGATGGATTCGGTTATGTCAGGGAATTGCAGGGCCCGAACACGGCACCGGTTTCCGGGGTGATGATTTTTCATGGCAATCAGGGCCTTGATGGTCAGCCCGTTGACGGCCGTGGTGTCTGGTCAGAACTGAAGCCCGGCAACGGAACCGGGTTTAAGTCCGATGGGATACAGAACACATTGTCGGATCGCTTCGGTGTCGAACTGTCATTTGCACGCCGCCTCCGGGAACTCGACCCGGATTCTAATATTGCCATCGTTAAGTACTCACGCGGGGGCACATCCATCGCTGCGGATGCAGAGGCCGCAAAGATCTTTGGTTGCTGGGAGCCGGACTTTCATGTTGCAGGCGGACGTCATGGTGACATCAATCAGTATGATCATTTCCTGGCCACACTTCGAAATGCGTTTGCGATCAGGGATATCGATGGCGACGGTGAAAGTGACACCCTGATCCCGGCGGGTATTATCTGGATGCAGGGTGAAAGTGACGCAGGAGATGAAGATGTCGCCCGGCGTTACGAAGCAAATCTGAAGCGGTTGATGGACCTGATTCGAGCAGCTTTGCGAAAGGATGATCTGCGCGTTGTGATCGGGCGCATTTCGGATTCCGGCAAGGACGACTACGAACAGGCCAGTGCTAATGGCAGAGTTTGGGAGTATGGGGAGCAGGTTCGAAAAGCGCAGTCGGACTTCGTTCAACGCGACGAAAATGCGGCGATCGTGACAACAACCGACGCATACGGGTACTCCGACCCCTGGCACTATGATTCGGCAGGATATCTGGATTTGGGTGCCAGATTTGCTGATGCCGTTGTTCAGGACGCTGAAGAAGACTAAGCCAGGTCGACAGTCGCGCGGGGGTGTTTCTGTGAGAGCGGTTTCTGTGATGAACGGATCAAACGACGGAATCTCATGATTCCGCTTGCATTTCCCAGATTCCACCCGCTGCAATGCTGTGGATGGTTCGCGTGAGTCTGATTTGGTTTTGGCGATTCCTGCCGGGATGTGGGGGCACCCAGGATGGACTACCGATATTCCAGTCGTTCGGGTTCGCTGCAACAGAGCGACTGGTCCGAGGACCAGGTGCTGGATACGCTGAATGAAGCGTCTCCAGGGAATACCTCCACGAACGTAGCCGATATCGCCGGACCTGGCGGCTCTGTTTCCCGGCGGATTCGACCGTCCTTCCCGGATTCCGAAATCAGACGTCGACTCCGGACTGTGCCGAAGTCACTTGTATGTGTGTTACCGGCATCCGTTCTCTGGGAACACCGCGTCGTTCCGATCATTTTCGATCAGATTGAAGATACGTACTACATCGTCGCGCAGGATGCGGATGACATTGCGCTGATGGACAAATTGTCTTTCCTGCTGGCAAAGAACGTCGTTCTGGTTCCGGGGCATGCGGATCATATCGTTCAGACGCTTGTGCGGCTGAATCTCAAATCTGCGTCGGAATCTGCGGACTCGATGTTGAGTGAATTCACCGATACGTCGGTGTCCTCCATGTCTGCAGACGATGACGAGTTCCTTTCCGATGTCGCGCCGGCTTCGGAACGGGTGCGGCATTCAGCGAAAAGATCGAGGGCGGAATTCAGACGAGGGCCGAATCCCGAGTCGAATGTCCGTGGCTATGATCTTTATTCATCTAATTCCACAGTGAGAAAGACCAGGGGGCGGGGTATGCTTTACTATACGATCGACGATGGTGAACGTGTTCTGCGCACATCTCTCAGCGGAGAACGCGACCTGCTTGTCGGCCCTCGACGAGTCTGGATCGGTCGCAATCGCTTCGAAGCCCTGACACACCATGTGGCCCATCCCGGGCAGTTTCTGATTGTTCGTTTTCTTGATGGATCGCAGCAGCATCTTCCGGGTCCTGCTGAGCTCTGGGAAGACCCCCGAGTTCACGAGTCGATCTCGACAGAAGATTGCCTGCAACTGGCGGCGCGGGAAGCGGTCGTTGTCTATTCGCGTAAGTCCGAAATGCCCTCGGAAACGGATCGTCGACTTGTGCATGGACCAGCAATGTTCACACCACAGCCTGGTGAATGGCTGCATAGTTTTTCCTGGCATGCTTCTCCCGGCGGGCATCTTGGGGTTCAGAAGATTCCCAACTCCCTCCGTTTTCAGAAACTGTGGCTGATGCCGGATCAGATGTATCATGACGTTCCTGATGTACGAACGTCTGACAACGCCGTGATTGTGATTCGATTGATGGTCTTCTTTGAACTGATTCATATCGAACGAATGCTGGATTCGACGCGGGATCCCATCGGGGATTTTGTGAATGCTGCCACTGCTGACGTTGTTGAGTTCACTGGCAGGCTTTCGTTCGAAGAATTCAAGCAGGCGACCGGTCGTTTGAACGATCCTGGCACTTATCGAACTCTACTCTCCCGGGCTGAGCAGATCGGCTATCGTGTTAACAACGTGGTATATCGGGGGTATGGGGCAGCAGAATCCCTGCAAAAGATGCACGATCAGGCGATTGAAGCACGCACTCGGTTGCAGCTGGATCGTGCAACGGAGGAACAAACTCAGGATCTTGAAAACTATCGCCTTCAGAGTCAGCTCAGCCGAGCCAGTATGCGTCGTCAGGAGCAATCCTCCGAGGTACAGCATGCGATTGAAATGGATCAGAAAAAGCGAGTTGCTGATTTGGAGCACGCAGAACGACAACGCGAATTTGAGCGACGAAAACGTGAAGCGACCGATCAGCAGAGGGAAGCGGCCATGCAGCGAGTCAACCAGATTCAGCAGCAACATCTTGTCTCGCTGAAGCAAATGGGGGTCGACCTGACAGCTTACCTCACGCAGAACCGTGCGGACCAGGTCATCGAATTGCGTGGTCAGGCCACTTCGCCGCAGCTGCACCTTTCATCCAGAAGCACAGAGCAATCGTCGCCAAATGCAGAGTCAGAGGCCGATTAAAATATCCGATGTCGTCAGTTACTCAGCTTCGTCCAGCAACCAGTTGGAATTGAAGTTTTCTGCCCAGACAATGTCAGTGGAACTCTGGTCGGTACTGTTTCTGTCGTTGGTTGCCGGGACAGGCTGGAGGCGTCGAACCGCGATATCTCCCATTCGGGGAAACAACCAGGCGTTGGATGCCTTAAAGTCAACATCGTGCATCGTGTGCCCGGAGTTAATCACGACATAGCGGTGTGGATTCAGTGGATTCGGATAGATCATGCTCAGCCCATGCGTCGAGGCGTCCCATTCGCGGTGTCCAACACGAATCTTCCGTGTCGTCCATTCAATGGGCAGGTTCTGGACGACGCGGGCGATTAATGCGTTCGACTGCGGATCACCAAACAGTATCAGATTGTTGCCTGCGATATGCTCTTCTGTGACGTCTTTATCCTCTACGACCTGCACCTTTCCTCGCAGCCAGAAGTCAAATTCCTGTTCGAATACTTCCAGTTGATGTTTCGCCCATGTGTTGGCGGCGGGGATCAGTGATGGTTGAGTTGGGCGAACGCAGACGAACGCATCCATGAATGCATCGTCGATGGGGCCCTGAAGACCGTGCCGTTTACTGAGCTCGGGATTCTCAGCGAATTCGCGCGAGGAGTCGTAGTCGAGCACCTGCCAGGCATCTTCGGTGCGCTGATACCAAACGTCGGGCAATAACCCATCGGCAGCAGTCCGGCATGGAAGGAGTGTTCCGTCAATGATGGCATTCGTGGCGATGTCTCGATTCAGCCGGAAGGCCGTAATGTTCGATGTATTCACTTCAACATCACCATCGGAATTGATTCTGGCATCAATGGTCGAAGGAGCGTAAACCGTTTCGACTTCTTCGATGGTCAGCCAGTCACATGTGTTGTACCGAAGAGTGCGCGTCGTGAATCGAATGTGGCGTCGATCGTAAACAGAAGGGCGTCCCGCTTCGGACTTCTCGATATGAAACGCCATGAATTCCTGCTGACTCTTTGGGTCAAACTTATGTCCCATTCCGGGGCCAACAATGACCTTGATTTCAACTTCCTCTTCTCGTGCGGCCTCAGCCATTGTGGTACTCGCCGCCAGCTGAGGATCAATTTCACCTCCGTAGGTACACACCGGTACGTTTGCTGCGTTCAGAGCATAATCGACAGCGTCGTAAATCCCGAGGGTTTGATGCTGCCATGCCGGTAGTCGATCCGACTGATTCTGGTATTTGTAGAAGTCAACAAAACCGGCTCCCGGTCCGACGGACGACCAGAGATGTGGGTAATGCATTCCAAGATGCCATGCTCCCGCTCCGCCCATGGAAAAGCCGTGCAGGGTGATTCGATTCTCGTCGATTCGGAACCGGCGTTTGACGTCGGCTATGGCTTCGAAGACGTCTGTCTCACCGGACCATCGGTAAGCGTTACTGCCGCGACCGTAGACGTCGAGCTGAATCCAGTGGACTGGCGTTCTGGGTGTCCGGCCTTCGAACTTCGAGATGAAGTTCACTTCGTTCATTTGATTGGCTCGGCCATGCAGCACGACATGAAGCGGCCATCTTTTTCCATCCCGTGGGTTTACGTTTGCTGGCAGCGTGATGGCATACGGCTGAATGGACTGATCCACTTTGCTGACATAGCCGCGAATTGTCGAACCTTCCTGCACGACCCACGGAGCCTTTTCATCAGCCAGGCTTTGTGCGCGGGATATTCCGGTTTCAATTGCCCGTTGGGCCTGTTTGACGTAGTCGGGCTTAAAGAATTCGTCGTGTCGCAGTTGCCATTCGACTGCCTTTGCGAAAACCGCAACGTCGGCGAATAACGCACGTTGGGTGCGATTCTCCATCCGATCGACGGTTCGCAGCGCGTCGATTAGCTGGCTGAGTTTCTTCAACCCATCCTGCAATTGGTCCCGTTCTTCCTGCGTCGGTGCCTTCTGATCCTGCTGTGCCACAGCGAAGTCACGGGGGACAACGAGGCCAGCAAGCAGGAACCCAACGAAAATCAATGAAAACTTCGAAATGCCGAACATCGCATGACTCGCACAAACAGGCCGAAACCACAATCGCAACAAAGGGCGGCCATTGTGACATCGTGCGCGGCAAAACGACAGCGTCCGGGTCGGATTTGAATCGGGCCCTGGATGACTCCGCAAGTGTGCTGATCGCCAAAGCTTTCAGTCGCAGTAGCTAAGCGCAAGCAGGCAGTAGGCTGTCACCAGGTTTGGATCTCCCTCGTACCAGCGATCAGCAGGATTGGTCCAGCTGCCGTTTGGCTGTTGAAGATCCCTGAGGCGGTTGGATAACTCCGTCTTCCAGTCGTGCTTCTGACCTTTTGAATCGACAAAATCCTGATCATTGCTGATGAGGCTCATTGTCCTGCCGAAGGTGTGAAAATAGTAGAACAAACCCTGTTGTCCCATACCGGGGTTTTCGGACAGTGTGTAGTGATTTCGGATCCAATCGGTTGCCGCTTTCACCCTTGGGTCGTCTTTCTTCAGGCCGGCAAAGATCAGGCTTTTCAGGCCAGCGTAGGTGATACTGCCGTAAGATCGCATTCCTCCGTTGTCGTCATTGCCTGCTTTGGATTCGCCGCCTTTGGCTGGTGTGTAGATGAACCCGCCATCATTGATTTTGCCTGCGAAGGGCAGGGTGTTGTGTACGGATTCCAGGTTCTGAGCCCGGGAGACAAAGATCAGCGCTTTCTGCATGGCGGGGTCGTCTTCTTTGACGCCCGCTTTTTTCAACGCTTCCACAAGGAACTGCGTGTTGGACATATCCGGGCGTTGCTTGCTGTCGTAGCCGCCACCACCATAGGCTCCGTCGGAGGACTCGATGCCTTCGCCTTCATCCCACTGCAGCCCTCGCAGAAATGTCTCTGCCTTCTTTATGTGTTGATTGAAACGACCGTCTTTGTTGGCATCAGCCAGGGCCATCAATGCGATACAGGTTTCGTAGTTCTGGTGTCGACTTCCCGCGGCAAAGATGCCACCCTCTGGTTGCTGGTTTTTGACGAGGTAGTTCAGTGCCTTTGCAACAATCGGGTCATCGACGGACTTTCCGGTTTCGATGAGTGATGACGTGACCAAAGCCGTAATTCCAACGGCATCGGATCGCGTCCAGGAACCGTCTTCGTTTTGTGTGACTTCGAGAAACTGCAGAGCTTTCTTCTGCATCGGTGCGATCTCTGTTTCGTCCGCGACCAGGGTCGAACCCGAATACGGTGCGCCGGAAAACGAGGAAGTGAACGGGATCACAAGCAGAGCGAAGAAGCAGTGTTTGAAGAGTGAGTTCCGTGATGGAGAGATTGCCCTGATCATTTTTCGTAACCCTGATTGCAAATTGCGGTTTCGAAATAGCTGAAACCGGTGGATAGTTGTCTGAATGGTTTGAGTACTTATTGTGATTGCTGATTCCGCACGAAGGCCAACGGATGATGTTCTTTTGGAACAGAGAATCAGAATTCCCCGATGACTTCACGCCCGCTGCGAGTTCCCAGCGCTCGCCAGACGCCCAGATCGATATTTTCAGAGATCGTCCGAACAGATCCGTCCACCAGAGCCGAGTTGACAGTTCCCGTATGAAAGCTACGGGAAGTGATGATGGCGTAGGTCGGTGATCCGGATAGGCCATTTCGGCCTTCCTGATTTGAGTTGAAGTCACACTCTAAATAGTTCGTCGACCCGTCAGAACAGTGAGTCTTCGCGTTGGGTTGCATTGTCGTCGTGAAGCCATGGTGGTGAACGCGACCATCCGGCCATTCCGTGTGCCCCGTATTCTTGAACTGACCACCGGAGGCGATGATGGTCTCGGCTTCAGCAATTGTCTGGGGGATTGTTGTCGAGGGGGGCCCGCCATTTCTTCGATAAGGAGTCCAGGCTTTCACCTCGGAGGCCATCAGCGTGTAGCTTGTTCCGTCATAGAAGGCTGCAAACTTCAGTTTTGCATTCGGATAGAAGGTACCGTCTCCGCCTTTTCCAGTAGCCGGGTTGAAAACGAACCACGATCCGAAGTTGAATCCGTAGGTTGTGGGATAAAGGGTTGGCAATCCAGGGCCCGCATTTCGAATTTCATCGCTTCGTGGATCGCTGGGACAGGCGAATGCAGGAATCTTCAGTCCGTCAATGGACATTTGACCGTCCCATGCGAGTGAAAGATCGACCTGAGCATAAAGATTTCCCTGTTCCAGATAGGGCAGAATTCGGCCGTGTACTCCCCACGAACCATTGTTCCCGGCGCCACTGGTGGCGGGATTGATACAGGCGCTCGGGGGCAATGCCGAATAGACATCTGCGTAATTATGGACAGCCAGGGCCAGTTGTTTGAGGTTGTTCCTGCATTGAATCCTTCGGGCTGCTTCGCGAGCCTGTTGCACAGCCGGAAGCAGCAGTGCGATCAGGATGGCGATAATCGCAATGACCACCAGAAGTTCAATCAGAGTAAATCCGGGAGATATCATCCTGCGGTGGGCGTTCGAGCCGCTGATGACCTGGGTTCTTGTTGCAGATTGCATCTGGAGTGGAAGCCTGCCTGATCGGAATGTCGATTTGAGGAATTGCCGGAGCGTCTGCTCGCCTGCTCCGGACCGGACTGGGCTGGGATCGGACGAAAAGGCAAATTGCGTTCCAACGTGTTTCCGGTGAGGAATATTGCTTCCAGGTCGCGGGATCCCGAGTTTCCCGAGAGATTTTGGTGTGTTTTCGGGAACCGCCGTAGTTCCCTGACCGGCGCTGTCGGCGGATTTTTCGGCGGCAGCGCCAGAAATTCGGCGGTCGGCGTGGTAATCACGGACGGAGGGGGCCGGTCAGATAATTCTGCCGCCGGCACGTCCGGCTCCCGGGCCCATCTGAATGGTATAGTCAACTTTGCTCAGCAGGTAATCGTCGTGCTCGATCAGCACCACAGAGTGACCTGTCTGCACCAGATAATTGAGGCACGTCATCAGCCGATCGATATCGTCCATGTGCAGGCCGGTCGATGGCTCATCCAGAATAAACAACGAGCGTCCTCCATCGCGTCCGCGCTTTTTCTTCCCGTCAGTGGTAGCAGATTCCGTTTCAGACAAGGGCACACCGGCAAGAAGTGAGGCGATGCGAAGCCGCTGTGCTTCTCCTCCGGAAAGTGTCGACAGCGGTTGCCCAAGTCGCAGGTACCCAAGTCCTGCCTGGCGCATAGCGTTAAGTCGCTGTTGAATTCGTTTGTGTCCGTTGAAAAATGCGAACGCTTCGTCTGAAGTCATTTGAAGAATGTCAAAGATCGATCGATCTCGATACCTGACTTCCAGGACATCGGGGCGAAACCGGCGCCCCTGACATTGCTCACATGTTGTCTGAATATCTGCAAGGAACTGCATTTCCACGGTGATGATGCCCAGTCCTTCGCAAACCTCGCACCGCCCACCGCGAGCACTATTGAAGCTGAACGTCCCGGGAGCAAAATTCCGTTTTCTGGCTTCGTGCGTTTCGGCCATGAGTTTGCGAATGTCGTCAAAGGCTCCGATCCAGGTGACCGGGATACTTCGCGTGGATTTCTGCAGCGGGCTTTGGTCCAGTAACACCACGCTGTCGATCTCTTCTGCACCGAGCAATTGTTCGATTGTTCCATCGCTGTCATGGTCGCACGCCTGTCCCAAATGTCGACAAAGTGCCGGGTAGAGGCTATCGACCAGAAGCGAACTTTTTCCACTGCCGCTGACGCCGGTTACGGCCACGATGACCTGCAACGGAATTCGGGCATCGAGGCCGCAGATGTTATGACACTGCACATTGGTCAGCGTGAGCCAGTATTGGGGGATGCGAAGCGTCTGCGACGGCTGTGGTATTGTCCGGGGCGTTGGCGGAGTTCCTGTGCCCGCGTCATGCGTGGCCGCCTCCGTTTCATCGGAGTGCAGGAATTCACGCAGTTTGCAGGCGGTCACGGAATTCGCCATCTCCAGCAGCCGGGCCGGAGCGCCTTCGAAGATCAGGTTGCCGCCATTTTCGCCGGCAGCCGGGCCGATTTCGATGACATGATCGGCCGACATGATAAATTGCGGATCATGCTCCACGACAACGAGCGTGTTTCCCGCAGTTGTGAGTTGGCGAGTTGCCTGGATCACCATTTGCGTATCTGAGCCGTGGAGTCCGGTGGTTGGCTCGTCCAGCACGTAGAGCGTGTTGATCAAACCGGAACCCAACGCTGCGGTCAACACCACGCGTTGAGCTTCTCCCCCTGAGAGGCTTCGCATGGATCGGTCGAGTGCGAGATATCCGAGTCCACATTCCAGGAGGAACGTCAGCCGAGTGGTGAGATGTTCGATGACTGAGCGAAGAGCCCGCCGGATATCTTCGCTCAGCCCCGCGACAACTTCGTTCAGCCAGTTCATCAGCTCCGAGAGTTCAAGGCAAAGGATATCAGTAAAGCGACGTCCGGCCAGAATCAGGACCGCTGAATCCGCGTTGAGCCGACTTCCCTGACAGGCATGGCATGGTACCCAGCTTCTCCACCGATTCAGAAAAACCCGAACGCCCATCTTGTAACGATGCCGCACAAGCCAGCGGTGGAAACCCCTGAGTCCTCCGAAGTTTCGTTCGGGTACTCCGTCCAGGATGATTTGACGATGGGTGTTGTTCAATTCCCGGAACGGCTTGTCGACCGGAAGCCCGTATTCCTTTGCGAGTGCGATGAGTTCCTGTCGTTCATGTTCGTATGCTGGCGAGTTCCATGGTGCGATGGCTCCCTCCCGAATCGACAACGAATCGTCCGGAACGACTTTTTCTAACGTCATTGTCGAAACGTTGCCGTAACCTTCACAATTTGCACACGCTCCTAGAGGGGAATTGAAATTGAGAGATTCCGGTACCGGCATGGCAAAGGACCGATGGCAGGAATCACATTGAAGCTCGCGGCTGAATCGATGGATCATCCATTCGCTGTTGTCGATGGATACTGTCCTGTACGGAGTCTGTTTTTCGGAGCCGGAAGAGGGAATAAGCACGATGCATTTTCCGTCTCCCGCTGCAAAGGCCGCTTCAATGCTCTCTTCAATTCGTTGTGGCGACTCGGCATCGATGCGAATGCGGTCCACAACGACACGGAGCGCCTGTTGTGGCTGGTTCGCCTGTTGTGGTGGATTCGCCTGTGAATCTGGCGCAATCAACTCCAGACAGTCTTCAACTCGAAGGATTTTGTCAGCCCGGATGACACGCGTGAACCCACGACTCTGAAGCGATTCGAGCTCAAGCCTGAGGCGCGTGACCGAGTCCATCTTCTCATCGGAGCTCGTTGGGTCGTCTGCGAAATCCTGTTCGAATGCGATCATTGCTCTTTGGCCTGACGCATGTCGAAGCAGCCATTGAGATGCCGATGTCGGCGTGAAGGCGTTCACAGGAACGTCGCAGTCCGGGCAAATGCAATCCGCTGCGCGCGTGAATAACAGTCGAAGGTAGTTCAGGAGCTCAGTCCGTGTTCCTACGGTACTTCGACTGCCTGCGTTGCGCTGATCCTGTCGGATGGCAACTGCGGGTGGAATACCATCGATCCGATCCACGGCTGGCCGTTCGATCCGATCCAGAAACTGTCTGGCGTAGGGAGAGAACGTTTCGATGTATCGCCGCTGGCCTTCTGCATAAAGCGTATCGAAGGCGAGGCTGCTTTTACCGGAACCACTGACACCGCAAATCACCGTGAGCTTGTGGCATGGCACATTCAGGGTCAGATTCCTGAGGTTGTGGACTCGAACTCCTTCCAGATGAATGCTGTTGTGAATGCTGCTGTTCTGAATGTCAGGGTCTCCATCACCAGGCTCAAAGGTGCCGTCAATCGCAGTCATCTGTTTTTTCTTTTGCAGGAAGTGTCCTCACAAACCGCACCGCGCGATCGATCCAGGATTTCAGGTCGTCGTCAGATTCAATCCCCGCTGGCTGAATTCTTGCCCAGCCCTTCATCACACGTCCTGTGATATCCATGGGTTTGACATGAGGTTCTGACTGTGTCTGTTCGTGAAGTTTCTTGTCGAGCCGAACAATCAGCGATCCCTTCCATGGTCCGACACACATGTTGCCATTGATCAGAAAGCAGGTGCTCCCGAACATTTTCTGTTCCGTAACGCCCTTGCGTTTCTTCATGAACAAACGAATTCGTTCGATGAGCGTGGTGTCAGTGCCCGGCATCGCCATTTTCCGTTGATGAAGGATTCAGGGGATCGTCAGATCGTTGCCACTTTCACACTGCAGACTGGCGGAAGGGAATCGAAGAGACAGCTCCATTCTTCGCCACCGTCTCGGCCCAGCCAAAGCTGTCCGGTTGTTGTTCCAAAGTAAACAGCGGGGGATTTGAATTCGTCAATGGTCATGGCGTCACGCAGCACCGTGATGTAGCTGTTCTTTCCGGGCATCCCTTTCGCCATTTTTTGCCACGACTTTCCACCGTTTTGGCTTCTCCATACAGCAGGCGAGCCGCCGGGGCAGGTGCGCGTCATCGGCTCATGCGGCATGACATAAACGACGTCCGGGTTATGAGGATGTACGACAATCGGAAAGCCAAAATCCGATGGCAGGCCTTTCGCGATGGAGTACCAGGTTTTTCCGTGGTCGTCACTTCTTAGTACACCAATGTTTGGGCGAGGACCTCCGGGGCCATGCCATTCTGACCAGCCACCGTGGTTTTGCATGTAAAGACGCCCGGGAGCGGACGCTGGGGCGACGATCTTGTGAACGCATTGGCCAAATTCCGGGTAGGGATCCGGTACGAACCCTGCTCCAACGCCAGCATTGGCAGCCTCAAAACTCTGCCCCCCGTCTTCGCTCATGTAATGCCCTCCGGTTGAAATACCCAGGTGCATCCGACCGGATTCGCGAACGATGGTGTGCAGGCACAGACCGCCATTTCCTGGCTGCCACTGCCGCGAATGGGGATGGTCGCTGATCCCACGAATCAGATCCCAGGAGTTTCCATTATCTGTGCTGTGGAACAGGGCGGCAGGTTCAACGCCGCACCAGAGTTCTTTTCTGTTGTCTCCCGGTTCCAGCGACCAGATGTTGGCCATTGCGCGGCCGTCTTTGTCCGGGAAGGTCGGTGCGGATTTTGTCTCCTTGAATTTGCCGCCCAGATCCGTGGAAACGAGCAGCTTCATGCCGAAGAAGGGATTACAGCTGGACGCGAAGACTCGCGGAGAGTCAGAACGGGTGTCGATCATCGTCGTGTAAACTGCGACGCCCTGGCCGAATGGTCCTTTCAGCCTGAAACTTCGTCGATTTGAGGCGGATTCCGCGATAAAAACGCCCTTTTTTGTTCCGATGCTGATGAGAAGACGATCCGCCATGGGTTTAGCCTCCGGAAACGGCCTGAAAAACAGAAACGACATCATTCGGTTTGAGTGCCAACGCCAGTGTTTTACGGTCGACAACGATCTCGTTGTTCACAAACAAATTGACGTGCGTCCGAACGGTGTCTGTTTCATCGCAGATGCAGGAGTAAAGGGCAGGGTGTCGATGTTTGATTTCATTTAGAGCGGCGCGCAGCGAGCGGGCTTCGACGGAGAACTGCTCCTGGCCGTTGGTGTATTTCCCCAGAATTCGGGGTATCTGAATCAGGATCGACATGCGTCAGAGTCTAACCAGAGCGTGTAAAGTCGGGCTATCCCAAGCCGATTAGCTAATCCCGGAAATTCATCATGCCTGCGTGCAATCCGTTGGCAGCTTGTTAGACTTCGCATGCAACGAAACGGAGCACGGCCGATTGTGGCGATGGGCTCCATTCTCTTCTCACTGCAGTTGGACTTCTGATACGTTCCAATTGTTTTCGTTGTACTCTACTGAATCTGCGAATCATGTTCACCGGCCTCGTTGAAGGACAGGGCATTGTCAGGCAAATCGCCTCATTGCCAGCCGGATTGCGCTTCACCATTTCTCCTGAGCCGGACAGCTTTTCGACGACTGACATCAGTATTGGTGACAGTATCTCGAACAGTGGCTGCTGCCTGACCGTCGTCCGCATTGACGAAGGCTGCCTCGACTTCGAGGCGGGTGAGGAAACCCTGGCGAAGACCAACCTGGGTGATTTGAAGGTTGGAGATACCGTAAATCTCGAGCGTTCACTCTCTGTGGGAGCGAGACTTGGGGGGCATTTTGTTCAGGGACACGTTGACGGGACCGCGGTGGTCGATCGGATCGAACGCAATGACGAATGGGTGGACATGTATTTTCGGGCCGACACAGCCATCACTCGGTTGATGGTCCCGAAAGGTTCCGTTGCAATCGACGGCGTCAGTCTGACACTCGTTCTCGTTGAGCCCGGTCGATTTTCGGTGGCCCTTATTCCTCACACTCTGCAGATCACCACGCTCGGCTGTCGAAAAACGGGCGATCGAGTGAATATCGAGAATGACATTCTGGGCAAGTATGTGGCCCAGTTGCTTCAGCATCATCCAATGCTCCCCACGGGACAAAACGATTCATGAAAGATGTCCAGCGCCAAACGCGATCCTATCTCATGGCGCTGTTCAAGGCCCACGGCTTTAATCCGCGCGGAGACCTAGGGCAGAATTTCCTGATCGATGTGAACTTGATCGAGTTTGCTGTTCGCAGCGCGAACCTGGGGCCAAAGGACGTCGTTCTCGAAGTCGGCACGGGGACCGGGGGAATGACGACGTTCCTGTCCGCGCAGGCAGGGCATGTCATTGCCGTCGAGATCGATCGAAACATGTTTGCGCTCACGACGTACGCGACGCAGGACTGTACCAACGTGACCCTGATCAATAAGGACATCCTGAAGAATAAGAACAGTTTTGATCCGGAAGTCGTTCAGGTCATTCGGGAAAAGCTGGCAGCAATTCCGGGATCACAACTAAAGCTGGTTGCAAATTTGCCCTACAGCGTCGCCACACCGGTGATGAGCAATCTGGTCGCCTCGGATTTGCCCTGGCAGCGCATGGTCACAACCATTCAATGGGAGCTGGGGGAAAAGATGGCGGCGTCTGAGGGCCGCAACAGTTACGGAGCACTGTCAGTATGGATGCAGTCGCAGACAAGCGTCAAGATTCTCCGCAAATTGAGCCCAAAGGTGTTTTGGCCTCGCCCTGGCGTCGATTCTGCGATCGTCAGCGTCTGGAAAGACGAAGAACTCACCCGCAGGATTGCCGACCGCAGATTCTTTCTGGATTTTCTGCGTCGGCTTTTCCACCATCGAAGAAAGCTTCTTCGGGGCGTGCTGGTACGCATGTACCGCAAGCAGCTGACCAGAGAAGAAATTGATCAGTTGATGCTGGACCTGAACATTCCTCCGGAACGCCGCGCTGAAAAGATGGGGGTGTCTGATCTGGTGGAACTGGCGAACAGGGTGTTTGAGGTGTTCTCCGCCAGGGGGCTGCAGCCGGAGTCTGAAAGTGAGGACACCGAGGTTGAGGACACCGAGGTTGAGGACACCGAGGTTGAAGACACCGAGGTTGAAGATGAGTCCGAGGTATCGGACCCGGTTGACGAGTCGGCCACAGAAGAAACAGACTGATTCCGGCAAGTCGCAAGGCCGGGGCAGACGAGCGAAGCGAATTCATTCGCATTCGAACAGGCGAAATCACTCAGAGTGAGGAGATTGAACATGCACGATCGAATTTCATACCGCGGATTGACATTTGACGACGTCCTGCTGGAACCCGGATACAGCGATGTGGTTCCGTCAGACGTCGATATCAGCTCGTTTCTGACGCGAAACATCCCTCTGAATGTACCGATGATCAGCAGTCCCATGGATACGGTCACCGAAAGCGATATGGCCATCGCGATGGCGCAATTGGGTGGGATCGGCATTATTCACAAGAATATGAGTATCGAGCAACAGGCTCTGCAGGTTGATCGTGTTAAGCGCAGCGAGCACGGAGTGATCGTCGATCCGGTCACACTTCCCCCGGAAACACCGGCCGGCGAAGCCGTTCGACTCATGGATGAGAGAAATATCGGCGGCGTTCCAATCACACAAAATGGTCGACTGGTGGGCATTCTTACACGCCGAGACCTTCGTTTCCTGGACTCGAAGGATCGCCCAGTCTCGGAGGTCATGACCAAAGACAACCTTGTAACTGCATCCGAAGAAACCAGCCTTGAAGAGGCTGAGCGTATCTTGCTGGAGAACAAGGTAGAAAAGCTGCTTCTCGTGGATGCGGACTATCAGCTCAAAGGGCTGATCACAATTAAGGATATTGATAAGAACGTGCAGTATCCGCGTGCATCGAAGGATTCGCGCGGTCGTTTGCGTGTTGGCGCGGCGGTTGGGGTCTACGATCTTGACCGGGCGGCCAAACTTGTCCAAACCGGTGTAGACGTCCTTGTGGTCGATAGTGCACATGGGCACTCTAAGAATGTCATCGAAACCGTGGCGGCGATCAAGAAAACACTGAACATTGATGTCATCGCGGGGAATATTGCGACCGAGGAAGGCGCGAAGGCGCTGGCGGATGCGGGAGCGGACGCGGTGAAAGTGGGAATTGGCCCGGGGTCCATTTGTACGACCCGAATCATCTCAGGAATTGGTGTTCCTCAGCTTTCGGCGATAGCGAATGCGGCGAAAGCACTGAAGTCTGCCGATATACCAGTTATCGCGGATGGAGGAATCCGTTTCAGCGGGGATATTACAAAGGCTCTGGCTGCTGGTGCATGGACCGTCATGATTGGTGGCTTGCTGGCGGGAGTTGATGAAAGCCCGGGTGAAATGATTCTTTTTCAGGGCCGCAGTTTCAAGCGTTACCGCGGTATGGGGTCGCTTGGAGCCATGGTTAAAGGAAGTAGTGAACGTTATCGACAGGGTTCAGCGCCGAACGGCGACCAGTCAAAGCTGGTTCCGGAGGGTGTGGAAGGTCGTGTTGCGTATAAAGGTGCTCTGCAGCCGCTCGTCTACCAGCTTACTGGGGGCCTGCGATCTGGAATGGGCTATGTAGGCGTCAGGACGACGCAGGATCTTCGCGAGAAGGCTCGCTTCATCGAGATTTCCGCGGCTTCGGTTAGGGAGAACCATCCTCATGACATTGCCATCACTCAGGAAGCTCCGAACTACTCTGTGGAGCATACTCCCGGAGATCACAACTAAGTATTCACGTAAAGGCCTGATGCGTCTGCCCAGGCTGGCGGTCGTGGGGGCGGCTGTTTCAACTCTCACGCTGGCTGGATCTGCGGATGGCGGAGAATGGCGAAATCGGTCTCAACCGGACGTTCGTAGCTCGCAGCGGGCTGTGCCCTTAAACGCGCGGGCACCGCAGATAAGACTGGCGGACTACGTCGATTCATCTGATTCCGGAATACGGCAGACAGCATTTCAGCAGGATTTACCGGCGGCTCCGTTGCGAATCGCGCAGGTTCCCCCTGCCATAACACTGCAAGACGAACATTCAGCCGTCGAGCCGGCTCCGATGGTCCTTCCCGGCGTGTTGACAACTGAGTTTGACGCGGCTCCGGCTGCCGATGGCTATCCGTCGGGGCATTTCGGGACGGATCTGGCTCTAAATCATTCGCATGCTCCGGTCTCCTACTATACATGGAGTCAGCACTACCGCCGACATATGGACGCGGTGCTTTGCCCCGACTATTCCTGCGATGAACCGGTTGGCGCGGTCATTTGGTGGCAGCAGAACGTACAGCCAGTCATCGACGACCATACATTGCCCCCACAAATTGAACCTGATGTCGCGACGTATGACGTGACTCCACGCCTCATTGAATTCGGTCCCGTTCGTCAGGCTTCTGCGCAGGAGACGTCCTCGGAAACGAGCGCACTCGCGCGGTTGACGCGTGATATTTCCAGAATTCAACCAACGCTTGACTACGCTCTTGAGGGTGTCCGAGACAAATTGCCGGAAGACTTTGATGAGAAGATGGACAACGGGGCATACGTTGCCCGCGTTAGCGCGCCGACGGTTTTGCAGTGGGCGCCGACCAATCTTTACCACAATCCCCTCTACTTTGAAGATCCCGCCCTGGAACGATATGGGCATACGTACCACCCTCTGATTCAGCCTTTTGCGTCAACGGGGCGATTTGCGACCCAGCTTGTGAGACTTCCCTACCAAATGACCCTGCATCCGGTTCACGCGAAAGAGTACACTCTTGGCTACTACCGACCGGGTGAATGCGCCCCGAAGAAGCATTATCAGATTCCCTTCAACGAAGAGGCCACATTCATGCAGGTGGCGGCAATGGCTGGTTTGATCCTGATCATTCCGTAACCGAGTCCTGGGGCAGCGCTCCAGGCTCAGGGTGTCTGGTTGAAATAAATTCCTGAAGGAGGTGCGAAGCCACAGCTTCGCACCTCCTTTGCTATTCGGGTGGGGAATTATCGCGGCGATGCTCGTCGCCATGAAAATCCAGCCGTTGCTGCCGGCGAAGTTCTTCGACAGCATCATGCAGGGCCTTATGGGCCTTCTGGTTCCGCCGCAGCGACTGGCTGACATGAACCCGGCTTGCTACGGCGTCACTGAAAGCCAGCAGAACGAGCCAGAATGCCAGTAGTAGCAGTCCAAGCACGTAAAACGTGGCAAATATTGGGGATTCTGCCACCGCTGGCAACGTATCCCAAAGTGATATCAGCGCGCCCAGAGTCACGGTCAGGGCCGACGTCTGCATACGTCGCCTGTACTGATGGTCGAAGAAACGCTGGTCGCTTGCGCTTAATTCCAGATCCTCCTGATGGCGGCGATGCTGCCTGACGTGCCAGCCAACCATGCAAATACCAAAGAAAGCCACGATGCAGCCGAACAGGAGAAACACATGACCGGTATCTGGTCCCATCGATATCTCCTGAATTCAGCAGTGTCGCAAGTTCGCAAGTCTATTGTCATCAATGTGATGCACTGTTGCGATATTGATACGGTTGGCAGGCGGATTCCAGGAGTTTAGCGAAACGTGAAACGGAATGGCGGTGGTTTTGTGGATCGAGGCGAACTCCCTGAACATTTTTTGTAATTCGTGCGTCTCCAATTTACGTATTTACAAGTACCAGTGACTGAGCTGTGGCATTGCAACGCGTTCCTTTGCCGCCGTTGGCGGATTATGCCGGTAATCAGGTGCGTTAAGGCAATGCGGCGGCTCGGGTCTGACCTGGCATGGTGTTTGCGAAGGATTCTTCTGCTCGGAAGCCTGGTTTGGCCAGGCCGAAGCACGACAGAATCCGTTGCATCAAGGATGCCACCTACCGGGTGGTTCAAAAAAAGGAGCAGATGAGAATGCCGCAATATCTGAATTCTCGCCTGAAGACGTTGGCTGATCAGCAGGGCCGTTTCACTCCCAAGTCTGTGCGCTCATCGCAGCTGGACGCCGCAGAAAGGCTGCTGTTGACAGTCGTCCCCAGTCAGACCTACTCCTTTTCCGATGTTTGTGAGCAAATCACCGGCTATCGCCCCAGCAGCAGTGCGGCGTCAGAAGTCATTTCAGGCGAAGAGCTTGCGCACGATTTGCGTTGCATGATCGAGGATCTGTCGGAGAGTCTCCGCCTGTCCCCCGATTCAGTCGATGAGCCCGTGCTGACCGTGGAGCAGGTGAGTGAGCGATTAAGCATTTCGACGAAGACGGTCTCTCGCTGGAGAAATCGAGGTCTCCCAGGCCGCTGGTTCTATGTGAATGGCAGGAAGCGGCTTGGAGTACTGGAATCTTCGTTGCAGGAGTTCATTCGAATGCATCCGGGTGAAGTCGGCCGTGGCGCATCCTTTTCTCAGATGACCGAGCGAGAAAAAGAATCCCTCGTCACAGCGGCACGAGATCTGGCTCGCCAGGGGCTGTGTTTGACAGAGATTTCCAGACAACTGTCCGTTCAGTTCGGCCGTGCGGTAGAGACGATCCGTTATACCCTGCGGGATTACGACAGTCGCTTTCCGGAGAACGCGATTTTTGGACGCCGGGAAACGCCAATGCTCTGGGAGCATAAGGAGATGGCGTTCGAGATGTTTCAAAAGGGGGTAGCGGTTGCCGACCTTGCAAAACGATTTTCCCGCAGTCGCCCTGAGATCCACGGAATACTTTCCGAAGTCCGTGCCATTCGTCTCAAGTCTGTGGCGATGGATTACATGGACAGCGAAGAGTTTCGGTGCGACGATGCGGACTCAACGATCTGCGCAGTTCCCCCTGCGTATGACGGCGGGGCTGGCGTACAGAAGCCACCTTCCGGATTGCCTCCCTATCTGGCTGATTTGTACAAGGTTCCTTTGCTGAACAAACCTCAGGAGCAGCATTACTTTCGTCTGATGAACTACCTGAAGTTCCGTTTCACGGAGCTTCAGTCCTCTTTGGATGTCAAACGCCCGGCATTAAAGGTAATCGGAGAACTTGAGTCGCTTCAGCAGAGGATCGCGGAGGTGAAAAATCTGTTGATTCGGTCTAATCTCCGGTTAGTGGTTTCAATTGCCAAGCGCCATCTAAAACCAGGAATGAACTTCTTTGAGCTGGTAAGCGACGGAAATATGAGCCTGATCCGGGCGGTTGAAAAATTCGACTATTCACGGGGAAACAAGTTTTCCACTTACGCTTCGTGGGCGATCATGAAGAATTTTGCTCGGTCCGTTCCAGCCGAGCATACTCGCCTGGAAAGATTTCGGACCGGAAATGACGAAGTTTTCCTTCAGTCCGCGGACGACAGATCCGCAGTTTTTGCGGATGAGCGGATGAATCTCGCTCAAAAGGACGCGATTCGCGAACTTATGGGGGAATTGAATGGTCGAGAGCAGAAGGTAATTGCCTGTCGCTTTGGGCTTGAGGCCGGCATGGAGCCGGAAACTTTGGAAGAGATCGGAAGCCGACTTGGAGTCACCAAGGAGCGCGTCCGCCAAATCGAAGTGAAGACTCTGGAAAAACTCAGGAAAATCGCAGAGCGTCGGAAGGTTGACATTCCTGGGATTTGATAGATTCATTTGAGTTTCGGCCGGAGATCGCCGACTGAATGAGGATCGTTTTCGACGCAGTGCGGAGACGCCTGATTCATGTGGCACGGTTTGTTCGGGGAGAACCCTGACTGAAAGGTCCTGCGAATTCCCGCGAGTGGGTTGTTTGATCGCAGTTGAATCGTTTGGCGGATCTGCCTTGCCTGAAGGAATCGGGTTGCTATACTCCGCGGCTCGCTTCCGGTCTGCGCTAGCGTAGCTCAATTGGCAGAGCTCCGGTTTTGTAAACCGGTGGTTGTGGGTTCAAGTCCCTCCGCTAGCTTCGGGTGCCTCTCGGGTTTGTTTTGCGAGGCATTCTGTGTGGTTGTTTGTTTATAGGGGGAATACCAGAGCGGCCAAATGGGCCAGACTGTAAATCTGGTGGCTTAGCCTTCGCAGGTTCGAATCCTGCTTCCCCCACTGCTGGGTGTCGGTTCTCTGGCATCTGTGCGGGCGTAGTTCAATGGTAGAATTCCAGCCTTCCAAGCTGGCTGTGTGGGTTCGATTCCCATCGCCCGCTCTTCTTTTGTGTTTTGAATGCGGAGATTGCTGCTGTAGCTCAGTTGGTAGAGTGCGTCCTTGGTAAGGACGAGGTCATGGGTTCAAGTCCCATCAGCAGCTTTTGCCGTTGATGTGTTGGTGGCTCGTGTGGGCTACCGTGGATTGTTTGTTTAAGTAGGTTTTGCCGGGCGTTGATTGCGTGTCCTGGCGTAGATGATGTGGAGTTCAGGGGATGGCAAAGGGTACGTTTGAGCGAACAAAGCCGCACGTCAACGTGGGTACAATTGGTCATATTGACCACGGCAAGACGACTACAACTGCGGCGATTCTGGCTGTTCAGTCTGCGAAGGGGCTGGCTGGTGCCAAGAGCTATGCTGATATCGCAAAGGGTGGTACGGTTCGAGACGCAACAAAGACGGTAACGATTGCTGCGAGCCACGTGGAGTATGAAACTCCGAATCGTCACTATGCTCATATCGACTGTCCCGGGCACGCCGACTACATCAAGAACATGATTACCGGTGCCGCTCAGATGGACGGGGCCATTCTGGTTGTTTCGGCCGCTGATGGTCCGATGCCTCAGACCCGAGAGCATATTCTTCTGGCTCGTCAGGTGAATGTGCCGGCTCTGGTTGTGTTCCTCAACAAGTGTGACCTTGTTGACGATGAGGATCTGCTTGAGTTGGTTGAGATGGAAGTCCGGGAGTTGCTGACGAAGTATGGCTTCCCTGGGGATGACATTCCTCTGGTTCGAGGTAATGCTAAGGGAGCTTTGGATAACCCTGCTGACGATACATACAGCCAGTGTATCACGAACCTGATGGAAGCTCTGGATTCCTATATTCCTGAGCCGGCTCGTGAAGCTGACAAGGCGTTCTTGATGGCTGTCGAAGACGTCTTCTCAATCGAAGGTCGTGGTACTGTTGCGACGGGTCGAATTGAGTCCGGCGTTATTAAAGTGGGTGAAAAAGTTCAGATTATCGGTCTGCGCGATACTGCTGAGACGACCGTGACTGGCGTTGAAATGTTCCAGAAGACTTTGAATGAAGGTCAGGCTGGTGACAATGTTGGTCTTCTTCTTCGTGGTCTGAAGAAGGATGACGTTCAGCGTGGTCAGGTTCTGGCTGCCCCGAATTCAATCAAGCCGCACACCAAGTTTGAGGCTGAGGTGTACGTATTGAGCAAGGAAGAGGGTGGTCGACACACTCCATTCTTCAGCGGTTATCGTCCGCAGTTCTACTTCCGAACAACCGACGTGACTGGTACAACCAAGTTGCTGGGTGGTGCAGAAATGTGTATGCCCGGTGATAATGTTAAGGTTGAGGTGGAGTTGGGTAAGCCGATCGCTCTTGTCGATGGCAGCCGTTTCGCGATTCGCGAAGGTGGACGTACTGTCGGTTCGGGTGTTGTGACGAAGATTCTCGAGTAATCTTGTGTGGTCATTGAGGCTGCCTGTTCAGATGGCTGGGCGGGCAGTCTTGTATTTGGCGGAGTGTCGTGATGCGTGAGTATGTTTGGCTGGAATGTACTGAAACCGGGACGCGGAATTACCGCGTGATCAAGGAAACGCGCGGTACGGAGCGGCTTGAGCTGATGAAGTACTGCCCAAAGCTTCGCCGTCATACGGTGCATAAGGAATCTCGCAAGAAGTAATGCTTGCCTACGGGTGTAGCTCAATTGGCAGAGCAGCGGATTCCAAATCCGCAGGTTGGGGGTTCAAGTCCCTCCGCCCGTGTTTTGAGTTCACTGCTCATTTGTTTCGTTCGTCCGTCGGTGGCTGTCCGGCATTCATGGTCTGGGTTGGGTATGTCAAGCAAAGAAGTCGGGTTCTCAATCTTGCCCGAGCTGTTCCGCTTTAACGTATACAAGCCGAGCCAGGGTCGAATGGTTCGGCAGTTTACATTCTTCGGTGTGGCGATTTTGGCTGCGTTGGGTTGCATTACGCTGGCGAATGGCCCTCTGGGTTTTGCTGACAAGAGCGTTCAGGTTGGCGTGCCTTTGGCTGTTTGGGCTGTATGTACGTGGGTGGCTTTTCGCGGTGTTAACTTTCCGCGATTTGCCGACTTCCTCGTCTCTGTTGAGTCCGAGCTGGATAAGGTTTCATGGCCGGTTCGGCAGGAGGTTATTCAGGCGACGGTTGTCGTTCTGGTGACTATGTTCTCCCTGGGGGCGTTCTTGTTTGTGATTGATCTTGTCTGGCAGGGTCTGTTTAAGTTCATTGGGTTTATTCAGTACTGATTGCCTTTTCCTGGCGGCTCTTTCCCAAGTTTGCATTCAGCGGCAGTGACGGGTTGAATTCTGTTGTGGTGATGGTCACGATACGCCGCTTCGAAAAAATCAGGGCTTAGTGAGACGGGGGTTCAGGGCATGGCAGAGGATGAGGTTGGCGGCGGAGCAGCCGGCGAGATGCTCTGGTATGTTCTCAAGGTCCAGACGAACCGTGAGCGTACTATTCGTGACGCGTTGCTGAAGAAGATTAAGCTTGAGGAGCTCGAAGAGTATTTCGGCGAGATTGTTATTCCTTCCGAAAAGGTGAAGGATACCCGGGGTGGAAGCTCACGCGAGCACGATCGGAAGTTGTTTCCTGGGTACATCATGATTCAGATGATTCTGAATGATGAAACCTGGTATCTGGTTCGCGACACGGGTGGTGTTGGTGACTTCGCTGGTGCTGCGGGCAAGCCTTTGCCGATGGAGCAGCATGAAGTTGACCGGATGCTCGGTCGGATGAAGGATGATTCTACAAGCGCACCGAAGGTAAGGATTCCGTTTTCGACGGGTGATCTGGTCAAGATTCGGGAGGGGACGTTTGAGAGCTTCGAGGGAACGATTGAGGCGGTTGATGAGCATAATGGTAAGGTCTCGATTCTGATCGAGATATTTGGTCGTTCCACTCCGGTCGAGTTGGATCATTGGCAGGTTGAGTCGGTCTAAGTTTTGGGACTGGTTAAAAAAATGGGCAAGCAGCGGCAGGTGACTGCACAGATTAAGGTTCAGGTCACTGGTGGGCAGGCAACTCCTGCTCCTCCTGTGGGTACTGCGCTTGGTCCGCATGGCGTGAATATTGGGCAGTTTGTTTCGCAGTTCAATGAGCAGACTCGTGACATGATGGGCGTGACTGTGCCTGTTGTGATCACTGTGTACAACGATCGTTCGTTCGAGTTCATACTGAAGAGCCCGCCAGCTGCCGTCTTGCTGAAGAAGGCGGCGGGTATTGCGAAGGGTTCCGGGAATCCCCTCAGAAACAAGGTTGGGACGGTTACTGTCGCGCAGCTTGATGATATCGCCCAGAAGAAATTCGCTGACTTGAATGCTTCTTCCGTGGAGCAGGCCCGCAAGATGATTGCCGGGACCGCTCGGAGTATGGGATTGGAAGTTGTTGACTAGTCTGATTTAGTTTTTTGTTGTCTGAATAGATTTGTTTTGGGTGGCATTATGTCTCGACGGTCGAAGCGCGTCAGTGTTCTGGAGAAGAAGGCGTCGGAGATTGGTGTTGTACAGCTGGATGCGGCTGTGGCGGCGCTCAAGACTCTGGAAGATTCTCTGCCGAAGGGGATCAAACGCTGTGGTTTTGACCAGACAGTGGAGATTGCTGTTCGGCTGGGTGTGGATCCACGTCAGGCAGACCAGATCGTTCGTGGTTCAATCGTGCTGCCGCACGGTATCGGTAAGGCGCAGCGTGTCCTTGTGTTCTCACAGGGTGAGAATGTGAAGATCGCCGAAGACGCGGGTGCTGACTTTGTCGGTGGCAAAGAGCTGGCGGACAAGATTAAGGCTGGGTGGCTGGAATTCGATGTTGCGATTGCTACTCCTGATATGATGGGTGTGGTTGGTCCGCTCGGTCGTGTGCTTGGTCCCCGTGGTTTGATGCCCAGTCCGCGGGCTGGTACTGTGACTCAGGACGTCGAGACGGCTGTGCGTGAATACAAGGCTGGTAAGGTCGAGTTCCGCGTGGATTCTGGTTCGAATGTGCATTGCGTCGTCGGAAAACTGTCATTCGACTCGCAGAAGCTGACTGAGAATATTGAGTCCCTGCTGGCCTATATTCGCGGACTGAAGCCGAATAGCTCCAAGGGTGTTTACGTTCGGGGAGTCGTGGTGACTGCGACGATGATGCCGGCGATTTCTGTTGCTGTTTAGAGTTGCCGGGTTGAGTTCAGGGGTTGCAAAAAGGGTAGGGTGGATCGATGAGTCGTCGCATCAAGGATATGTTGATCTCTGATATTCAGTCGCGCGTGGGCGAGGCTAAGGACTTTGTTGTTGTGGACGTGTCGAAACTCGATGCCGTCTCTGCGAACAAGTGGCGTCTGAGTCTGCGGGAAGCCCGACTTTCTGCGTTGACAGTAAAGAATTCCGTTGCTCTCAACGCGCTGAAGCGAAGTGGCGTTGAGGGCCTTGATGGCGTGCTCGCTGGTCCTTCGACCCTTCTTTGGGGTGCTGAGGACATTGTGGCGCTTGCAAAGGCGGCCGCTGGGTATGCAAAGGAATGGAAGAACCTTGAGATCAAGGGCGGCACGACAGAAGGCCAGCCCATCGATGCAAAGGGCGTCGAAGTTCTGAGTAAGAGTGCCGGGCGGTTGGAAACAATTGGTCAGTTGGCTAGTTGTATGCTTGCTCCTGGTGCATTGCTCGCCGGTTGCCTGCAGGGTCCGGGGGGTCAGCTTGCTGGCCAGTTGAAGACGATTTCCGAGAAGGAAGCGTAGTTTAAAGTGCGGATTTGATGTGTCCGCCGGTTCTTGTGTTGATGCGAAAAGCGAGTTACTACAAGGGAAAGGTTCTTAGAGATGTCTACTGATGCTGCCACTGAGTTCGACGCAGCCACAATTGAGCTTGGTGACAAGATTGTTGGGCTGACTTTGCTCGAAGCAAAAAAGGTAGTGGACTACCTGAAGGAGAAGCATGGTATCGAGCCTGCTGGCGGTGGTGCTGTCATGATGGCTGCTCCTGTTGGCGATGCTCCTGCTGCTGCTGCTGAGAAGACAGAGTTCGACGTCGTTCTGACCGGATTTGGCGACAATAAGATCGCTGTGATCAAGGTTGTGCGAGCTGTCACGGGTCTTGGTCTGAAAGAAGCCAAGGACCTTGTAGAAGGCGCTCCAAAGCCGTTGAAGGAAGGTATCGCCAAGGAAGATGCTGAGAAGCTGAAGGCAGAAGTTGAAGCGGCTGGCGGTACTTGCGAGCTGAAATAGTCTGTTGTTTGCGACGGTTGTAGCAGAGCTTTTCGTTAATATCTGATCGGGGTATTTTCCCCGATCAGATGTTCGTTTGCACTGCATTTGTGCGGCATTGCGTTGGTTCTGCAGGTCTATGAAGGCTCGACAATTCGTGTCATTGAGCCGTTGTTCATCAATGCGGTTCGTGGTGATTGAGGCAGCTACTGGTAGTCGGTAGGTGCCTTTCGTCGCGCGCTTTTTCGCGGATGGTCTGTTGCAGATCTGATTTGAAGTTGGTTTTGAACAAGCGATTTTGAGTTTAGGGCAGGTGGTATGGCGATTCCGTCTATTCGTACGATCGACCAGGATACGGTTCGAAACTTCGGGAAAATTCAGGCCGAGTACGAGATTTCTGGACTGACTCAGATTCAAACGGCATTTTACAGCCGTTTTCTGCAGGCTGACCGCCCCGCGCGAGATCGGCTGAATTTCGGTCTGGAAGGCATCTTGCGCGAAGTCTTTCCAATTGAGAGCTATGATGGCCAGTTCCGATTGGATTATGTGAAGTATGAGCTGGGTAAGCCTCGCTATACAGCCGACGAATGTCGTCAGCTCAAACTGACCTACGGAATGCCGTTCCGTATCTGGTTGCGACTGGTCAAAGAGCAACCAGTTGAGGAAGAAGTGTATCTCGGTGATATTCCCATCATGATTGGGGGTGGTGAGTTCATCATCAACGGGGCTGAGCGTGTCGTTGTCTCTCAGTTGCACCGCTCTCCGGGTGTGGACTTTGTGATGGCGGAGGAGACTGCCAGCAGTGATCGCAAGACTCATTCCTGCCGCATTATCCCGGAACGCGGAAGCTGGATTGAGTTGCTGGTGAGCAAGCGCGACGCGATTGGCGTTCGCATCGACCAGAGTGGTAAGTTCTCGGCGTTGACGTTGCTGCGAGCGATGTCGGGTGAGTATTCCAGCGACGCTTCCATCATCCGTTTGTTTTATCCGACGGAAGAGTTGAAGCTGAGTTCGAAGACGACGGTTGCTGAGGTCGAGAACCGCTATTGCGTGGGCGATGTTGTTTTCCCGGAAAAGCATGAACGCGCCGGCGAGATCATTTGTGATGCTGGGTCGCAGATCACAGATACCATTGCTGAGGAGTTGATTTCAGCGGGTGTGAAGAGCATTGAGGTTGTGACCGAGGTTCGGGACCCGCTGATTCTGAAGACTCTGGCAGAAGACGGGACGTCAACTCATGAAGAGGCGCTGTTGAAGATCTACCAGCGACTGCGCCCTGGGAATCCTCCAAATCTGGATAAGGCATCGGAGCTGTTCCACGAGAAGTTCTTCGATGTGAATCGCTATCGGCTCGGGCGGGTCGGGCGATTCCGAATCAACCGAAAGTTCCAGCAGGACATCTCTGACGAAGAGATGACTTTGAAGCCTGAGGACTTCATCAACGCAATGCGGTACATCGTTCGTCTGCGCATTGGTGATGAGACCGCGCAGATCGACGACATCGATAACCTGGGTAATCGGCGGTTGCGTACGATTGATGAGCTGGCGTGTGATGAGATCCGAAAGGGTTTCCTGAAGCTTCGCCGCACCGTACAGGAGCGTATGCAGCTGAAGGAGGTGGAGTCGATTTCGCCTCGAACACTTATCAATCCGAAGAGTGTTTCTGCTGCAATCGACTTCTTCTACGGTCGTAGTGAGCTGTCACAGGTCGTGGACCAGACAAATCCACTGTCGATGTTGACGCACGAGCGGCGTTTGAGTGCGCTTGGTCCCGGGGGTTTGAACAGGAAGCGTGCCGGTTTCGAAGTTCGCGACGTGCACATTTCCCACTATGGACGCATCTGTCCGATCGAGACGCCAGAAGGTACCAATATCGGTCTGATTTCGAGTCTCGGGATCTTTTCTCGAGTCGACGATTATGGCTTTCTGATCTCGCCCTACCGTGTTGTTCGGAATGCGAAGATCATGGACGAGGTTGTCTGGTTGCGTGCCGATGAAGAGGCCGCTGCATTTGTGTGTCCTGCTGACACGCCTGTGGTGAACGGAGAGATTGAGCCGGAACGTGTTCTCGCCCGTAACAAGAGTGATGTAGTTTGGGCGAGTCGTGATCAGGTCGAGTTTATCGATGTGGCGCCTTGCCAGATGGTAGGTGTGTCTGCCGGGTTGATCCCGTTTCTTGAACACGACGATGCGAATCGTGCTCTGATGGGCTCGAACATGCAGCGACAGGCTGTTCCGTTGTTAATCGCTGAACGACCCGTAGTCGGAACAGGTATGGAGCAGTACGTTGCCCAGAACTCCGGCATGGTTTGGCGGGCGGAGAAGGCCGGTAAGGTGACTTACGTTGATGCCAACGTGATTGAGGTGGAAGGTAAACGATATCCACTTCGCAAGTACCGCCGTTTGAACGAACGAACGTGTCTGAATCAGAAGCCTATCGTGGCGGTGGGTGACAAGGTTAAGGCTGGTCAGGTACTTTGTGATAGTGCGGCGACACGAAACGGAAGTCTTGCACTTGGTCGCAACGTACTGGTCGCGTTTATGTCATGGGAAGGCTTCAATTTTGAAGACGCCATCATTCTGTCCGAGCGACTGGTGAAGGAAGACGTCTACACGTCGATTCACCTGGATGAGTTTGATGTTGAGATTCGTGAAACCAAGCTTGGGCGCGAAGAGTTCACTCGTGATATCCCTAACGTGAGCGAGAAAGCTCTTCGTCATCTCGATGAAAGCGGAATCGTAAAGATCGGAACTCGAGTTCATCCCGGCGACATTCTGGTGGGCAAGGTTTCGCCGAAGGCGAAATCAGAATTGACGCCGGAAGAGAAACTGTTGCACGCGATTTTTGGTCGCGCTGGCGAAGATGTGAAGAACGAATCACTGGAAGTTCCTTCCGGCGTGGGCGGTATCGTCATTCACACCGAAAAGTTTTCTCGCCGCATGAGCCTGTCTGAGATTGAGCGTAAGCGGTTTGAAGATGATTTGAAGAAGGTAGAGAAGGAAGGCGAAACGGCAATTGCCGCGTCGTTCCAGAAGTTCCTTGTCGAGCTTGAAGCGGTCATCGAACAGCCCGTTGTTGACGAAGATGGCCGGCAGCTTGGCCAGTTGGATGACGTGAAGGCCGTAGCTGAATATGCACGACATTTCCAGAGTCACTTCGAAGACATGGATGTGCGAAGTCCGCAGAAGAAGACGGCGGCTCGCAAAGTGATTCGTGACAGCTGGAGCATTGTTGAAGACGTAATCGATCACGAGGACCACCGTTTGAACAGCATGAAGCGAGGCGATGAGTTGCCGAGTGGTGTGCTGCAGATGGTGAAGGTTTACGTTGCGTCGAAGCGTCAGATCAGCGCGGGCGATAAGATGGCAGGACGCCACGGGAACAAGGGGGTCATTTCGAAAGTCCTTCCGATCGAAGATATGCCATTCCTGGAGGATGGAACTCCTGTGGATATCATTCTGAACCCGCTGGGCGTTCCGAGTCGTATGAATGTGGGGCAGATTCTGGAAACGCATCTCGGGTATGCAGCTGGAAAACTGGGCTACCGGGCGATTTGCCCCGTCTTTGATGGAGCAAGCGAAGATGATGTTCGTGCGGCTCTTGTCGAGGCCGGCCTGCCTGAGGATGGCAAGTCAGTTCTGTTCGACGGTCGCACCGGCGAACGCCTCGAGCAAAAGGTGACGGTCGGTTACATCTACATGTTGAAGCTGCACCACCTGGTGGATGATAAGGTGCATGCTCGCGCGACCGGACCTTACTCACTGATCACTCAACAGCCACTTGGTGGCAAGGCCCGGTTCGGTGGACAGCGCTTCGGGGAGATGGAAGTCTGGGCGCTGGAAGCTTACGGTGCGGCCTACATCCTTCAGGAGTTGTTGACCGTGAAGAGCGACGACGTGGAAGGTCGTACAAAGATCTATGAGAGCATGGTTAAGGGCGAGAATACACTTGAAGCCGGAACACCCGCCAGCTTCGACGTGTTGAACAATGAAATTCGGGGCTTGTGTTTGAATCTGCATCTGGAGAAATCAGGTCATTAATTCGCCTGAATCCCCGTTCTGCGTCGACTGCTGACCTGAGTCAGCAGTCGCCAACTCTGAGTCCCGCGGACTTGCGGGAGCATTGTTCCGTCTGAAATGAATACAAAACTGCAACGGTAGTTCTTTGGAATGCCTTTGCCTTTTGAACGATAGTTTGGGAGAACCGACCGTGAGCGTCAGCGAAGGTACCTTTGATCGCGTTAACGACTACGCTTCGATCAAGATCAGCCTGGCCAGCCCGCACGACATTCGTAGCTGGTCATTCGGGGAAGTGAAGAAGCCCGAGACAATTAACTACCGTACGTATCGCCCCGAACGAGACGGCTTGTTCTGTGAGCGTATCTTCGGTCCTGAAAAGGACTGGGAATGCGCGTGCGGCAAGTACCGTGGAATGAAATACAAAGGAATGATTTGCGACCGCTGCGGCGTGAAGGTCACTCACAGCCGTGTGCGTCGAAAGCGGATGGGGCATATCGAGCTTGCGGCTCCGGTTGTGCACATCTGGTTCTTCAAGTCGATGCCCAGTCGCCTTGGTGCGCTGTTGAACATGAAGACGACGTCACTGGAGAAGGTGATCTACTTCCAGGACTACGTTGTTGTTGACCCGGGCGATACGCCGCTCAAAGCCTGTCAGATGCTGACGGAAGATGAAGCGCGTCAGGCGCGTCGTGACTATGGTGAAGGGGCGTTTGAAATCGGAATGGGTGCGGAAGCAATCAAGAAGCTTCTCTCCCAGATGCGATTGGTTGAACTGTCCGGCGAATTGCGTACTGAGCTTGCAAAGACCGGGAGTCAGCAGAAGATCAAGGATCTGATCAAGCGTCTGAAGATCGTGGAAGCTCTCCGGGACAGCGATAATCGCGCCGAGTGGATGGTGCTGGATGTGATCCCGGTTATTCCACCGGATTTGCGTCCCCTCGTCCTCCTGGATTCGGGCAACTTCGCCACAAGCGACCTGAATGACCTTTACCGGCGAATTATCAATCGAAACAACCGACTGAAGAAGCTGGTGGATTTGAACGCACCGGAAGTCATTGTCCGCAACGAAAAGCGAATGCTGCAGCAGTCGGTCGATGCTTTGTTCGACAACAATCGTTGCAAACGCCCCGTCCTGGGTTCTTCCAATCGTCCGTTGAAATCACTTACCGACATGATCAAAGGTAAGCAGGGGCGATTCCGCGAGAACCTTCTCGGTAAACGCGTGGACTATTCTGCTCGAAGTGTGATCGTGGTTGGCCCGGACCTGAAGCTGCATCAGTGTGGTCTTCCGAAAAAGATCGCGCTGGAACTGTTTCAGCCGTTTGTGATTCGCCGGCTGAAGGATCTGGGTCATGCGGATACCATCAAGAGCGCGAAGCGAATGCTGGAACGCCGCGATGAAGACGTTTGGGACATTCTTGACGAGGTGATTCGCAACCATCCTGTACTTCTGAATCGAGCCCCAACGCTGCACCGAATTGGTATTCAGGCATTTGAGCCGACACTGGTTGAGGGTAACGCGATTCGCCTTCATCCGCTCGTCTGCAAAGGGTTCAACGCAGACTTTGACGGTGACCAGATGGCCGTCCATCTGCCGTTGTCGATCGAAGCTCAGGTGGAAGCGACCACCCTGATGATGTCGACGCACAATATTTTCAGTCCGGCAAACGGGGCTCCGATTATCAGCGCCACGCAGGACATCGTGATGGGCTGCTATTATCTGACTTTGAAGCGAACTTCACGACCTGGTGAGGGAATGATCTTCGCTTCGTCGGAAGAAGTGTTCATGGCCTTCCAGCAGGGCAAAGTGTCGCGGCATGCCACCATCAAAGTGCGTATGCCAAAGGGGAAACGAGTCAAGGGTGACGGAGCAGACAAGTATCGTCCTGGTGGTCTCATAGAGACTTCTCCCGGCCGCGTGATGTTCAATGATATCCTGCCGAAGCGAATGGCTTACTACAACCAGACGATGCGAAGTAAGGACCTGGCGATCGTGATTTCCGATTGCTACCTGGAACTTGGCCGTCGTGAAACGATTGAGTTGCTTGACCGGATGAAGAGCTGTGGTTTCCGCGCGTCGACAGAGAGTGGTCTGTCGTTCGGTGCGAGTGACCTGAAGACGGCTCCGAACAAGGAGAAGGTCATTGGGGAATCGGAGAAGATCGTTCTGAAGCAGCAGAAGCTGTTTGAAAAGGGCGTGATTACCAATCAGGAACGCTACAACAAGGTTCTTGACATCTGGACGCATGCTCGAGAAGAGATTACGAAATCCATGATGGATCAGCTTGAGCACGACGTTCGCGATAATGGTGCTTACGTAAATCCAATTTACCTGATGGCACATTCCGGTGCCCGAGGTGGTGTTGGACAGATTCAGCAGCTGTCCGGTATGCGTGGTTTGATGGCTAAGCCAAGCGGCGAAATCATTGAAACCCCGATCAAATCGAATTTCCGTGAGGGTCTTTCGGTACTGGAGTACTTCAGTTCGACCCACGGAGCTCGAAAGGGACTGGCGGATACCGCTCTGAAAACGGCCGATAGTGGTTATCTGACCCGTAAGCTGGCTGATATTTGTCAGAACATGGTCGTGACAACTCACAACTGTGGCACCACGAAGGGTTTGACTCGCGGTGTTGTGTATCGGGGTGAGAAGGTCGAAGTTGGACTGGCCGATGCGATTCGTGGTCGGGTGAGTCGAACAAATATTGTGAACCCGATTACCGACGAAGTGATTGTTCGTGAAGACGAACTGATTACCGTCGAAAAGGCTCGCAAGATCGAGGAAATGGGTCTGGAGCGAATTCAGGTTCGTAGTCCGATGACCTGCGAATCCCCATTGGGTATGTGTCAGTTGTGCTACGGCATGGACTTGTCGACAGGTGACCTGGTTGAGCAGGGGCTTGCCGTCGGTATTATTGCTGCACAGAGTATTGGAGAGCCTGGTACGCAGTTGACAATGCGAACCTTCCACATCGGTGGGGTTGCTTCTACCGACGTTGAACAGAGCGAGCTTCAGGCAAAACGTAGTGGTCAGGTGAGGTTTACTCGTATTCGAAGCGTAATCAACGCCGAAGGTCGACAGGTCGTCCTGGGGCGAAACGGTGAGATCAGCATCGTTGATGACCGCGGTCGCGAGGTCGAGAAGCAGTCGGTGCCCAATGGTGCCGTACTGGAAGTGGCAGAAAATCAGCAGGTCAACTCCGGCGACGTGTTGTGCACCTGGGACCCACACTCGATTCCCATCATCGCCCAGGTGGGTGGTCGCGTTCGATTGGACGACTGCATCGAAGGTCAGTCGATCCGTACAGAAAAAGAAGCGTCCGGAAATCTTCGTCGAACCATTACCGAGCATAAGGCTGGATTACATCCACAGGTCATCGTCGAAGATGGTACGGGCCGGATTCTGGACTTCTATTACCTGCCGGAAGGGGCAAGTATTGAAACGGCCGAGGGATCGCAGATTTCTGCAGGTACGGTTGTTGCCAAGACGCCACGTGAATCAACCGGTACGAAAGACATCACCGGTGGTCTGCCTCGAGTAACCGAACTGTTTGAAGTTCGAAAGCCCAAGGATCCAGCCGTTGTTGCGGAGATCGATGGCGAAATCGAATTCCTGGCGGAAAAGAAGCGAGGAAAGCGAATCGTCCTTGTCAAGGGAGCAGATGGTACTGAAGTTGAACACGTGATCCCTCACGGTAAGCACCTGCTGGTTCATCCTGGTGACCTTGTGAAGGCGGGGGATGCACTTGTACGAGGGCCGCTTGTTCCACAGGACATTCTTCGTGTGAGTGGTGCTGAGGAAGTCCAGCAGTATCTGCTGCATGAGATTCAAAACGTCTATCGTGCTCAGCGAGTCGAGATCGACGACAAGCATATTGAAATTGTCATCTCTCAAATGCTTCGAAAGGTTCGAATCGACAACGTCGGTGATACTGATTTGCTGCCGGGGTTGTTGATTGACAAGTTTGAATTGAAGCGAGTGAATGATGAACTCGAATCGATGGTAAAGATTACGGACCCTGGTGGTACGGATTACGAGATCGGTGACAAAGTTGCGATTGCGGATGTTGAAGAGGTAAACGCCGAAGTCAGCAAACCAGCGAAGCACACGTCACTTCGAAAGGCGCGAGCCAGTCATCAGCTTCTTGGGATCACCAAAGCAGCTGTTCAGAGCGAAAGCTTTATCTCAGCCGCCAGTTTTCAGGAAACGACCAAGGTTCTCACGGAAGCAGCTCTCGGCGGCAAAGTGGATAATCTCGTTGGTTTGAAAGAAAACGTAATTCTTGGCCACCTGATTCCGGCGGGTACTGGTTTTAGTCTGCACCAGGAGGCGCAGGTTCGGATCCATGACTCTGCGATCCGGGAGCAGGAAGAAGCCAAGGCTCGTATGGCCGCGGCAAGGGCTGGTTTGATGCTGGATGCCGATATGCCGCCTCGACGAATTGATCCGGATCGTCCGTCAGCTCCGTCTCTGGCGGATCTCACACCTGACGATCCTCTGTGAGATCGGCGAATTCCACTGATCGTGAACACGCGAGGTTGACGATCAGGAGAAGCATGGATAGATTGTCGCGTTTTCGGCGCTCGTAAGGTCTTCTGTTTTAAGAATTTGGCGTGTTATGCCCACAATTAATCAGCTGGTTCGCAAGCCGCGTCGTCAGCAATATTCCAAGACCAAGACTCCCCTTCTGGAGGGATGCCCTCAAAAACGCGGGGTTTGTCTCCAGGTAAAGACTGTCACTCCGAAGAAGCCGAATTCGGCTCTCCGAAAAGTGGCTCGTGTACGTCTTTCTAATGGTAAGGAAGTGACGGCTTACATTCCTGGAGAGGGTCACAACCTCCAGGAACACTCGATTGTGCTTGTTCGTGGTGGTCGTGTTCGCGACCTTCCGGGTGTTCGCTACAAGGTGATTCGTGGCGTTCTTGATACCCTGGGTGTTAACGGTCGGCGACAGGCTCGCAGCTGTTATGGTGCCAAGCGGCCTAAGTAGTTTTTGCTCGTCTTGTTTTCTCTGCGTGTGCTAAAGGTAGTGCAGGTTCATGGTTAAGAAGTTTACAGCCAGTCGCGAGCAGCTTACTCCCGATACCCGCTTCAATAGTCTGCTGGTATCGAAGTTCGTGAATTGTTTGATGTATGACGGCAAGAAGAGTGTGGCGACGGCTGCCTTCTATCGTGCGATGGACATTATTCAGAAGCAGCTCCCTGAGGAAGATGCTCTGAAGGTGTTTACTCAGGCTGTTGATAACGTGAAGCCTGCTATCGAGGTTCGTTCCAAGCGAGTTGGCGGGGCCACTTACCAGGTTCCTACGCCCGTAAATCATCGTCGCCAGCAGGCGCTTTCCATTCGCTGGATCCTGGAGGCTGTTCGCGGCCGCAAGGGGCGTCCGGTGGATCGTTCTCTGGCTGATGAGTTGATGGCTGCGTTTCGCCGGGAAGGTGCTGCAATGACAAAGCGTGAGAACGTGCATCGTATGGCTGATGCAAACAAGGCGTTCTCGCACTTTGCGTGGTAATTCTTCGTTGATCAAAATCTGAACAGCGCCAAATGGTCCTCCTTGAGAGCCGTTTGGCGTTTTTTTGTTGGTTCTGGAGTGCCGCTGTGAGTCGAGACATAAACAACATTCGAAACATCGGAATTATTGCCCACATTGATGCAGGCAAGACAACGACGACAGAGCGGATCTTGTTCTACACCGGAACCTCGCACCGCATGGGGAATGTCGACGACGGCAATACCGTCACTGATTTCGATCCGGAGGAGGCTCAGCGCGGCATAACGATCTATTCGGCCGCGGTAACCTGCGAGTGGGGCGGTACGACCATCAACATTATTGATACTCCGGGGCACGTGGATTTTACTGCCGAAGTTGAACGCAGTCTGCGTGTGCTTGACGGTGCGGTGGTCATCTTCAGCGCGGTTGAAGGTGTTGAGGCGCAGAGTGAGACGGTTTGGCGACAGGCGAATCGGTATAACGTCCCGAGGGTATGCCTGATCAACAAGATGGATCGGATCGGTGCAGGTTTTGAACGGATCCTCGAGCAGATTCGGGCGAGGCTGAATGGGAAGCCCCTTCCTTTGCAGATACCGATTGGTATGGGCCCGAATTCAAATGCAGATGGTTTCGTCGGCATCATTGATTTGCTGCAGGCGAAGGCTATCTACTGGGATTCGGAGTCGCGTGGCGCTGAGTTTCGACTCGAAGAAATACCGGACCATCTGAGAGACGATGCTGATCTTTGGCGAGGGGAATTGTTTGATACGCTTTCGCTTCTGGATGAAGAGTTGATGGTTGCCTGTATGGAGATGGATCCGTCGGAGATTCCCATGGACCTTGTTCTTGGGGCTATTCGCCGGGCGACTCTTAATGGCGAAGTTCAGCCGGTTTTTTGCGGGTCATCTCTGGATTATATTGGTGTTCAGCCGGTCCTTGATGCGGTGAGAGATTTCCTGCCCAGTCCCATCGATCGTCCCCCGGTGCAGGGGGTTGTTCCATCCGGAAAACAGGAAGGGCAGGTGGTCAGTCGAAAGCCATCGTCCGACGAATCCGCATGTGTGCTCGTATTCAAGATCCAGGCGGAATCGCATGGTGATTTGTATTTTGCACGAATTTATTCGGGTGCTTTGACGGGTAATTCCAAGTTGCTGAATCCCCGAACGGGGAAAAAGGAGATGATTACCCAGCTTTGGCATATTCAGTCGGACTCTCGGGTCAAAGTCGAACGAGTTGAAGCCGGGGATATTTGCGGAATTATCGGTCCGCGAGATTCCGCCACTGGAGACACGCTTTGCGATCCTGGGGCGCCGATTGTGCTGGAGTCAATCGTCTTTCCGGAGCCTGTGATCTCAGTCGCTGTGGAGCCCGAATCGAGCGGTGATCGAAAGAAGCTGGAAGACACATTGCGAAGGCTGGAGCGACAGGATCCCACTTTTCATGTGAAGATAAACCCGGACACCGGGCAGACTCTGATCAGTGGGATGGGCGAATTGCACCTGGAAGTTATCCGCCATCGCATGGAGCGAGATTTCAATCTGTCGGTTAAATTCCACAAGCCACGCGTCAGCTACCGTGAAAAGCTGATCGGGTCCGTGACAATTCATGAGCAATTCGCCCGTCAGCTGCCATCGGGTCCGGTTTCGTTTGGTCTGACTCTTGTGGCGGAAGAGCTGGAGGATTTGTCTGTTGGCGTTGAGGTTGTTTCCGAAATCAGCCCGGAGTCTATTCCGCGTCCGTTACTGGCGGTCTTGCTGGAATCGATTGAGAAGGAGGCGCAGGCAGGCGGAATCTTCGGTAACCCGTTGATGGGCTTGCGCCTTCGGATTCAGGAGATTACTTTCACAGAGGGCGAGTCTACGGAGGTGGCGATCCGTACGGCAGCGGCAGAAGCGTTCCGGCGCGTTCTTGCCGATGGGAAGCTGGCAATCCTGGAGCCAATTATGTCACTTGAGGTTGTCACACCGGAGGACTTTCTGGGTAATGTCCAGTCTGATTTGAACGCACGACGTGCGACGATCGTCAATTCAGACCGTCAGGGAGATCTTTGCGTTTTACAATGCGAGGCTCCTCTGGTTGAAATGTTTGGCTACTCAAACCAGATTCGCAGTCTTTCTCAAGGCCGAGCATCCTACTCCATGGAGCCCTGCCGCTACGCGATTGCCCCGGCGAATGTTGCAGAACAGATGATGTAGCTGAAGTTTGGATTCTCGTCTGTCGAAGAAGAAGATTTCTCTGCTGTGCTTCATTGACAGATTGTACTGTCAGAACTAGAATCCGCGATTCCCCGTGGCAGGGGTAAGCTCGATCTCTAAACGTAAACTCTTTGCTCAAGGTGACTTGCGGTGGCTGGTGCTGGTGAAGAATGTATCCGGATTCGGATGGAAGCGTATGACCATTCCGTGCTGGATCAGTCGGCAGCGGAAATAGTGGATACTGCAAAGCGCACAGGGGCAATTGTTCATGGGCCTGTGCCGCTACCGACTCGCATTGAGCGGTATACGGTGCTGCGTAGTCCTCATATTGACAAGAAGTCGCGGGAGCAGTTCGAAATTCGGACGCACAAGCGATTGATTGATATTGTTCAGCCAACCGGTAAGACGGTTGATGCTCTGAACAAGTTGTCTCTGCCGGCTGGTGTGGACATTAAGATCAAGGCGACTGCGACGGCTTAGTCTGTTGTGGGCTTTTGGTCTTGGTTGGCCCTTGGTGATGCGGGTCTTTCGGCTCGTTCTTTGGTTTTCATTTGCGCGCGGATCTCTGAGCTATGTCAGTGGGCTTGCTTGGTAAGAAAATTGGTATGACCCAGGTTTACGGGGATGATGGTGTCATCGTTCCTGTGACGGTCATAGAGGCTGGTCCTTGTGTTGTGCTGCAGGTTCGTACTCAGTCCAGGGATGGGTACGATGCTGTGCAGTTGGGCTTCGATGATGCCCCGCGGGAGAAGGTTTCGCGTTCTGTTCGAGGTCATGTGGCGGCAATTGGTGGGGTTCGTCAGTCGGCGCTGAAGGCTGCTGGTGTGGAGGTGCTGCCAAAGGCGGAGTGTGAGCCAAAGCGGTTTGTGCGGGAGTTTCGGCTGGTGTCGCCGGCTGAGTTGTCTGTGGGGCAGGTTCTTCTGGCAGATTCGCTTTCAGATGTTCAGTGGGTTGATGTGATTGGTGTTTCCAAGGGTCGCGGGACCACGGGTGTGATGAAGAGGCACAACTTTGCCGGGCAGCCGGCGAGTCATGGTGCGAAGCGGGTGCATCGTCATCCTGGTTCGATTGGTCAGAGTGCGGATCCTTCAAAGGTTATGAAGGGTACGAAGATGGCTGGTCGGTTTGGTGGTGAGCGGGTAACAGTGAAGAATCTTAGGGTGGTTCGGGTTGACGCTGAGTCGAATCTGTTGTTGGTGCGGGGTGCCATTCCGGGTCCGCAGGGTTCGTTTGTTGTTGTTCGTCGCTCTGAGAAGAACGCCTAGATATTTCGGTTGGTGGAAGCATGATTTCTGTTTCGATTCGCGATATGTCTGGTGCTGAGTGTGGGACTTACCAGCTCGATCCGGCCTCGCTTGCTGACGGTATTAACAAGCAGCTGCTGCACGATGTTGTTGTGATGTACAACGCCAACAAGCGAGTTGGTGAGGTGCAGACAAAGTCTCGTGGCATGGTGGCTGGTAGTACCCGGAAGTTGTTTAAGCAAAAGGGTACTGGCAGGGCTCGTGCTGGTGCGCTTCGTACACCGGTTCGTCGTGGTGGTGGTCATGCCTTCGGTAAGAAGCCGCGGGACTACTACTATCGGCTGCCGCGCAAGGCGGTTCAGAAGGCGACGCGAATGGCGTTGCTGAGTAAGTTTCAGGATGGCCAGGCTGTAGTTCTGAAATCCTGGGATTGTGTGGAGCCTCGGACTCGGGTTGTGGCGGGATTTCTGAAGGCAGTTGGGATTCAGGGGCAGTCGGTTTTGCTGGCGACTGAAGGGCTGAATGCCAACGTTTGGAAGTCGGCGAGGAATATCGAGGGTGTGGTTGTGATGCCTGGCTCCGACCTGAATGCTTACTCGTTGTTGCGGCAGCGTAATCTGGTGATCACTGTTGCTGAAATTGACCGGATTGCTGGCAAGGCGTAGTCGTCAAGGGTTTTTCCAAGATAGTTTTGGTGTCTTATGTCCATCGAAAATGCTGCTGCCGGGATTACCCTGGATGCTACTCAGGTGATTCGTCGTCCCCTTGTTACTGAGAAGGGGACGCACGTCTCAGAGAAGTTTAATGCGTACGCATTTGAGGTTCATCCTCTGGCAAGCAAGACGGATATCAAGAACGCAGTCGAGCAGATGTTTGATGTGCGGGTTGTCGCTGTTCGGACACAGAATCGGTCGGGCAAGCCTCGCCGTTTTAAGATGGCGATGGGGCGTACAAAGAGCTGGAAGAAAGCTATTGTGAAGCTTCACGATGAAGATCGGATTGCGTTCTTTTAGGCGTTGTTTGCTGTCGCCAATTGAAATTCTGGGTGATTGAGTCATGGGAATTCGATTTTACAAACCTACCACGCCAGGGCGTCGAGGGGCTTCTGTCAGCGATTTTGCGGAAATCACTGACAAGAAGAAGCGGCCCGAGAAGTCGCTTACCAAGCGGTACAAGCGAAGTGGTGGTCGGAATAATCAGGGTAAGATTACGTCTCGGCATCGTGGCGGCGGGCACAAACGCCTGTATCGAATCATCGATTTCCGCCGCGATAAAGACGGCGTTGAGGCCAAGGTTACACACATTGAGTACGACCCAAATCGAACGTGTCGTATTGCTCTGCTTCAGTACGCCGATGGAGAGAAGCGCTACATTCTGGCACCTGAGGGCCTGAAGGCGGGCATGACTGTAGAAAGCGGTCTGGGTGTTGAGCCAAATGTCGGCAACTGCATGCCGCTGAGTGCGGTTCCGCTTGGTACGGTGGTTCATAACATTGAAATGCAGCCTGGGCGCGGTGGTCAGATGTGCCGCAGTGCCGGGGTTGGTGCGACTTTGAATGCTCGGGATGGACGCTGGGCTCAGTTGACACTGCCGAGCGGTGAGGTTCGACGTGTTCCCAGTGCCTGCCGCGCAACAATCGGTGTGCTTGGCAACTCTGAGCACAGCAGTATCGTGATTGGTAAGGCTGGTCGTAATCGCTGGAAGGGTATTCGGCCACATGTGCGGGGTACTGCGATGAATCCGGTCGCCCATCCAATGGGCGGTGGTGAAGGTCGTAACTCCGGCGGTCGGCATCCTTGTAGTCCGAGCGGTAAGCTGGCCAAAGGTGGTCGCACCAGGAATCGGAAGAAGTCGTCTACCAAGGCAATCATCCGTCGTCGTCGGTCTGTCCGTTATGGCGAAGTGAAACTCTAGGCGTTGTGAAGTAAGGTTTGTGTTATGGGGCGTTCGCTGAAAAAGGGTCCATTCGTGGACCCGCGGGTGTTGGAGAAGGTTGAGAAACTCAACGCTGCGGGTCGCAAGGAGCCGATCAAGACTTGGTCTCGGTCCTGTACGATATCGCCTGAGTTTGTTGGTCATACGTTTCTGGTGCACAACGGTAAGGTGCATATCAGCGTCTATGTGACTGAGGATATGGTCGGGCACAAACTTGGCGAGTTTTCGTTGAGCCGTACTTTCCGTGGTCATGGTGCAAAAGGTAAGAAGTAATCATGGCTTTAGTTCGCGCTACACATCGTTTTGCCCGGATTTCACCGACGAAGGTGCGTCCGTTTGCTGACATGATTCGCGGCGAGACTGCGGAGAGCGGGCTCAATGCTTTGAAGTATGTCCCGAATCGGGGTGCACGCTTCATCGAGAAGGTGCTGAAGAGTGCCGTCGCCAATGCGGAGGACCGTGGTGTTCGTAACCCGGACCGTTTGCGTATTGTGGAGGCCAGGGTTGATGGCGGCCCGATGTTCAAGCGGGTCCAGCCTCGAGCGAGAGGGATGGCCTTTTTGATTCGTCGCCGTACGGCTCATATTCATGTTGCTGTGGAAGCTCCGGAACTTGGTTGATTGCTGAAGGGTTGTTGGATATGGGACAAAAGGTAAGGCCAACCGGTTTCCGCGTTGGGGTCATGGAGACTTGGCGAAGTCGCTGGTATGCTCCAAAGAAAGAGTTTGGTGACCTGCTTGCTGAGGATCAGAAGATCCGCAAGTTTGTGGCGACCAAGTACGAGTTTGCCGAGATCGCGAAGGTTGAGATCGAGCGTACCCGCGATCAGGTTGTGGTCCATCTTCATTCCGGTCGTCCGGGGGTGATCATCGGCCGCAAGGGGCAGGAAGTTGATAAGCTGAAGGCGGAACTTGAGGACCTTACCGGTCGTCGAATGGACGTCAAGATTGTTGAGATCACGAATCCGAATCGCGATGCCAAGCTGGTTGCGATGAAGATTGCTCAGCAGCTTCGGAAACGCGGCAGTTTCCGTCGTGCGATCAAGAAGACGCTGGATGAGGTGATGAGTTCCGGCGTTCATGGTGTGAAGATTCAGATGTCTGGCCGTTTGGGGGGTGCGGAGATGTCCCGAACGGAGAAAGCGAATCGTGGGTCGATTCCGCTCTCTACGCTCCGTCGGCACATCGACTACGGCTTTGCTGAGTCGTTGACGCCAACCGGCATCATTGGTGTAAAAGTTTGGATTGATTTAGGCGACTATTCGGACGAGGAGACTGCAGATGGCTCTAATGCCAAAGCGGGTCAAGCATCGCAAAAGCCAAAGAGGGCGTATAAGAGGTAAGGCGACCCGTGGTAACACGGTTGTTTTCGGCGAATGGGCGTTGCAGTCTCTGGATGCCGGTCATATTACTGGGCAGACGATTGAGGCTTGCCGTATTGCCGCAACACAGTACGTGCGTGGTCAGGGTCGGGTTTTCATCCGTATCTTCCCACAGAAGTCTGTAACAGCGCGACCTCTTGAAACTCGAATGGGTAAGGGGAAGGGTGAGCCGGATCGCTGGGTTGCCGTTGTCAAACCTGGTACGGTATTGTTTGAATTGACTGGTGTTTCGCAGGACGCAGCTAAGACCTGCTTCCGTCGTGTTGCTCACAAGTTGCCTGTCCGAGTTCGCCTTGTCGGACGTCGGCCTGAGATTTAGGTAAGGTTGAGGTTGAGAAAATGTCTAAGGTGTCTCAGCTCCGTGAGTTGTCGGAAGAACAGTTAACGCATGAAATGCGCGAGGTTCAACAGCAGCTTTTCAAGCTTCGGTTCCAGGCGGCTTCGGAACGGAATGATATTCCTGCAAGCGTCAAGAAATTGCGACGTACTGTCGCTCGTATTAAGACAATTCAGCGTGAGCGGGAATTGGGTAACGCGTAGATCTTTGAAGGTCGGTTGAGATGCGGAAGATTCTGGTAGGTACAGTCAAGTCGGACAAACGCGATAAGACCCTTCGGGTTGAAATCGAACGGCGTATGCGTCACCCGAAATACGGCAAGATCATCCGTCGTAAGACGGTTTGCCAGGTTCATGATGAGGGTAACGTTGCCAGGGTTGGCGACCTGGTGGAGATTGAGGAATGTCCTCCAGTTTCCAGCAGCAAGCGCTGGAAGTTGAACCGGGTGGTTCGGCATGAGGCAGAAGTTTCTGCCCATTAGTATTTTGTTGGTCCCATTGCAATTAGTCGGCGTGCGGTGATTCGATGATTCAGATGCAGACAATGCTTGATGTGGCAGATAATTCGGGTGCAAAGATCGCCCGTTGCATCAAGGTGCTTGGTGGTACGCGTCGTCGTTACGCGAGTCTTGGTGATATCGTCGTGATCGCCGTACAGAAGAGCCTGCCTGGCAGTAATATCAAGGCCGGTTCGGTTGTCAAGGGCGTGGTTGTGCGGTGTCGAAAGGCGAGTCGCCGTCCTGACGGTTCCTATGTCCAGTTCGACCGAAACGCGGTTGTTATTGTGGATAACGATGGTAATCCGCGTGGCACTCGCATTTTCGGCGCCGTTGCCCGTGAGCTTCGGGACAAGAAGTTCATGAAGATTGTTTCGCTTGCAAGTGAAGTGATTTAGCCCGTCGCTTGATGTCTGTGTCTCTGGTGAATTCAGTCCTGATTAGTGTACAAAGTCGGTAACATGACACGCCTCCTGGAAGATTACAATAACCGAATCGTTCCCGAGCTGAAGCGACAGCTTGGTCGTTCGAACGTTCATTGCATTCCCAAGCTGCAGAAGATCGTTGTCAGCATGGGTGTCGGAGAGGCGGTCCAGGACAGAAAGCGTCTGGATAGCGCTGCTGAGCACCTGACGGCTCTTGCCGGGCAAAAGCCGCAGATTTGCCGTGCGAGAAAGTCTGTCGCGGGGTTTCGTCTTCGCGAGGGTCAGCCGATCGGTTGCCGGGTTACGTTGCGTGGTAAGCGGATGTACGAATTCCTTGATCGCCTGATCACGCTGGCCTTGCCGCGAGTCCGCGACTTCCGCGGGATCAATCCAAATGGTTTCGACGGCCGGGGTAATTATAACTACGGTCTGAACGAACAGTTGGTCTTCCCGGAAGTTGATCCGGAAAGTGTGACTCATACGCAGGGTATGAACATCACCTTTGTCACGACTGCCAGGACCAATGACGAGGGGCGTGCGTTACTGAAGCTCTTCGGGATGCCGTTCCGTACCGATGAGAAGAACCAGTAGTCTGCTGCTACCACCACATACCGTCCTTGATTGATCAAGAAGAGATCCGATGGCCAGTAAGTCAAAAATTGAAAAGGCGAAACGAACTCCAAAGTTCAGTAGCCGTATTGAACGACGATGTGCTATTTGCGGGCGTCCCCGTGCTGTGTATCGCAAGTTTAAGCTTTGCCGTATTTGTTTTCGTAATCTGTGCCTCGACGGTTTGATCCCGGGCGCACGGAAGGCGAGTTGGTAGTTGTTGGTTGCCGTATTTTGGCGAGTTGGTGCTGATTATGATGACGGACCCTATTGCAGATCTGTTGACGCGTATTCGCAATGCTGTGCGTGTTGAACGCCCATTTGTTGACGTGCCATACTCCCGGATCAAGCAGAATATTGTCGAAGCCCTGAAGCGAGAGGGGTTCGTTTGGGACCACGAGGTTGTCGAGTCATCGCCGGTGAATGTTCTCCGCGTGACCCTGAAGTACGGCCCCAGTGGTGAGCAGATCATCCAGCACATCGAGCGGGTGAGCAAACCTGGTTGTCGCGTCTATATGGGCGTTGGTGAGTTGAAAGAGATCCGGCAGGGCACTGGTGTGAGTGTGCTGTCGACACCAAAGGGTGTGTTGAGCAGCCGTGAAGCACGGCGAGATGGTGTTGGTGGCGAGGTACTTTGCCAGATTTGGTAGTCTGTCTTGGTCAGGTTGGCCCTCTGTGATCGGTGTGTTGAGATGTCACGAATTGGTAAAAAGCCTGTCGCTATTCCAGCCGGAGTCGACGTTAAACTTACGGATCGCGTCCTTTCTGTTAAAGGGAAGGCTGGCGAGCTGACTCTTCAGATTCACGACAAAATGTCCGTGACCATCGAGAATGATGTACTGACAGTCGTGCGACCAGATGATAAGCGCGAGAGTCGCGCACTTCATGGCCTGACTCGCAGTTTGATTCAGAATATGGTGACGGGTGTTGTGACACCCTTTGAAAAGAAGCTTGAGATCGTGGGTGTTGGCTACAATGCCAGCCTGGCGGGAAACAAGCTGACGCTGCAGGTTGGTTTTGCAAACAAGATTATCCTGGAGGTTCCTTCGGGAGTTGTCTGCGAAGTGCCTGACGCAACTCATATCACAGTGCGTAGCGCAGACAAGCAGGCTGTCGGCCAGTTTGCGGCGGAGATTCGTGGCGTTCGGCCACCGGAGCCCTACAAGGGGAAAGGTGTGCGGTATGCTGGCGAGTTCGTTCGCCGAAAGAGTGGCAAGGCGTTTGGATCGAAATAGTTTTGGTCTGCAGGATTTTCCGGTCGGCATTAAGTTTCGGGTGATGTGATGAAGGTTGAAAAGAGACTTGCAGTTCAGGCGAAGCGCCGTCAGTTTCGAGTTCGAAACCGGGTGATTCGTGATGCTCATGGGCGCCCGCGGCTTTCGGTGTTTCGCAGCAATCGCCACATGTACGCACAGATCATTGATGACGCTGCCGGGAAGACACTTGCTTCGGCAAGCACGGTAGAGGCGGAAGTGGCTGGTGCAGGGAAGTGTGCCGGCAATATCGAGTTCGCTCGCAAAGTCGGGGAGCTGATTGGCAAACGAGCAACCGAACTCGGAATTAGCAAAGTGGTTTTCGATCGAGGGTCGTTCCGATATCATGGTCGAGTTGCTGCGGTTGCGGATGCTGCCCGTGCGGCTGGTTTGGAATTCTAGATTTTCTTTGTGGGCCGAGGCGGGCACCTTGTGTCGCGATTGGAGTTGAGGCGTGTCAACAAACGACGTTCGGAATGATTCAGGCGAAAAAGTGGTAGCGATTCGTCGCTGCGCGTGCGTGGTGAAGGGTGGCCGCCGCTTCAGCTTCGCTGCTCTTGTGGTGACAGGCGACGGAAACGGCAAGGCTGGCTACGGCTATGGCAAAGCTGTCGAAGTGCCTCTGGCTGTAGAGAAGGCAACGAAGCAGGCGAACCGCAGCCAGCTGAGTGTACCGCTTGTTGGCACCACGATACCTCATCAGGTGATCGGTCGCTTCCGTGCATCGCGTGTCTTGTTGCTTCCTGCAAAACCGGGGACCGGGATCATTGCTGGTGACTGTGTTCGCTCCGTTGTTGAGTCTGCAGGGATTAGTGACATCCTGACGAAGGCCTACGGCAGTACAAATCCGTTGAATCTTGTGAAAGCTACGTTCGACGCACTTTCTCAACTACGTACACGTGAACAAATTGAGCGATTGCGAGGGGTGTCACTGTGATTCTTAACGACGTTCATGTTGGTATTCAGAAGTACAAGAAACGCAAACGCATCGGTCGAGGCTCAGGGAGTGGGCACGGTAAAACCTCTGGCCGCGGTCATAAAGGGTTCTACAGTCGGGCCGGTTCATCTCGCCGTACGGGATTTGAAGGCGGTCAGATGCCTTTGTTCCGTCGCGTGGCGAAACGTGGCTTCAACAATGCCGCCTTCGCATCTGAAGTTGTGATCGTGAATGTGGGGCAGTTGGAATCATTGTTCGACGAAGGCACCGCAATCACCCCGGAACTGCTCGTATCTCGCGGAGTTATACCGTCGAAGTTTGATGAGCTGAAGGTTCTGGGTGATGGCGAGCTGACAAAGAAATTCACGGTTGAGGCGCATCGCTTTTCTGCTTCAGCTGAGCAGAAGATCGCCGCTTCTGGTGGTTCATTTTCCGTTCGAGTCTGATTCAGGCTGGACCTTCTCTATTTGATGGCTCTCCGGAGAGACGGAATGCTCTCAAGACTCGCGACAGTTTTCCGTATACCGGAACTGCGACGAAAAATCTTCCTGACGATCATTCTGCTGGCGGTTTACCGTCTTGGCTTCCATATCACGCTGCCGTTTATCAACCACGAAGGTTTTCGTGAGATTGCGGAGAAGGCGACTCAGGGAGCCGGGCTGGGGAATGTGCTGCAGATGGTATCGCTGTTTTCGGCGACCGACCTGCAGAGTGGATCGATCTTCGGACTTGGGATCATGCCGTATATTACGGCTTCGATCGTGTTTCAGCTGCTCGGTACGGTATATCCGCCTCTGGAAGCACTCCAGAAAGAGGGAGAATCCGGTCGTCGGCGTCTGAACGAGTATACAAGATACGCGACAGTGTTTGTGTGCGCGTTACAGAGCTTCTTCCTCATCAGAAACCTGGGGGGAAGCGGAATGATTCTGGACTACTACAACACCTTCTGGTGGCACATTGTTGGCACGTTGGTGATGATTGCCGGCACAGTGTTTTTGATGTGGATTGGTGAACAGATTGACGCCTATGGTGTTGGCAATGGCATCAGTCTGCTGATCATGGCCGGGATTTTGGCCCGTCTGCCGGATATTGTCGTCACATACGTCAACGGTATCGTGCAGAATGGTGTTGGGATTGGCACCCGTTTCGGTGTCGAGCGACTTCTATTATTGGCGGTGCTCTTCGTGGCCGTGATTGTAGTCGTTGTTGCCATCACTCAGGGCCAGCGAAAGATTCCAATTCAGAGTGCAAAACATGTACGTGGTCGCAGAGTGATGGGTGGGAATCGCCAATGGTTGCCCCTAAGGGTTAATCAGGCTGGCGTGATGCCAATCATTTTCGCTTCGAGCTTGCTGCTGATTCCTTACTTTATTTTTAATCAGCTCAGCAAGGCGATGCCGGACAACTCGTTCCTTGCCACCGTTGCAGGTGCTTTTTCTCCGGGACAGGGTTTTGTTTACAGCCTGATGTCGATCTGTCTGATTTACTTTTTCTGCTACTTCTGGACAGCAATCACCTTCAATCCGAAGGAAATGGCTGAGAATCTTAAGGATACGGGAAGCTTTATTCCTGGCTATCGGCCCGGTGGTCGCACGGCTGCCCATCTGGAATCGGTAATGATCAGAATTACTTACGTTGGAGCCGCTTTTTTGGCAGTCATCGCAGTAATTCCTACTGTTATTTCTACGACATTGACTGGCGATTATCAGACCGCGAGTTTCTTCGGTGGTACGGGACTGTTGATTATGGTCTCGGTCGCATTGGATCTGGTGCAGAAGATCGATTCTCACTTAGTAATGCGAAACTATCCCGGGCTGCTGGACAGCGAGTCATAGTTTTGGGACATTGGTTGGTTTTCGTGGCCAGATTCTGGTCACCATTTTGTTTTGGCTGGGTGAAGAGATGAAGGTTCGTTCAAGCGTTAAGAGAATCTGTGAGCATTGTAAGCTCGTGCGACGACGCGGAAAGATCTTCGTGATCTGCTCGTCCAATCCTCGTCACAAGCAGCGACAGGGTTAGTTGCGAACGGAACGCTTTCAAGCGGAGTTGAGTGAAAATGCCTCGTGTTCTCGGTGTAGACATACCTAATAACAAGCCAACCTATATCTCTTTGACGTACTTGTACGGCATTGGGCCGGTACTGGCTGTCCAGATCTGCTACGAGCTTGGCGTTGATCCGCACGCTCGGGCCAGTGAGTTGAGTGAGGACGACGTCAGTCGGATCACAAACCATCTGGACAAGAATTATACAGTTGAAGGTCCTCTTCGACGTAAGGTCCAGCAGGATATTGGTCGCCTTCGCGAGATTCAGTGTTATCGCGGAATTCGTCACCGACGAGGGTTGCCTGTTCGTGGTCAGCGGACGAAGACAAACGCCCGGACACGCAAAGGCCGTAAAAAGACTGTTGCGGGCAAGAAGGGTGTGAAGGACATGAAGCACTAGTCTTCTGTCTGGTTTGAGGCTAATCGAATAGTACTTTTGGATGAAATCGCGTGGCAAAGGTTAAGAAGAAGAAGATCCGTCGTAATGTGAATAAGGGTGTTGCCTACATCAAGGCTACCTTTAACAACACAATTGTCACGATGACTGACGCGACCGGTGATGTGATTTGCTGGGCCACGGCGGGCACGGTCGGGTTCAAGGGTTCCAGGAAAAGCACGCCATTTGCGGCGCAGCGAGCTGCGGAGACCGTTGCTGAGCGAGCGGCCAAAGTCGGTGTTCGTGAGATCGAAGTTCGGGTGAAGGGGCCCGGTTCAGGTCGGGAAAGCGCAATCACCGGTTTGCAGTCGTCCGGAATTGCCATTCGCTCGATTGAGGACATCACACCACTGCCGCATAACGGATGTCGGCCACCTAAAAAGCGTCGCGTCTAGAGTTTCGTCGGTTTGATTTTGTTGAGGTTATGCAATGCGTATTCGTTGGCGCGGTTTAGAGCTTCCTAGTCGAGTTCATGTAGATCGCGAATCTCGTACACCCAGCTACGGTAAGTTTGTTGCCGAGCCGTTTGAACGTGGGTTCGGTAGCACTATTGGAAACAGTTTGCGCCGTATCCTGCTTTCAAGCCTGGAAGGTGCTGCAATTACGCGAGCCCGAGTTCAGGGTGTGCAGCATGAGTTCACGACGATTCCGGGTGTTGTGGAAGATGTGACCGATATCTGTCTGAATCTGAAGTCGCTGGTTGTAAAGAACCATAGTGCTTCGAGTAAGACTTTGAGGATTGAGAAGAATACACGCGGCGTTGTGACCGGCGCCGATGTGATTTGCGATGATCAGGTGGAGGTTATCAACCGGGATCTCGTCATTGCGACCATGACAGATGATGTGCCTTTTCATGTTGAGATGACTGTTGAGAATGGGCGGGGCTATGTGCCTGCCGCCGAGCAGTATCAGCATGAGCCAGAGGTTGGCGTAATTCCGCTTGATGCCGCGTTTTCGCCTGTCGTGCGAGTTCGTCATCTGATTGAGGATACTCGAGTTGGGCAGCGCACGAACTACGATAAGCTGACACTGGAGATCTGGACCAACGGCACCATTACTCCGGAACTTGCTTTGGTTGAAGCGGCGAAGATTCTGCGAAAGCATCTCAATTGCTTCATTACATTCCGTGAACCTGGTCCGGAAGCCCTTCCTGAGGGTGGTCTTCGCGGTATGGCGGAAGCGACTGGCTACTCGCCAGTTGATATGGAGCTGGAAGAGAAACTGGGTAAGAGCCTGGCAGAATTGAATCTGTCTGTGCGAGCGACAAATTGCCTGGAGTCTGTGGGTATTAACACGGTCCGGGATCTGGTGGTAAAAAGCGAAGACGAACTGTTGCAGGTTCGTAATTTTGGTGAGACGACACTTGATGAGGTCCGAGAGCGGCTTGGCCAGATAGACCTTCGTCTTGGTATGCGTCTTCCAAACCAGACCGTGTGAATGTTTTGAGTTTCAGCCGTGTTTTGAACGGCTCTTATGAGGTAAGTGGTTGTCATGCGACACCGAGTCAGCGGCCGTAAGCTTGGCCGAAATGGTTCCCACCGGAAAGCGATGTTCCGGAATATGGCTTGTAGCCTGATCAAGTCCCTTCGTTCTGACGAGGGGGATGTTGGTAAGCCTAAAGTACCTGGTCGAATTGTGACTACGGTGCCCAAGGCCAAAGAGCTCCGGCCAATCGTTGAGAAACTTATTACGATGGCGAAGAAGGCTGCGAAGCTTTCTGCCGCCGCTGACCCGTTTCGGACCGATGCTGAGCGTAACAGCGAAGCGTGGAGTAAATGGCGTGAGTCAGAGCAGGGTAAGCAGTGGGTCAACGCTAACGCTCCGGTACTTGCCTTGCGTCGCCGTGCTTTTTCCGAACTGAGGGATGAGGTCGCCGTTGACATTCTCTTCAACGAGCTGGCTCAACGCTTCGCTGATCGTGACGGCGGTTATACGCGGGTTGTACGACTGGCAGCTGTACGATTGGGTGACTCGGGCCAAAGAGCCATTTTTGAATTCGTCGGCGTACGGGACCGGGTGAAGAAGTCACGTCGTCGCAGTGCTCCGGCAGTGGAATCTGCTGCGGTTGAGTCTGCCTCTGCTTAATGCAACTCGGTTACAGCCAGAAACTGTTTGCTCACGAAAGCCCTCTGTCTCTTGACAGGGGGCTTTTTCGTTTGGCAGTTGGATATTGAGATGCCGTTAGGAGCCTGTTGTATACCGTCGTGTTTTCAGGTCTCCGGCTCCAGCCAGTCCGGTTTTTCGACGGACAGTTAGGTTAGTGACCGGGGGCGATGCGTGTTCTGTTCCCGAGCCTGTTTGTGATCATTCGCATTTGGATCGTTCTCGGTCGATTGATCCGGGTCTTTCTTTGCATACGGCATGATGTGATCAGTTGAAATGCCTTCAGCAATCTTCTCGGCAATCGCCCCTGCAAATGTTCTGTTGGCCTCCGCGCCGGCAACGAGTCATGGCATGGTTTGCCTCTGAAGCAGGAAGATGGCAACCAACGTCAGAACAGACAACACCGTAAGCACGACAATGACAACAATTGCGGGCGCCTTCAGCCGGACGGTTCCAGCGGCGGGCAGCGGGCTGCCCTGATAGAGTCGTAGGAAGCGATAGCTTACAGCAACGAGGGCGATCAGGAATGGAGGCACCGCTGCAATCACGGAGCGAGGAAAGTCAGGCTCAATGTCAGCGAATGGGAACTGATATCCGAGGTACGCACCGGTCAGAGTCGGTGCAATGATGATGGTGACTTCGCGCCAGGTTGGAATGAACCGATTCCAGTTTTCAGCCGCACTTCCGCCATTGATGCAGCCGCCACAGTTCCCGTCAGTTTCTGACAAAGTGGTTACAATCGCGCGCAATTCGCTCTCTGTGTGTTCGTTTTCCGCGTCTTGCTTTTCCAGGGCGCTGATAAGTCTCTGCAGTTCGATTCGTCGTGGTTCAAGTTCTCTGCGCACCGACAGCTTATTTGTCCGATGCCCCGTCCCGTACACACCGCACAGCAGGACCGCCCAGATAACAGTGACCAGCCCACATCCCCACCACGTGTGAGTGGTTTCCCATGAGACATGACCAAAAAACGCCATCTGCACAACTGCCGCTGGCAGTAAGTTCCACCACAGCAAGTTACGCATCAACCAAATCTGACGCTCGACGTGAGCGAGAGAGACCCTGGCACAGACCAACAATGGTTCACCCGGTTCACCGGGAGGTTGAGTGTAGTACTTCAGATTCAGCAAGTAGACGACAGCGATCCAGGCCAGGACAGGAACAACTAAATAGAAGGTCCACGGTGATGACATGACGAAGCCCGTCACGAACCAGAATGGAATCATCGCAAGCACCAGTCCAGTCTGAACGAGATGCTGGCGAACGACCATCGCTCGAAATGCGTCGCGGGATTGCTGAACTTCCCGAGTCAGCTCTTCAGCATCGAACACCACCTTGTCCTGCGACGCTTCGGCGTTCCATGCCTGCTGATATTTATCAAGACTCATTGTTTTGTGCCTCCGCAGGTGCAGAGTCCAGAATTCTGGCGAGGGCCTTCTTCGCGCGGTTGAGCTTCACGCCGACGTTGCTTTCAGAAATTCCCAGTACACTTGCCATTTCGCAGTAACTCATGTCGTCCAGATACAGCAGCACCAGAGCCACGTCACTTTCGGGCAGTTGATGAATCGCCGCGTATAGTTGCTCGACCAGTTCCCGCTGTTCCATCAGCTCGGCCGAATCGGATAATTCCGCCGCCATCGAACGCGTCTCCAACAGGGGTTTCTGACGCATTCGGCGCGGCTTGTCGTTTCGACTCCAGTTCATCGCGGTCTGCAATGCCACGCGATAGAACCATGTCGCCGGGCTCGCCTTGCCCTCAAACCTGGACAGCGATTTCCACGTCTGAAGCAGAATCTCCTGAGCAAGATCCTGGCACTCATCTCGAGTCAACGTATACGCGCGAGCAACCTTGACGACTGATGAGCTATGCTCCTCCAGCCATTTTGTGAACATCGCTTTGTGGTCTTTGTCAGACACTCACGGCCCTTACAACGTGTCGCAACTCTTGCTCTACACAGTATTGGTACCGTTAGCAGGCGACTTCTTACAAATATTGCGTCGCCGAAATTGCAGGCCGGGAGTCCACTTTAGCGTTCCGGGACATTCGAATCTGGAGCGTATGTCTTTCGGCGGGAGAATCATTCTCTGGCTTGAAACGATTCGCTTCCGGGTGAGAGTCCGGCCGACGGGAAGCTTGCAGAGACTGAACGCTGAACACGTGTTTTTTGGTTCTCGCAACGAACTGTGATTGCCCTTTACCCCGTAATTCTGCTGCGATCCTTCGGTCAACGGGACCTGATTCGGGCTGCAGATGCGCGACTTACGTTGCGACCGTGATGTCGCACCACGCGTGGTTCATCCCTGAGATAATTGCCAGGTCATCATGCCCATTCAGGGCTCGCTGCAGTTCGGCTGCGGAGTTGATTGCAAGGAAGCCCAGTTCTTCTGTTTCATCATCAGTCAATTGACTGAACAGCGCCAGTGTGGCCTTTTGCCCAGCCATGATCAGTTGGAGCACTTCACAGGCGTCTTCTGTCGGTTCGCGACGTAGAGGTTTCAGGAGTTCCTCCGGGTCGGAACAACGACGGAGCATTGTAGCACCCGGTCCTTCGGGCAGTTGCAGATCAGCAACGATGATGATTCTGCCGCCGTGCTCGACAATTCGGCAGGCCGACTCCAGAGCTGCGCCGACTTCTCGCAGCGTGACTTTGCCACTTGGGACGGACACGGTGACCACGACCACATCAAAGATGCGATCAAGACTTATCCGCCAGGCCTGTTCCAGGATAGAGACGCCAAGTTTCTGTACGTCCCCAGGCATGCCACAGAGGATACTTCCAATATATCCCTGTGGATTCGGGATGACCTGGATGGTGAATTGAGTTCCGAGCAGCCAGCCGACTTCGTCGACCACTTCGCGGAGTGGTCTTACGTCGCCTGGTGCGAGTTCGGGATGACCGGGGGCTGCGGCGTCTCGAATGGTGCTGATGTCGGAAAAATGGGGAAACAGCACGCCACTGGTTCCGCTGTAGCCCAACCTGCTGTCGAACCCAATTACGCCGACAGAAATAATCAGATCTGCGTCCAGAAGGTGTTTATTCAGATAGACTCGCACTCCATTGGACGAGCTGGCAAGGTAGCCACATTTCGATTCGTCACGGGGATCGTGAACGACGAGGTTGATTCGACCCTGCATGTGGACAGGGCAGTTTTTCACAAGGTCCTGCCAGTCTTCGGCCTTGGGATTGTCAGGCAGCAGCAGCGTGATGTTCAGGTCTTCGCTGCAGTGGCTCTGCAACTCGTCCAGGACGGTGGTGACGATATCGATCAGTTGTGGTGTCGCTGGATCCACGACAATCACCACTCGATCTCCCGGCACAAGGCAGTCGTGGAGCTTTGGCAAGCCGACAGGATTGGAAAGGGCTTCGGCGATTGGGTTTGTGGAATCTGCAGACGCATTGCGCACTGGAGAAGGACGGTGGACAAATGCGCGGGCAGAGACCGAGACAGAGGCAACGATGTCACCGCTTCGAAGTGTGAGCTGTTGTGTGTCTGACATACTATCCTGCTTTATTCGCTGTTGACCGAACTCGCCGCGAGCGGATTGTGGCGAACGATCGGGTTCCAATGCAAACGGCGAATCCCCATGAGTTGAGGATTCGCCGCAGCGGGTTTCGAAAGTTCAGCGACCGGTCGTAACCTGAGTACTTGGTCGATCAAATTCAGAGCTGGGTCAACTTGGGCGATTCGGGAATCGCTGACCAAACTCTATTCGGGCCCAAACTCCGGATGGATTGTGGAACCCTGAACTTCATTCTGGCAAAGTATTAGTATCGGTAGTGCTCTGGTTTGTACGGCCCACCAACCGGAACTCCAATGTACTCCGCCTGGTCCTGCGAAAGCACCTCCAGTTTGGCACCCAGTTTCGCAAGATGCAGTCGGGCTACTTCTTCGTCAAGTTCCTTCGGAAGCATGTGAACACCGATATCGAACTTCTCGGTCTCGGTCCAGAGTGCAATTTGGGCCATCACCTGATTGGTGAAGCTATTGCTCATAACGAAAGATGGATGGCCTGTTGCACAACCGAGGTTGACGAGGCGTCCTTCGGCCAGAACGATGATCGCGCGGCCATCCGGATAGACGTATTTGTCAACCGGGCCACCTTCGTCACTGTGTTTCTTGATGTTAATTCGGTTGATATCTTTGCGATTTTTCAGGTAGGCGACCTGAATCTCTGAGTCAAAGTGTCCGATGTTGCACACGATTGCCTGGTGCTTCATCTTGTCCATGTGATGACCACAGATCACGTCTTTGTTGCCGGTCGTCGTCACAAAGATATCCCCCATGGCCGCTGCTTCGTCCATGGTGGTGACCTGAAAACCTTCCATCAGAGCCTGCAGGGCACAGATTGGATCGATTTCGGTGACGACGACGCGGGCACCCAGTCCTCGCATCGCGTCAGCACAGCCCTTGCCAACATCGCCGTATCCGCAGATGACAACGACCTTGCCGGCAACCATCACGTCGGTGGCCCGCTTGATCCCGTCGGCGAGTGATTCGCGGCAGCCGTAGAGATTGTCGAATTTGCTCTTGGTAACTGAGTCGTTGACGTTGATCGCCGGAACGCCGAGTTTACCTTCTTTCAGCATTTGATGGAGGCGGTGGACGCCGGTCGTGGTTTCTTCCGACAGTCCTCGAATGTCCTTCAACAATTCCGGGTATTTGTTGTGGACCATGACCGTCAGATCGCCGCCGTCATCCAGAATCATGTTCAGAGGCTGGCCATCCGGGAATACGAGCGTCTGCTCAATGCACCAGTCAAATTCTTCTTCGGACATGCCCTTCCACGCGTAGACGGGGATACCTGCCGCTGCAATCGCAGCTGCTGCATGGTCCTGCGTGGAGAAAATGTTGCAGCTTGACCATGTCACTTCAGCTCCCAGCGCTTTCAGTGTTTCGATCAGTACAGCGGTCTGGATGGTCATGTGCAGGCAGCCCGCAATTCTCGCCCCTTTCAGCGGTTGAGACGGGCCGTATTTTTCTCGCAGCGCCATCAGTCCGGGCATCTCGACTTCAGCGATCTCAATTTCCTTGCGACCAAGTTCGGCAAGGTTGATGTCAGCGACCTTGTATGGCAAAGAGGATACAGCGACCATGAAACTTCTCACTTCTCAAAACGAAGGCACAAGGGAACTAGTAAAGGGCATCCCAGGCTGTGATGTGCTGCGCTTACGGCGTCAGGCACGAGCTTTCCGAGCAGGCAGAAAGCCACTCACCGAACGCCGGGCAGTCTAAGGGGACCAAGTCTGAAATCATTCCAGCGCTGGTCCGAGCAGTTGGACAGGCCGTACCCCGTGGGACGTTTGGCTGGATAACCCAGAATCTCAGGAAAACTAAGAGAATCCTGCCCCGGAAGCAATATGCATCGAGCCGAACACCGGCAAATTCGCCACAACAAGGCGTTTGTTCTCGACCATTGAATAACTGCTGCAGGCGTGACTGCCAGTCCGTTGAAAAATCGGGACAGGCACGCTGGACGGCGGTAAACCGTCGTGGTTTCAGGTCTGCTGTTCGAGCCAGCCCCGTCTTTCAACAGGCTGTTAGGGCGTAATCAGCTCGCTTTCGGCGTTTTGACGGATGCGTTTCAGCTTCATATCGGTCTGGCGGGTCTGAAGCAGTCGGAATTCAGAGCGTGGCGAGGTGGTTTCCTTGGTTTCAGTGGTAATGGAAACGACCCAGCGGGCCAGACCGAACGGAATCTCGGAGCTGACCCAGTACTCGCCGGTGTTGGTTGAGCGACTTTCAGGTCGTTCCATGACTTGAACGCCTTTCATGTGTTTTGCGGTCACAGAAAGACCCTGTGCCAGAACTTCAGGGACGTCAGCATTTGCAACAACCTCTGGCGAATCGTAGTTCGTTAACAGAGAGATCGTCGGATAGATCACCAGACCGGGAGATCGAATCTCTTTGATTTCATTCTCACCCAGCCGCCGAAACCCCTTGACGATTGGCAGTACATCGTTGGGAATGCCGTCTGAATCCTGACGGTCGGGCATGATCCGGCTTTCGGGAACGAGAACCTTATAGATTCGAGCTCCTACCGGACCGGGATCGATCCCGGCAGCTTCGGATTTTCCGGTAATGACTTTGATTTCAATCCAGCGACACGGCTGTACGGTTCCCTTGTACTCGGCCTCTTCGCGTCCGACAGACTTGATACTCAATTCACTGGTCCAGACCAGTGGATTGTTATCTTCGGGGCCTGCGGACAGGGTGATGTTCCCTTCGTATTCGACGGCCGTCCCGTCGTCTGGCAGATTGAATAGCAATCCCTGCGCATGTGCAGAAGACGGGACAAGGGCTAACGATGCCAGAAACAGGCTGGAAACCCATCGATTCAATAGCTGCATAACTAGAACACCCTCAACTGGGCTGTGCCTACGAGAATCATCAATCCCCGCCACGATTGTCTTTGGGCAATGGCAACGGAGAATTTGTGTCATGAGATACCCTGACCGACAGGAGGGGCACCCAATGTGCCACAGTTTGTCAGAGAAAACCGGTTTGAAGCAAGTGGAAACGGTGTATACCCGGCAAACCGGGGACATCAATTCGCCGGGAAAGTCGAATTACGCGGGTATTCGGCTCAAAAACAGCGACTGGGGCTCCTGAAGGGCTTCATTATTCGGACTTTTCACGACGACTGGCAAAGTGTTGTTCCAGCAGCCGGGGCAGGGTGGTACCTCGAGCATTAAGTGACAGCACCTTACCGTTTTCGTCCACCAGAACAGCTGTGGGAATGGCGCTGATGCCGTAGAACTCTGCAAGGGAGTCGTCGCCCTCATCCATAATGTTCTCCCAGGAAATGCCTTTTTCTTTGACGCACTTGTCAAAAGCATCACGAGAACGATCGAGGTTGACGCCGACGATCGTGAACCCGTCCTGGCCGTATTCCTCCAGGCATGCTTTCATGTTCGGCAGTTCTGCGAGGCATGGGCCGCACCAACTGGCCCAAAAATCAATCAGCACGGTCTTCCCCCGATACTTCTCCCAGTCGAAGTCGCTGCCATCAGCAAGAACGCCTCGAACCTCCATGAAGTTGCCGGGAAGCCCGGCCATCCGGGCCGCTGCAAAGAAACGATCGGAGAACATTGCGACGGCCGGATTGTCGCTGTCCTGCAATTTTCTTCCCATGAACTCCAGGAGTTTGACTGCCGATTGAGAATCGCCTGAAGCGGAAAGAGATCGGCCGAGTTTGTGTGCCAGGGCCATCACAGCCTGATCAGGTCCGAATCGTTCGACGTACGCGGCCACCTGGTCAATGGCCGCCGCTCGAGAATCCACACCCAGACGCAGCATGTTGCCAGTCGCGTTTTCAAGGCGTGCGAATGCCGGAATGCGAGCGACCGCCGTCCTGGGGTCGGCATCCATGCGAGCTTCCAGTTGTGATTTCTTCTTTTGCATTTCTTCTGAAGCACGTTCGCCCATCGCCTGGAGCGCGCCATAGGCATTCTCCAGGGCGAAGACTTCGTCCGATTCAGAAGGCGACTGTCCCAGAATTCGTTCAGCCGCTTCGACGACTGATCTCAAACGCCGAATGTTGTTGCTCAGTCGCTCATCGACGGACTTGCCGGTAACTCTCATTTGAGCCATTCGGGCAATATGTTTCTTCAATGCAGGGGTATCGCCATCCGGGACCGCATACGGGTCGGGCTCGACTTTCTGCGATGGTGCCGGTTTCTCATCTGGCACCGGCATGGTGACAACGGTTGTGGTGATCCCGGAACTGGTCAACACAGCAGACACCGACTTCAGGGCAATCGTTGGGGGAGAGTTGGAAGCTGCAGCGCTCAAAGAGTCTGTCACAGGTCCAGACGTTGCTGCAACTGCTGCTAACAGGACGAACAGACAATGTGCAGCAGCCTCACGTACAGATCGTGGCTTTGATCGAGGCGTGAAAGCCATGAGAAATGCTCCGCAGGTGATATCGATCCAGTGCGGGATTTGATGGGTCTGTAACTGGCAAGACCACCCGCAACGCGGAGCATAGTTGGCAATCGAAGTTTTCAGAATAGCATACTGGTTCGTCTGGTGTTCGATTCCAACTTCCTCGATCACCAGTCGGGCCTTATTGCCCATTCCCAAAGTCTTCACCGGCAGAATGCCGTTCTTCAACGGATTCGTAGAGTTCTGCAAGCGGGATCATCAGTTGTTCCAGTTGCTCGAAGTAGCTTTCTTCCGAAAGCTCCTTCTTTTTCCCGCGAAGGATCTCGAGCTGCGATTCAAGTGAGTCTCGTTTTTCACGTTCGTCAGCCGTCAGCCGCTTTTCTTCTTCGCTTCGCACCAGGTGCCAGCGAGCGGCCAGTCTTCCATCAGTCAGGTCGGGCTGCTCGACGTCGCCATTCGGGCGAAGGCCTTCGAACAATTCTGAACGGACTCCGCGGGCATCGCCGTTGTCGTCCAGAAGCGAATGTTCCGTGGCCAAACGGCCTACGGATTCATAGAACGATGCCGTTTGCCGCGACGCAAACAACCATGCTTCCAGGAGAGAAGTTTGCCCATCGCGATCGATGTCTGCTTCGAGCCCGACGATTGCCTGCGACATGGCATCACCGAAGTGGCTGAACTGAATCTGACTGGCATCTTTTGTTGCAGAAATGACGACACGGTCATTTCCACTCAACGTGTTCAAGAACGGTGAACTGGACGAAAAACAGTTGATGACAGCAACGGGCCGTTGAGTCGTTTGTAGCCACTCAGACATCTGGCGGTCACTCACATCAGCGCCACGCAGGTTGAACATTGCCGTGCGGGAATCGAATGTTCCGTGCCCAATCAGCACAATCCAAAGTGGCTCAGGTGTCTGCTTCTGTCCCAGTGAAATGATGGTGTTCTTGAGTTTGTCGGCATCCGACGGTTCTTCTTCAGTGGCCACTCTGTCGGTGTCCACTTCACCGATGGCAATGAGACTGGCATCACCGGCAGTGGCAGCCTGCTTCCAGCGATCGGCCCAGCGTCGAAACTGTTCTCCATATTCCGCGGCTCCGTCAGCCCCGATGACGACGATCACATCCTGACTAACTGCTTCCGTCGCTGACTTTTCTTCGTCGGCGGAAGTCAGGGGTGTCAGTATCGCAACGAGCAGCAGGAACCCCAACAGAACGCTGCTGAATCCTTTGGGCTTGCATGAACTCCGGACGAAGTGGTGATTCGTGGATGCAGGAGACAATGGATTGGGTTGCATACAGATTCTCTCACAGCCAGACGTATTCGTTGAGCCAGGCTTATCGCCCTTCGCAGCGTCGTTTGTACATAGGCGCATCCTGTGACGGTAACGCGTTCTGGCTGTGCAACGCAATCCATTGGAGGTCATGACACAGCGAATAGACAATTCCGGGATTTCACGAAGGTCGTCTGAGTGGGTCGACACCACAATCATCAGCGCAGGGCCGCCGCAGGAATGCAATCAATGAAATTCACGTCTGCCCGACGGCCTGCAATCGATGGTAAACGCATTTTTTAATGCGGTATCAGGTACTGGATCGGTTGACCCTGCACCACAATGATCGAGGTGTCCGCTGTTGAAGGCTGGGTTTGTTGTTTTGTTCCATCGGGCCATTGAATTTCGGCGACAAGATCTGTGTCGTCGGCAGGAACCGAAAACTCACACTCCATTTCAGAAGTCGACAGGTAAGAACCGCCGCCAATGATGTAAGTACTTTGTGTTTCCCGAGAAGTCTTTAGGGTCACATGTGCGCCAATGGCATCACGGTTACATCGCCTGCCACGCAGGCGAATTCGGATGGGCTTCCTCGCAACAGGTGTCTTGTTCAGAAGGATCTGTGCGGGCTGGTTTAACTGACTGAAGACAAGGTCCATTCGACCGTCGCGATCGAGGTCCGCGGCGGCCAGCCCACGTGACACATAGGCTTTTGAAAAGAATGAATTGTCACTGGTTGTGACGCGCTGGAAGCTGGTGTGGTTGATGTTTTCGAGCAATACAGACTGCTGCGCGAAGGGGGCCTTGTTTGGGTAGTAGATGACATGTCCATTCGCGACGGCGATATCATGATCGCCATCACTGTCGAAATCCCGAGCTACTGTGCCGAAGCCGACGAACAGACCACCCAATGATGTGATCCCCGTGTTTCGGCTGACGTGCAGAAAATTACCATGGCCAACATTGTGGTACAGGCCGAAGGATTCCTGTTCGAAGTTTGTTACCCAAAGGTCTCCCTTTTGATCATGGTCGAAATCAAAGAAATCAAGGCCCATGCTCCCGTTGGGTCTGCCCTCGGAATCGACCGCTCCACCGCTCAGCAGTCCGCTTTCCTGCAGGTGTCCGTCACCATCGTTCAGATACAGGAAATTATTGGTGGTGTCGTTGGCAACATAAACATCCAGATCCCGGTCGCTATCGAAGTCGGCGAGCAGCACTCCCAGTCCTTTTCCCTCGGGCTTTAGCCCCCACGCTTCTGTGGTATCGGCAAACAAGTCGTTTGCCTGGCTTTGATAGACGACGTCATTGAGTCCATCAAATCGTCTCGGGGGACAGACGTCTTTTTCATTTTTTATAGAAGCACTGGGGCAGTCCGGATTATTTTCCAGTGACCAGTCGGTGTAATGTGCAATGTACAGGTCGAGAGATCCGTCACGATCCAGATCTCCCCAGCCAGCACTGGAACTCCATGCGGTGTCGCGAAGGCCGTTGTTCGAAGTCTGGAGCAGAAATGTTCCGTCGCCGGTGTTCATCCACAAGTCAACTCCTCCAAATCCGGTAACCAGGAAGTCCTGGAATCCATCATTGTTGAAGTCCGCGGCCGAAATGCCATGCGAATATCGTCTGGACAGATCCATCGCGGCTGGCCCTGTGACGTCACGCATTTTTCCACCACGCTCATTTCGCCAGCAATTCAGCGGCAGCCCGTGGATGGAAGCGTTGGGAGTGGCTGTCAGAATCCCGCCGCCGGGGAAAACGATGTCCGGCCAGTCATCTGCATCGATGTCCACGATGCCCACGCCACCACCCAGTGATTCTACAATTGCATACAGCCCCGCCTCACGGCCATTTTGGTAGACCGAATCGACTGCCATCGCTTCGGTCGCATTTTCGAACGCAATCGGGCTGGCAGAAACCTTGTCGCCGAGTGTTGGTGCAGTGTTCGATTCTTCTTTGCAACCTGCCAGAACCGAAGCGAGCAGTAACAAGAGGGTGATTTGCCAAAGTGATGTCCGGGTCGCGCCGAGAATGTCACTGCCGGCCGTATCTTCAGAGAGCGGCTTCATTGCTGAGCCTCGTCGGTTTTTTTTCCGGACTCGATCGTGTCACTGGAGTCGGGTGCCAGGGATTGTAATTGCCTGCGATAGTTGGACGCCTGTTGCTCCCGAAACTCCGGGTTCAGTTCTTCCCAGTCGGTGTACAGCCTGATCAGGAGTTCCAGCGCTCGTGGGTTTTCATGATCATGCGACAGCGCGCTCAGCAGCCAGAATTCGGAGGTCTTGAATGAACCGTGGTTGAGATAGATCTCTCCGATCTGGATTCGTTCGGGTACCTGCGGCCTGGTCGGATCAATGGAATCCACAATGCGATCGGCTCGGGTGAGCTCTTCCCGTGCCGCACTCACGCTGGCAATTTCTGCGAGGCCTTCTTCTACCCGACCTGTTTCACGAAGAGCAATTCCACGTGAATAGCGAACGTCCAGATCGCGGGGATTCGCATCCAGAGCCATGGTCAAATAGTTGATGGCTTCCTCCGCCTCACCGGTACTGACCAGAAGGCTGCCCAGCTCTGCACAATCGGGGCGTCCTTCGATCGTTTCCGACACCCGTTCGTAGGCTGTTCGCAGCTCTTCGAGTGGTAATGAGACCACGTTGTCGAGGATCTGCTTTGCCTGATCGATCTCGCCCAGTTGGCGCAGGCATTTCGCTTCACCGATCCGAGCTGCGGCACTGTGTTTCATGGGAAGACAGATGCGGAAACAATCGAGCGCTTCTGCAGGATGGTTGTTCTCCAGCAGCAGGCGACCCAGGGCAAATGCAGAGGGGTAATGATCAGGCACACGATCCAGGGCCAGCCGGTACTCCTGTTCGGCAACAGCCTGATTACTCAAGTGGTCCTGAACCCGGCCATTGGCATAGTGGGGACGGGGATCTTCCGGAAAGCTTTGTTTCCACTCGTGAATCAGAACAAAGGCCTGCTGGAGATCGTTCGCCACCAGGAAGCCGTTCGCGAACGCACAGCAAACTTCGTCGGTGTCAATATCCTGTGCAATCAGTAAATCGGCAAGTTGCCCCATGAGTGCCGGAGATTGTCCCGCAGCCGCGGCGGCCAGAATGTTCTCTTTTTCCGCTCGGTCAGGCGATCCACCCTGATCGATAAACGATCGCAGGTAATCCGTGAACAATTCGGCATCGCCTTTTTTCCTGGCGATTCTGGCCCGCAGCAGACTTGTACGTGGATTCTGGTCCAGACACATTTCGGACAGATCCAGCCACCATTCTGCATCGTCAAGATGATCGATTTTCAGGCATCGATCGGCTTTTCGATTGGGGAATGCAGATAACGCGTCCTGGTACCAGGCTGTTGCAATCGCTGCCAGCAAAACCCCACAGGCAATGCGTCGACGGCGTTGCCAGAACCAACGCGGCACTGTGCACCTCCAAATACGACTCCGGGTGAGCTGGATTGCACCATCGATCAGTTTCGCTTCATGAATGAACGCGATCAGGAGCAACTGCCTATGGGCAAGCTGCTCCTGTCTGTGATCGCAATGCAATGACTGGTCATGATGAGAGATGACCAGATGGTTTCATTCAGAATCAAAGCCCGTTGATCAGTTCCTGAGCCTTTGCCTTGATCTTGGCAGGATCACTCATGCCAGCCAGTTCATCCAGCCCTTTTTGCAGTGCCTCTTTCTTCGCTGCGTCTTCCAGTTTCCCGGATGCTGTACGAAGGTCTTCGACACTGCTGGAAACCTGACCGGATGACGCAATTTCCTGAAGGCCAGCTTTGATGTCATCGGCGGCAGACTTGGTCTGCACCGGAACGGACTCCACTGATGGTCCGCAGCCGACAGCTACGGGAAGGAGCAGAGCAGCAATCATCGCAAATCGAGAAAAGAACATGTTTGATTCCTGAGTGATTTTGTTGGGATCGATTCCCGGGATCCTATGAAAAAGTCCGTCAGGCCAAACAGCCTGACGGACCCTGTGGTGCAATCAATGGAAAGAATCAGAATTCGCCCAAAGTTTCTCCACCGTTTGAGCTACCCAGACCCTGGAACAGGTTGAAGTCGATGTTTTCGGAGATGAATCGAACGGATCCATCTGCCAGGCACACCTGAGTTCCGCCGGTGTGGTAGCTTCGAGACGCCCAAACGCCCCGTGCATCACCTTCGCCGCATCCGCTGCACTCATGGCAGTTTGGATACTTCCAGTTTGGTGGGACGATGGTGTTGACACCGGTGTCATCCATCATGGGTGAAGACCATGACCAGCCCGAAGTGCTTCGATGGTCACCGGTTCCACCAAGGCAGGTGTTTCCGTAGGTTTCCATTTGGGCAACCGTTGGCTTGACAGGATTCAACGCGGCCACAGATTGATTTCGGACGTAATCACCCTTCTTCAGGGTGAATACACCGTTGTCGCCATCACCCTTCACGATTTCTGCGAATGCGATGGTGTTTGATGTACCGTCTTTGATGTCTCGCATCGCCATTGAATAGCGGCGATGAACAAATCCGACAGCTCGGGCCAGATTTGCTTCCCAACCCAGATTCGGACCTGTGCTGACGCCGTAGTTATTGCCACCGTCGCCGTTGGTAATAATGCCTGGGTCAGAAGGGCAAAGGAAGGCGGGGATCTTGGTCTTGCCAAGGTCGCGATTGATATTTCCGCCCTGATTCGCGTCCCAGAAACGATTCAGATCGTACTGGTTGTAGATGTTTGCCTGCTCAATGAATGGCAGCAACATCGTGTGAACGCTGTTCCCACGCCATTCAGAACCCCAGTTTCCTGCGGCACCGGTAGATTCGGTACCAAAGGTCAGCTGTGGGAACTTGTTGTGCGTGTCATGATAGTTGTGAATGGCCAATCCCATTTGTTTGAGATTGTTTTTGCACTGAGTTCTTCGTGCTGCTTCGCGTGCCTGCTGAACAGCAGGAAGAAGAAGTGCGATCAGAATCGCGATGATAGCAATGACGACCAGCAGCTCGATGAGCGTGAACCCAGCCTTCGACAAACGTGTTTTCTTCATTTGAACTCCTTGAGAAAAACGAGAACAAGAACGACAAAGGGAAGTCCCGGAAACGGTTCATCGGACTTCCCATACACAGTATTTACATTTCTTCACATTCAAGTCAATTGTCGCGTGTCACATCGGGGTCCGTATTCACAGGAAACCAAATAATCCCCGGTCCTACCCGCATTGCGTGTGATCGACTGTTTAGTGTGCGACCCCGTGCACTTCCGCCGGAGTCCTGAACAATGCGGGTTAATGTGTGCAATTGCTTCGAGGCATTTCGACTACAGACGTCAGCGCACTTGAAATCCAACCATCAGATCGCCGGATCAGCGGTCGACCGGAGATTCGCCCAAGCGAATGGGCGTCCCTGGTGGTGTATTTTTAAACACTTATTTCTTTGTAATCCAGGCAAATGTGGCCGCGTTGCTTTTCGTCCGCCGAGGGGTAATCACTGCGGGCATGGACGCCGCGGCTTTCTCTTCGTTCCAGTGCGGCAGCCGCCATAATACGGCCGACAAGCATCATGTTTTGAAGTTCCCAGCCGGCGGGTTCATTCAGGTCCCGGCGGCAAACGTAGTTTGCCCAGAAATCCAGTTGCTGTCGGGCAGAGATCAGATCCTGTTCGTTGCGGCTGATTCCTACGCTTCTCCACATCAGACTTCGCAATGCGTTTCGCAGGTCGGTCAGGTCAAGTTGTTCATCATCAACCGGGCGTGGCGGATGTTCCTCGCGTTCAATGCGGGGGGCTGTGAACTGGTCGGGTTGCTGGAGAGCGGCGATTCCGGCGTTCTGACCACATCGAAGTCCGAAAACGACACCTTCCAGCAGGCTGTTACTTGCCAGGCGATTGGCGCCATGCAGACCTGTTGACGTGACTTCGCCCGCGGCCCAAAGTCCCGGGAGTGTGGTTTGACCATCTTCGTCGGTGGTTACGCCGCCAACCATGTAATGTGCCCCCGGGCGAACAGGGACGCGGTCGGTTGTGAGGTCCAGACCGAAATCTGCGCATACCTTTCGAATATGGGGGAATCGCTTTCGCACGTGATCGGCATCAATGTGAGACAGATCCAGATAGACGCATGGATGAGATGTCTTTGCCATTTGTCTTGTAATCGACTGGCTGACGACGTCGCGTGGCGCGAGTTCAGCTGCTTCGTCGTAATCCGGCATAAAGCGGTGGCCGTTACAATCGACAAGGTGCGCTCCTTCGCCTCGAACGGCCTCCGTAATCAGGTGTCGTGAGCTTCCAGCGATATAAAGCACGGTTGGGTGGAATTGCATGAATTCCATATCGCGCAGTTCGCATCCCGCGCGGTATGCCAGTGCATGTCCGTCGGCGGTGGCGATCTGTGGATTGGTTGTTTCACGGTAGATCGCGCCAGCTCCACCGGTACACAGAATAGTCTGTTTGGCCCAGACGAATGTACGGCCATGGTTGGCATTCCATACCAGCGCGCCGCGGCAGATTCCTTCAGAGGTAAGTAGGTCAATTGTGAATGTTTGTGGCCAGAGGTCGATGTGATCCGCTTCGCCGGCCGTTCTCAGCATCGCCCGCATCACCTCCATGCCAGTTGCATCGCCTAATGCATGTGCGACACGAGGATGACTATGGCCACCTTCGAGCGTCAGAGCCAGCTGCCCGTCCACCTTGTCGAATGCGGCTCCATAGGAAATCAGTTCTCGAATGCGTTGTGGTGCTTCCCGAATGACAAGTTCGACAACATCCTGATGGCACAGTCCTTTGCCGGCATTCATGGTGTCGTTGACGTGTGCGGCAAAATCGTCCAGTGGATCCAGAACCCCTGCAATTCCTCCCTGAGCATAAGTGCTGTTGGAATGCTGCAGAGTATCTTTGGTGACGACGACGGTTCTCAACGAAGGATCCACAGCCAGCGCGGCACGAATGCCCGCGATGCCACCACCAATGACAAGCACGTCCGTGAACAGGTGCGGCACTCGCTTGAGGTCGAATGGCACAAGATAGCGTCGAATGGTAGGGACGTGGATCCGCGATGATTTCATCGAAAAGGCCCTTGGTATCTTCGGAGGTCCATACAGAACCGGAAAACGCGAGATTGTGGCGACAAATCGTCGCAAAACAAACGCCACCGCCCACGGGCTGCTGGAGAACATGAGATTCGAGGATAGACTGGCCATTCAAGAAACTTAACCACGCTGTAGATTTCCCCGTTGGCGAAAAACTTATGACTCCACTACCCGTTACCATCCTGTCCGGCTTCGTTGGAGCTGGACGAACAACAGTTCTGAATCATCTGCTGGCGAGTCAGCCTGACCTGAAGATTGCCATCATCGTTAACAGCGCGGTGGGGGAAGAACAGTCCGCAGCCACTGAATCTCATATCAATGTCTCGGAAGCTCAGGAACATCTGGTCGAGCTTTCCAGCGGCTGCATCTGCTGTACGCTGCGTGAAGATCTTCTGCAGGAGATTGTGACGATTGCTCAGGATGGCTCGTGGGACTATCTGCTGATTGAGTCGAGTGGCGTTTCTGAACCCATTCCGATTGCGGAAACCTTTGCGTTTGTCGATGACGCTGGCGACGCCCTCAGCGAGATTGTTCGACTCGATACCCTGGTCACTGTTGTCGATGCGCAGAAGTTCATGGAAGACTACATGTCGACAGAAGAACTGGCCGATCGAAACCTTGGCGCCGGAGAAGATTCTGATGATCGCGATATCTCTCTTCTGCTGGCGGATCAGGTGGAGTTTGCCAACGTTGTTGTCATCAATAAATGCGATCTGGTCGCAGCCGATCAGCTTGCTGCCCTGAAGTCGCTTGTGCAGCGAATGAACCCCGAAGCACTTGTCATTGAGTCCCGCTTTGGGCATGTGGACCCTTCTCTGGTCATGAATACCAATCGATACAGTCTCGAATGGGCAGGGCAGGCTGTTGAAGGTTCCGGCTCTGCTCTGGAAGGTGAAGCGGCGGCGACACCGGAGAATGGGATCAGTGGTTTCGTGTTTGAAGCGCGTCGCCCCTTTCACCCTCAACGCTTCTTCGATTTCTGGATGAACGACGAATGCGTGAACGCCATCCTCAGATCTCGCGGTTATTTCTGGCTCGCAACTCGCAATTCTCTCGCCGGTTACTGGTCGCAGGCCGGACAGGTGTTGAGTGCTGAGCCCGGTGGAGAATGGTGGGCCGAAGCGCCGAAAGAAGAATGGCCCACCGACGAACCGGAAATGATCTCGCAGATCGAATCCGTCTGGCAGGAGCCCTATGGCGATCGCCGGCAGGAACTGGTCTTCATCGGCCAGGAGATGGAGATCAATTCCGTCCGAGCTGCCCTGGAGGCATGTCTGCTCACGGATGAAGAGTACGGTCAGGGACCGGATGGCTGGGCCGATTACGAAGATCCTTTTGAATCGTGGGATCAGGATTTTGAAGACCACGAGCACGATCATGATCATGATTGTGATCACGACCACGATCACTAACGGCATTCGCTCACAGCCTGTTGAAATCCCGGACCGGCTCGAGCAGGAGACCTTAAAACACCACGGTTCTCAGTCGTCTCGCGTGCCTGTCCCGGTTTTTCAACGGACAGCGAACGCCATGTCCGGGACATCGTGTCGAAGACGATCGGCAGATGGGTGCCTGCCGGAATGCCAGCAGGATCTATTCCGGATGCACGTCCGGGAGTGGTTCCGGTTGAATCAATGGACGTCGTTGTTTGTATTTGTCGGGAGAATTGATGTGGGGATGTCCGTGTGTCGATTTGCGGCCGTCGCGGCCGCTGCATTCATGGTTTCGCTGGCGGCGACTGCGGAAGAATTGAGACGACCAAATATTGTCATTCTGTACGCAGACGACATGGGTTGGGGCGACCTGGGAATTCAGAATCCGGACTCAAAGATACCCACGCCGCATCTGGACCAGCTGGCTCGCGAAGGCACCCGCTGGACCGATGCTCACAGCTCATCCGGCATCTGCACACCCAGCCGGTATGCATTGCTGCATGGACGCTACCACTGGAGGAAGTTTCACGGAATTGTGAACTCTTTCGACCAGTCGGTGATGGATGCCGATCGTCTGACAATGGCGGAGGTCCTGAAGGGCAAAGGCTACCAAACCGCCTGCATTGGTAAGTGGCATCTGGGCTGGAACTGGGAAGCCTTGCGAGACCCTCAGGCCAGGCCGATCACTGTCGACAAACGGAAAACGGCGTGGATGGCCGACGCCTTCGACTGGACCCGTCCAATTCCTGACGGGCCGCTGGATCACGGGTTCGATTATTACTTTGGCGATGACGTTCCCAATTTTCCTCCGTACGCCTGGATTGAAAATGATCGAATTGTCACGCCGCCGACAGTGCAGCTGGAAACGACGGCCGCAACCGCAGAAGGCAGCTGGGAAGCGCGACCCGGGCCGTCCGTGAAGGACTGGGACTTCTGGGCCGTGATGCCTGCTCTGACAACCAAAGCGGTCGACTGGATTCATCAGCAGTCTGCCGATCAGCCGTTCTTTCTGTATTTTCCTTTCACTTCTCCGCATGCACCCATCGTTCCGACAAAGGACTTCGAAGGTAAGTCCCGGGCGAATGGATATGGCGACTTCATGGTTCAGACGGACGACACGGTGGGGCAGGTTCTGGCGGCTTTGAAAGACAAAGGCTTCGATCAGAACACTTTGGTGATCTTCACCGCAGACAACGGACCGGAACGCTATGCCTATGATCGCGTCAGAAATTATCAGCACCGCAGCATGGGACCGCTGCGAGGTTTGAAACGGGATCTGTGGGAAGGCGGCCATCGCGTTCCCTTCATCGTTCGCTGGCCCGGCATGGTGAAGCCGGGGACCGTGAGCGATGGATTGATTAGTCAGATTGATCTTCACGCGACCATTGCTGCGATCGTGGGGGCGACGCTTCCACCGGGAACTGCTGAGGACAGCTACAACCAACTGGAGCTTCTGAAAGGCGGGCCCAGCCAGCGACAGACAATTGTGCACAACACCAATGCCAACGGCTACGCACTCAGGCATGAGAACTGGGTGCTGATTCAGGCCAGAAGTGGCGGCGTTTCTGCTGTTCCCGCCTGGTTCGATATGGCCAACGGCTACACCAGGGAAGCAGGCCCGGCAGCATTGTATGATCTGTCGGCTGACCTGTCCCAAAAGCATGACTTATCCGCACGCCACCCGGAGAAAGTGACTGAACTGCAACAGATGCTGAAGACGCTGCAGAGCAACAGTCAGGTCCGGCGTTAGTCTGAATTTTTCGCATGAACTTTGTTTTCCGGATCCACCGATGAGTCGCTTCACTTTGACACTGCTGATGGTGTTTGCCTCCTGCGTCAGCCTCGTCATTCCGGCAATCGCAGAAGAAATCATCTCGGTCTCTGATTCCGTCGCAAATCGAATCGATCGGTCTGTCCACGCGCAGATGGAACAGCAAAAGCTGGTTGGTGTTTGCGTTGGTGTTATTCGCAATGGTCGCGTTGTGCTGACTCGGGGCTATGGTTTTGAAGATCGCGAAACCAGCATTCCCATGACGACAGACAGCATGATCCGCTGGGCGTCCATTTCAAAGACTCTGACGGCGGTCGTTGTCGGACAACTGGCAGCCGAAGGGAAACTGAACCTGAACGAAGATGTTCGCAGACTGGTGCCAGAGTTCCCTGATCACGGCGCCGTCATCACGGCTCGCGATCTGTTGTGCCATCAGGGGGGCATTGTTCATTATTCAAACGGGCCTGTTGTCCGCACACCGCGTCAATATGACACTGCTCATCCTTTTATGGATGTTGTACTTGCTCTGGATACTTTCAAGGATTCCCCGCTGGTCAATCGGCCGCGAGAGAAATACTCGTATTCAACCCATGCCTACATCCTGCTGAGCGCTGTCGCTCAGCGGGCTGAATCAAAGCCATTTGCCGATCTTGTCCGCCAGCGGATCTGCAGGCCTTTGAAGTTGACATCGCTGCGTCCTGACTATCAGTGGGAGAACATTCCGCATCGCGCTGTCGGATATCGACTGAATGGTGGTCGGATTGAACGATCGAGCGATACGGATGTCAGCTGGAAGCTTGGCGGTGGTGGGTACATTTCCAATATCAATGACCTGGCCGGATTCGCGGCAGGGCTCATAGACGAGAGCGTTCTTTCGAATCGGTCGAAGTCTGTGATGTGGAAACCACAGGAGACTTCTGATGGCAAATTGACCAGCGCAGGTCTTGGCTTCTTCGTTGATGGCAAAGGAACACAGCTGCGTGTCGCACACAATGGATCTCAGGAGAAAGCGAAAACACGCCTCGTGATTTACCCGAACCGTCGCGACGGAGTTGTCGTGATGTCCAACAGCGAGAATGCTGATCCCGGACGGATTACGACAGCCATCTATCAGGCCCTTTCACAACCATAGCACAGTGTTTACAACCATAGCACTGTGTTTACAACCAGAGCCCAGTGTTTACGACCAGAGCCCGGTGTCCACTCATGCCCAGTGTCCGGAATGCCGCGTGATCCCCGCAGGGGATTCCATGAGAAGAGGGAATGCCTGCTTCGGCACCTATCGCCTCCGACAGGATATTGATTTCAGGGAGAGATCAGTTTCGGCCGGATATCAGCGTCGAATGTGAACTGTGACAGGTGGCGATGTAATACCATTGACTTTCGACTGCAGGTAGAACATGCGACTTTGTTCGGGAACCCAGTTCGCGACAGTGATGAAGATCTCTCTCTCGCTTTGTCCGGGCAGCAGCATCAGTCCATTCAGGCCAATGTTGTCGACGAAAACACCATGTGGCAGATTCCGTCCGGCATCTTCCTTTCCGAATTCCACATTGCCATCAAACCCATTCCGCACGACTCGAAGCAGGGCTCGTGTGGTTTGTCCGACGGGCAGGATCAGTTCTGCACTGTGGTCGCCGGACGCCATTCCGCTGGCATCCAATTCGTGAATGGAGACGGTGATTTTGGGTTGGTCGGTCAGCTTCAGTTCGGTCAGACCGCCAATTTCGTGGGAGATTTCCTTCCCATCAATCGTCGCCTTCGCAATGAATCGAACTTTCTGAATTGCTTCATCGCCTGGCTGATTTGCATCATCATTTGCCAGAATTGTCGCAAAGGCCTGAAGTTGCTGAGGTTCTATGCTGGTTGGAAGCGATGTTGAGAATCCTGCTGGCAGATTCTCTACCGACAGGTCAATCGGTCCGTCATAGCCATCAATTCGCGTGGCGGTAAATGAGAGTTCCTGACCTGTTCCCGGTTTGACGTTCACTTTGCCGCCCCCCAAGGCGATGGAGAAGTCGGGTTTGGGAGACCGCAGGGTGAGCTGATAACGAAACTCGTCTCCGGAGAACCCTCGAGCATCCCGAATTCGGACGATGTATGTCGCATCTTCGGGGGCAATGAATGTCAGGCGAGAATCACTGCCCCACATGCGCAACGGGTCGTCATCGTTTTCATAAAATACCGGGAACACCGGCAGACCATTGTCGACAACAGGCCTTCCAGGGCGAATGGGTTCAACAATAAACGCGGGTGCCTGAAGGGCGTGTGATGTGGGTGTTGTCCCGAAGTATGTGTAGCGTTTTCCGAATCCCGGATAGACTTTGAAACCGGAATCCGGCCCTCGTGGGTAAAGCCACAGTTTGACGACCTCTCCATCCGAAAACAGATACTGGTTCAGTTCCATTTCCCGCCAGTTAAACATTCGGAAATCGTCACTTGTGTCTGAGTCCTTTCCGCGGAAGGTGAAGTAGGAATCGCGAACCGCCTGAAGTTGTGCCTGCAGAATTCGATCACCATTTGCTGTCAGGACTTCGATATGTGAATCCAGTGGTGATTTGTCCTGCGCGGCCCGGACTTCGATTTGAATTTGTTGTCCCCGGACAGCAGCGAATGCATAGTAATCACTGCTGTCGGAATCGGAACCAGCGAGGACTGCGTCCTCCGTTTCCTGTTTTTCCGATGGGGCACTGGGGGAAATGGTTCCAGTGATAACAGCGGGAAAGGCGACCAGTTGCGCTTCTGCGGGTGCATTGTTTGGTTCGGCTTCAGCAACAGTATTCAGCGGTTGGTCTGCAGCGAGCACGATTGCTGACATCTTGTTGCTGCCGGAATCGATGGTTGATGAAGTTTCCGTCGGGACTTCCAGAGTTTCGATCTTTCCGGAGATGGTGCCAATGAATGCCTTTGGTTGCGCCGGGTGGAACTTCAATGACGCTGGCAGATCGTTTTGCAGCTGGGTGACGGCGATTTGTGTGAGGCTGTCTGAATTCCAGATCTTGATTGAACCATCTTCGGCTGCTGTTGCCAGGTACAAGCCGTCACCGGAAATACTGATCTGGCTGATCGCAGCTTCATGTGCGAATCTGGCTTCCAGTAACGGATTAATCCGGGGTTCTGTACGACTTACCAGTTGCCACTGACGAATGCGGTTGTCGGCCCCGGCAGCATACAAAAATCGGCCATCAGGGCTGAAGACGCAGGCATATTGTTCCGCCTGGGGCTGGCTTAAAGTATCGAATCGTTCGCCGGTCTCGGCGTTCCATATCTTGATGGTCCCGTCCGCACTGGCACTGGCAAGGATCGAAGTGTCGGGACAGAAGGACAAATCAAAGATGGCTCCGTTGTGTCCGGTGAGTGTTCGCAGGATTGCGCCGCTTTGGCCGTCGTGAATCCGGATCAGTCGATCATATCCAGCGGTCGCGATGAGTCGGCCGTCATTTGTTGCTGCAATGCTGTAGACAATGTCTGTATGTCCGCCGAATTCCGTCTGAATGGATCCATCGGGCAAACTGATGCGCAGACCTCGGCCAGAGAACCCCGCAATGCCCGTGGAGATCAGCAGCGAATCGTCGGATTTCGGGTCCGGCTGAGCAGACGTAATTTTCCCTCCCTCGACAGTGACGACTGCTGACGCCTGATTGGAGGAGCCTTCTGATAAGTTGGCGATGTGGACGCTGCGGAATCGTCCCTCAAATCTCTGATGTCCGTTTCGACTGAATGCCAGACTGAAGACCGATGTCTGGTGGCGATTGCCCGTGGGAGAAATCGGAGGCAGTGTCTTCATCAGCAAATTGTCGCCGTCGAATTTTGCTCCCTGATGAAGCCATTGTCGGATCAGTTCGATTTCGGACTCTTCCGGCTGAAGTTCGTCTGCCGGGGGCATATGGTCATCGCCGTCGGATGTCAGAACTGAGAGCAGCAGGCTGTTGGCAGGGTCGTCTCCGGACAGGAGGGGACCATTGTTGCCGCCGGCTTGTATTGCCGCTTTTGTGTGAAGCGAAACGCCTCCTTCGGTTTCAGACGAGTTATGACACCCGAGACAATACCGCTGAAGGATCGGAGCCACTTCCTTTTGATAGGACACGGCAGTCGGCCTGCTTGAGCCAGTTTCATCGACGGCCAGCGCGATGGTGCAGAAATGGAAGAAGAACAAACAGCAGGGGCTGAAAAACGCAGATGCGCGGAGCATGGCAATGTTTCCGGTACGCATGGTTTGGTCTGTGTGATTGGTTTGAAGGACGGCACAAAACGCAGGCAAGCCGTCGGCAGTGAGCCAACTGCTGAAAATGGCGGGGCGATCACTCTAACGGTTATGAAATGTTGTGGCCAACGATCCGGACAACTTCAGATCCGGACCGACCACTGACAAATGCGATCCACAATTTCCTGAAAGCTTGGAGACGGAGGGCAGGAAATGGTGATTTCCTTCTGCGTCCACGGATGAACGAACGATAGTCCGGTTGCCGCCAGCATCAGTCGACTGAGTCCAAATTGCTGCCTGAAGAACCGGTTCTGCGTATTGTCGCCATGCGTCGTATCACCGATGACGGGATGTCCGATTCGGTTAACGTGCCGCCGGATCTGGTGCCAGCGACCGGTTTCCGGATGCAACGTTGCCAGGCTGCAGCGTGTGGTGTCGTAGCGAGTTGATTTGAAGGGCAATTCGTAGCGTGCGTTGGTTACGTATCGAGTGCAGCATTCCTGTTCGGGCAATTCCACATTGGAAATGGGGACGGACTTGTCCGCTGAATTTGGCTGTCGCGGACGAAGCGGAAATTCAATTGTACCGCAGTCGTCACAGTATCCCCGAACCAGTGCGACGTATGTCTTTTTCACACGCCGTTCACGAAACATTGCATGCAGTTCAGAAGACGCTTCTTTGGTTTTCCCGAAAAGAACCACACCTGACGTGGCTCGATCCAGGCGATGAATCGTGTAGACGCGTTGCCCGATTGTCTTCCGGACTGTCTGCAGAAGCGGTGTGAGATGGCGATCCCAGCCATCGGTTCGGTGAACAAAGATCCCCGTGGGTTTGTGCACCGCTGCAAGATGCTCGTCTTCGAAAATTACGAAGTCTGGGTGAGATGTGCCGGGCATGGTGTGAAGTTTCCGAAACAGAAATTGAGAAGAACCCAGCGTGAACTACGTCGGGATTGCCTTATTCATTGCGTAATTTTGTAATTGGGGGTGGGTAGGGGTTTCCCTATTTTGCCTGAATCTTGTCCGGTTATGTCCGTTTGCTGCGATGGACTTTCTGTGCAACTTAACGGTTTGCAACCCGTCGTCGACTCTTCAATTCAGGGAAGAAGCAGAGTCCCTCAATCTGTGCTATTGCGGACGCATGCAACCTCATCAAATTGATCCGGATGTCAATTCTGCGCTGATTGATTCGCTGTGCTGGTCCGATTGGACTGCCTGGTGTTTCTTACAGCGAGGTGAGCCCGCGGTACGCCATTGCTCGCGCGGATTCCTGAAACTTTGGTCGATCGAGCTGCCTGAAAAAGCGGTCGCAAACCACTGCCCGCACGTCAGCGAAAAGCAATTCCGGTCCTGCCTGACTCAGGCTGGCGTAGACGCAGATCTGCTGGATGAGATTCGAAAGCATGAGTTCGACGCAGAGGGCAAGTTTGAACTTATCACAAGTACAGGATTACCGATCGACCTTCGCTGGCGGACGGTTCTCGATATCGAAGCGGAAGCTCGGGGGTGGTTGCTGAGGTTTCAGACCGGCTCAACGGAGACAGAAGAACCCGGATTGCCGACTGCGATCACCGGCCGTATTCAGGATGCCCTGATCCGGTTAAAGTCGCTGACGGAACGGGAAAAAGAAGTTCTGGATCTCTTATTCGAAGGTCGAACAAACAAAGCGATTGCTCTAACGATTCATATCAGTGAAAAGACCGTTGAAAAACACCGCGCGAGAATTATGCAGAAACTGAACGTTTCAAACCCGGCGCAGCTGTTTCGCATTGCTTCGCACGCTTCCCTCGCGCGGTTTGTCGATATTAGTGCCGACTAGGCAGAGCTAGTTGGCTGGCTGGCCCGCTTCGGCTGGCTTCGTGCGTGAGACTGCAGGATTCAGCCGAAAACCGCCAACAGTCGAAGTGTAGGGCTCCGGTTCCGGCAAGTCTGCGGCCTGCATTTCAATCAGCCCCCATCGGGCTGCATGTGGGATCAGGCTTTCGGCAGATTCGACATCGTAGGACTCTTTGAGAACGTCGATCGCTGAATCCGCCTGAATCATGCCCAGGGCTCGGATGCAGGTGTTGCGGACGATGGTCCATTCCGGAGGCATTCCATCGCGATCCCGCGCTCTCGAAATGAGCTTCCCGGACAGACCCGCGTTTCCGGATTTCTCATTCAATAGTCCCAGCGCCCACATGGCCGCTGCTCGTTTCTCAACAACACCGGGTTCAGCCTTGCTGAAACTGTTTTCAAGTCTGGGCTCCACGCTCCTGAGCCTCTGTAATCCCGCAAAGTGGAACAAATGTGTGACCTGGAGCCCGAAGCTTTCACCAGCGGGCATTCCGACCCATTCGCCGGACTTGACCAGGTCATCCTTTCGACTGATAAGTTCCAGGACCTGATCATTCACCCGGTCGTCGGGGTAAAGATGAAGCAGCCATGCCGCAGTGACTGCCACTTCGCTACGGGGATAGTCGACCAGAGGAATGCATCGCTGCGCGTAGGAGGTTCCATGCAGTTGTGCCAGCAACAGCAGGCTTTGCTCCAGACCCTGCCAGTTGGATTCTTCCTTCAGCAGGTTATCTGAAGCCGCATTGACGATGGATGCAAGAAAGTCCTGCGACTTATTGGCAATCAGAACCAGCTGTTCACGAGCTGTATTTCGGACCTCCAGGTGTTCATCTCCGAGCATTTCATTGAGCCACTCGCAGTGTTGCATGGATTCGTATGTCTGCATGCATTCTGCGGCCGTCACACGAATGACTGCGTCATTGTGGTGTCTGCCGGTTTCCAGCAATGACACAAGTCGCTGCGAATCCAGCCTGTAAACCGCAGTCCATGCGGCGGCCGCAACACCATCGTTTGGGTCGATGCAGAATGTTTCCAGAGCCTGAAGAGATTCCGGTTTGTCGATCATCAGCAGATAAACGGCCAGTATCCGTTCCGTAACAGACCCTTTGCCAAGCAGTTGTGCGAGTTCGATGGCGCGCGCCGTATTGAGAACAGAGATCGCTTTGGCTGCCGGAAGTCGACGGGCGAATGGTGCCGAGTCGTTCATGACGAGTCCTGCCAGGTCACTGACTGCTTTTGCATGTTCCAGCGCGGCCAGTCCTTCGCAGGCCAGTCGAATTGATGTGGCTGTGACGAAACGATCGGTCAGTCGTTGTTCCCACATGCCGACAGCTGCCTGGTGTTTCCACCTCGCTAATGCTGGTTCTGCAACGAGTCGACCGGGATCACCAGTTTTCTGAGCGTAGTTCAACAGGACTTCAGCAGAGTCCTGATCGTCTGCGGCAACCAGTGCCATCGCGCATTGAAGCTGGACAACGGTATCCGGGTTTTCGGTGAGATGCCTGCGAAGAATATCGAATGACCGGGAAATATCTGCGAGTGATTCGCGGGCGAAGGTGGTCAGTCCCACGGCCGCCTGCTCCTGCAGTTCTGAATCCTCACTTTCCCGCAGAACCCGGTCGAAGAGCGGAAGGTGTTCCGGGTGGACCGTTCGATGTGTTTCCGGCGGCGTAAACTCAGGTTCGAGGAACATGCGCATCGGCAATTTGTCGTATCGCGCAATGTGTGGAATCGTCAATGAGCCGGAGAAATTCCCGGATGCGTATACAGGTTCAACCGAATCCAGTTTTGCGGTGTCTGCTCGCTGAATCGGTTCGTCGGCGCACGCGGAAGCGTTCAATGCGGTGCGTGAAAGCCCCGGAAACATCATCAGAAGCACTGCTACGCGAATAGTTAACGCGGGATGCGAGAGGTGGCGAGCGTGTCCGGCAACTCTGGGAAGAGGGTCTTGCATGTGAACGCGGTGCATCAGGAGGCTTGTTGATGTCATTGTCTTCATTAGTCGGGCTGACTGAGTTTCCAAATGCGAGCGTACAGCACAACGATCAATCCAACGCAAATACCACTCGTCACTTTCCACGCCATCGGGATCAGATCATAGCTTTCGAAACCGGGTGCCCGAATGGCGTTTAACGCTGCTGCCATGGGGTTGATCGTCAGGCATCGTTCAACAAATGTATGCCCGAATGGCGCGTTGCGGTTCATCCAGATCAGGATCGGACCTGCAAATATCATGATCAATGCGCCGTAGGCGACGGATGTTGCTGCTGCCGTCGCCCGGAAGAACGAACTGACAGTCGCGCTCATCAGCATTGAAAGTACGGCTGCAAAAATGAGGCTGATGACAACCTGAGTGACTTGTTCCTGCAGTACCGGCTTGATCAGCATGATGATGGCATACCCAGGCAGCGTTGCGCAAAGCAGCAGGGCGAGAGTGATGCAGACGCTGATCAGCTTTCCGCTGAGAATTCTTAACGGGCCCATCGGGGTGACGCGCAGCAGATTCCATCCGCCTCCCTCAATTTCGCCCGCAATCATGCCACCTGAGAGCCCTGGCGTCATCAGGACAATCAATGAAACCTGAAGGACGATGATCAGGCCGCCGATTGCTTCGACACCCCAGTCGATGGTACCAAGCGTCGTCGCCAGCGTGAGCAACAAAGACAGGACTGCACAGCCCGCGACAAGTCGAAGCAGCCAGTGCAGTCTTCCAAATTGTCGACTGCGGAATTCCTTGACCATCACGGGATTCAGAAACCACGGGATTCCTGCAGAACGCTTTTGCGGGTCAATCAGAAAAAAGACGCGTCGGGCAACTTGTACGCCTGTGGACCGATCGTCTGTGATCAGTCCCTGTGATCGGGATCGGTCGAGCAGGGCATGATTCAGCCGGTGAATCACAATCACGCTTCCGACAACAATAAAGATGGTTGCAAAAAACAGATACCAAAGCACAACATCGCGTTGTTCGAGCAGGCCGATGCCGCCAACTGATTCCGATTCCACAATTCGCATCAGTGCCGGAATCGGGGACAGCAATTTGAGCCACGAAGCGCCAACGGCGAATATGCTTTCACCGCCACGCAGAAAGTAATCCGGAAACACGGTGACCACCAGTAGTCCGAATGTCACACCATAGCTCCATCGAAGCGCAGCTTCGGTGGATCGGCACCAGGTACCGACCAGCATTCCGATGACGGTTAACTGCAAACAGACAACCAGCAGAAACAGATAGAGCCGCAGAACATCTTTTGTCAGAGAGGGTCCACCCATCAGATAGCAGCACGACATCGCGGGCAGGGTGGCGAACATCAGCATCAGCACAAATCCCATCATCGCGCCGACTTTGCCGAAGTAGATTGCGGGCCGCGAGAGTGGAGAATTCAGCAGTAATTCCAGCGTTCTCCGCTGGACTTCCTTCACGAGTGAGGTTGCCGGAAACACGGGGATAATCAGGATGGACGCAATCAGCATTGCAAATGTCAGCCATTGAAACACCTGCTTACCGAGCAGACCGTCCCGATCCGCAACGCTGTTGGTTGGCCATTTCAGAATAATGACCAACGCAAAGCCAATTGCCACGGTGAGCAGTATGGCCAGGGCTTTCGAACTGCGGAGCAGTGCCAGCAGTTCGCGTTCGATAATCACCACCGCGCCTTTCATACGGACGCTCCTGCCGTCGTTGCTTTCGGTGTCCCGGTTCGTTCGGCATCCGCTTCCCGCGCTGCTGACATAAACGCTTCTTCCAGGTCACCTGCAACTTCACGGAACTGTGAGATCTGACATCCGTCCCCCACCAGTGTGCGAAGTAACTGGGACAGGCGATCTTCATTGGCTTTGGTGCGGCATCGAATGATGGATTCGGTCTCTGATACGCTGATCTCGACTTCGTCTCCGAGAATCTGTCGGATTCTGGCTGCCGCGTCCGGAAGATCCTGCGACGGAAGGAATTGCATCTCAATAGTTTGATTCTGCGATAATTCCCGGGTTACTTCCTGAAGCGTCCCCATCGCCCTCAGTTTACCTCCGGCGATAATCGCTACCAGATTACAGATGCGAGACAGTTCCGGCAGGATATGACTGGTGACGATCAGTGTTCGACCTTCGGATGCCAGCCGAAGCAGAATCTCCCGCATTTCGATTCGAGCCTCCGGATCCAGTCCGTTGGCGGGTTCGTCCAGAATTAAAACTTCCGGATTGTGAAGCAGCGTTCGAGCGATGCCAATTCTTTGCTGCATCCCATGACTGAGGCTTTCGACAAAACGGTCCTGCATCCATGTGGCGTTTGTGAGTTCCAGAACTTCGGCAATTCGTTTCTGCCGTTCCTTTCGCGGGATGCTGAATGCCGCCCCAAAAAAATCCAGGTACTCACGGACTCGCATATTATCGTACGAACCGAACTTATCGGGCATGTAGCCAACAAGCTTGCGGACCTTGTGAATATCATTCACGCAGTCGATTCCTGCGATGGTCGCGGATCCTGACGTTGGTCGAGACAGTCCCACAAGAATCTTGATGGTGGTTGTCTTTCCGGCACCATTCGGCCCGATGAACCCCAGGATATTGCCGCGTTCCAGCGTCAGCGATAGTCGGTCGAGAGCGATGAACTCTCCGTAGTGCTTGGAAAGGTTCTTGATATCAACGACCGGAGCTGCATTCGACATGAAGCCGCCTTTGCGATGTGGTCAGGTTCTGGAAATAAGTTTCAGCCTCGACCTGCCTGCAGCCCAGTTTCATCGGGGCCGTCTGCTGTCGGTGTTTCTGCGAGTGGACTACAGGACACTTTCAAGATGACGCATTGTCTCATCCAGTGTGTACTGCAGGTAGCGATCGACATCGTGGTTCAGAACTTCGAGAGCCGTCTCCATGGCAGATTCGGTACTGGCGGAATCGGAGTCATAAAAGCTGCATGCACGCACAGCTTCCAGACGGACACGAGGATGTTCGTCGTTGATTCGCTGCTTAATGAGTTCAAGCGAATCCGGGATCTTGTCGCGCCAGGCACACAGCACCCGAACAGCCGCTGCGCGGGCATGGTAGTCGTCCGAAGTCAGCACGGCTTTCAGAATTTCCGGGTCTGGAGAGTTGTGCGTCTGAAGCATCCACAGGCCTTCCAGCCGATACAATTCGTAGTCAGCTGCCGTAGTATTCAGACCCGCGATCCAGGTCCTGACAGCGGGCACAACAGATTCGGTTGGCCGCTCGGCCAGTTCCCGCCGTGCTCGATAACGAACGCGGTATTCTTTCTCTTTCAGAACTTCCAGCAGTTTGGCAACAGGTTCTCCTGAGATGGCGGGTGATTTCAGGAGTGGACGATTCTTACAGCGTATTCGCCAGATGCGTCCGTGCGAATGATCGCGATACGGTTCTCGCAGATTATGTTGCAGGTGCCCAATCAGAGCGTTGTGCCAGTCGACAATATACAGACAGCCATCGGGGCCAAACTGAATTTCAATTGGGCGAAAGTTTCCATCGTCGCAATAAACCAGTGGAGTTCTTTCGGTGCCTTCAAACCCGCTGCCCGCTTCTTTCATGCTGTGTTGCAGCACCGCCCGATCACCAATGACATTGGTCAGCAGGAAATCGCCCTGCATCTCTTCCGGGAATTGCCGACTGTAGACCATTTCGCTCCCGGCGCTGGGGCGAGTTCGTTTTGGAAAGAACGTCGGGTAAACATCGCGACCCCGCAGTGCGGTATCGCTGAAGTTATTCACACTGTCATTGAATGATGCGCCCGCATGCTTTGCCGGGTATTGGACCTTTCCGCTGATTGGAGTTGCCCAGTAGTTCTGACCGGGTGATGCATCGGAAATGAAATCCTGCCCCCAGCGGTCGTAAGAATGTCCCCAGGGATTGGCAAATGGCATTGAAATATACGAACCAAATTCTTCGGTCCGGGGGTCGTATCGCCAGACGCCGGCTTCATGCATGCGAGTCAGTCCGTAGGGACTTTCAACCTGGGAATACTTGAAGGTTCCCTCCTGAAAATACAGTGCTCCATCGGGACCCCATTCGAAGGCCGACAACCCGTGATGCGTGTCCGCGGTATCAAAACCGATCAGCTGACGAATCCGTACGTCTTCTTTGTCGTCACCATCTGTATCTTTCAGAAACAGAATGTCAGGTTGCTGGGCGACGTAGACACCGCCCCGTCCAATTTCAAACCCTGTGGGCTGGTGCAATCCATCCGCGAACACTTTGCAGCGATCCATTCGACCATCACCGTTGTCGTCTTCAAAGATCAGTAGTTTGTCTTCCAGCCTGGTCTTTGGTTGCCAGTGCGGATAGGACGGCATCGTCGAAACCCACAAACGACCTTTGTTGTCAAACTTCAGGGCAACGGGGTTGGCGAGTTCCGGAAACTGTTCTTCTGAGGCGACGATGTCGATTTCGAATCCTTCCGCCATCTTGAAAAGTTTCTGTTGCTGTTCTGCGTTCAGGTAATCCAGCGAACCAAGCTTTCCCGCCTTTCGATTCTTGTCGTCTTCACCTCCTACATTCGTCTTTACCGTGAAGAAGGGCTGGGTGTTGCTGTCATCAACTTTCTCCGGAACAGATTTGCCCTGAGCGACTGCCCAGATGCGCTGATCGCGGTTGGCCGTCATTTCGTCCAGAATCTCGCGTTCGCGTTCCATCACTTCACGGTTCCGGTAGGTTCCGTCAGATCCGGCTTCACCTCGCGCTCCGTAGATGGAGTATCCATTTACTGCTCGGTAGCGGTGCCACCAATGGAAATTCTTGTCGTTGACTTCCGCGTGCAGTTTAGGGTCCGGTGATGTGGTCGGCGTCTGACCAAACAACGCAGACATCAGGACAGGCGCGAGCGCTTTGTAGCCTGAATCATTCAGGTGCGAACCATTCAGCGTCAGTCGCTTTTCGGTGGCTTTGAACAGAGCCAGCGTCGGTGTGTAGATATCGGCAAAGGCCACACCCGTTTCATCGGCCACACTTTTGAGTGCCTCTGTGTACATTTTCAGGCTGGCATTCTGGCGGGTACCATCGGGCAGGTTAGGGTCACCCGTGTTCTCGAAGGCAATCGGAGAGATCAGGGCAATGCGCGGAGCTCCGGTGCCGTCATAGTTTTTTCCCTGAGTCTCTTTAACCAGCCGGGTCATCTGTTCTACGAATTGATCCAAACCCTCTTCGCCGGCAAAGGATTCATTGAAGCCGAAGAAATACAGAATCACGCTCGCCTTGCTGTGCGTCAGGTGCTTGTCAGGTTCACCAAAATTCTGAGATCGGATTCGTTCGAATGGCTCATCACCCGGCACACAAAGATTCCGCACAACCAGATTTTCTGTCGGAAATTGTGCATGCAGCAGCGTCTCCCAGTGATTGTGGTGCTGCATCCGTTCTCCCAGGGCGTTGCCGACAAGGCAAATATGGTCACCTTTCTTCAGTGAAAGGGATTCCGCGTGCAAAGTGGGCGAAGAAGGACCGAACGTTGTCAGAATGGTCAGCAGGCAGAGGAAGTATTTGGGCATGTTCGATCACTTAGCGCAGGCGTGCGAAGAGAAAACAGATTCAAATCAGGTGAACAGGGTCGCCCAGCATGGGGTGTTCACTCGCATATTTCAAGTGAGCGACGGCGCAGGCGGAGATCCCCCAATAGAACACCGAAGGCTCTGGAATGATTGCCAGACAGCCACAATTGCCAGAGCGTGAAGACTGAAGAGCAGCGGGACAACAAATCGGCCTTCCACAGACCATGTCAAAGCGATCATGACGGCATTTGCAAGGTGAAGGAACGCGAAGATTCGCGTTTCCAGACTTCGCCAGGTCAGCAGTATGCCAATGATTGCAAGCACCAGAACAATGAATTCGGTGACGGAATGCGGTCGATATTCATTCACGATTTTCATGGGACCGAGGCGGACAGCATCCACCGGATGATCGGCGATCCACTGTAATGCTTTGGCCTTGCTGTAGTCAGCCCTGGCGAGCTCGCGTTCGATTCGGGTCATTTCCACTGTCTGAATTCCGGCAAAGAAATCGGAATTGTCCAGATTGAACCAAATTCCGTCTCGCAGGACAGCTTCGTCACTGAAGGCCGCGGACAATTCCATTAAACCCTGAGTTCCCGTGGGCATGAATCGATTCAGAACCACGCAATTCCGAATGCCCCACGGCGCGTAAATGACAACAGCGGTCGTCATTACAAGGCAGATGTGCTGACATCGTATCTTCAGGGTATCGTTCGGTCGTCTGATTTTCGGGTAAATGAACGCCATCCCCAATGCGATAAAAGGCAGCCAGAAAACGATGGCGGTCCGATTGAGCAGAGAAAGTCCAATGGTACACCCGATGGCGATTGAATAGCGGAGCCGAGGATGTTTCACCCACTGAGTCAGCAGGATTGTCAGGAACGTTGCCAGGAGTAATGCGAGTGATTCGGTGAGAATGGCCCGTGCGTACAACCGGACCCGCACATCGACACCGACAAAAAGAATGACCGCACAAACGGCTGCCCATTTTCCCTGATGATACCGGACCCAGCAGAAAAGAAGTGATGTTGTGAGCATCATGGCAGCGATGTTCATCGTTCGGGTAACCCAGAACTGCCGACCACACAGCCAGTCGGCCGCAGCGATGGTCAGCGGAAAAAGCGGTGGCCGATAAGTGACGATTCCCGGCTTCGCGTCCGGAAGTGTCATCAGCTCCGGATTTGTCCTTGCAGCTTCCTCATAGGGTTTTCGGAACTCGGGATTCGTGAAGTCTTCGTTGAAACCGTTTCCCAGGGCAATCTGCAGCCCGATGGCGTCGTAGGATGGTTCGTCGCCCGTTGCTGAGGGCGGCGAATTCAATCCAAATCGCCATGCCACGTAGCCTGTCATCAGCACTGTCATTGGCACAAAGATAAGAACGCATAGCCTGAGTTTTGCTGTCAGCGGAGCGGGAGAGGGTTGTTTGTGCAGTTCTGGCATAATGCGAGGGATATCGTTGGTATATACCGTTGGTTGCAGCGTGGGTGAAACCAGTCGTGCGTTGAAGCTGTATTGTGGTGATGTTGCTGGATCATGATCGGGGCCATTGCCTGTTGTAAAGTCAGGCGGTACGCTCACTTCTGGCTATGTTTTTTGATTGCAGCTTACACTTCAGGGAACCATCGCATGAATCTGTTTGCCCATCGCCGTCGTCGACGATCTGCCGTCATGATCATGTTCGTGGCGTTTAGTGGTTTCCTGCGAGGGGACCTGTTTGGTCAGGAACGACCGCTCAGAGTCTTTATTCTGGCTGGGCAGTCCAACATGCAGGGACACGCGAAGGTGCAGACGCTGGAGTCGATGCGCTGGAATCCATCTGCTGCGCCGTTGCTGGATGACCTGCTGGATGAAGAAGGAAAGCCAGTCGTTTGCGAACGCGTCTGGATTTCTTCTGTTGGATCGGCAGATGAAGAGCAGGTTGGCCGCCTGACCGTGGGCTATGGAGCAAAGGCGGGCGGTCCCAAGATCGGCCCGGAATACACTTTTGGTCTCTACGCCTCGAAGCTGCTGGATGAACCCATTTTGATTATCAAGACCGCGTGGGGAGGTAAGAGTCTTAATACCGACTTTCGTCCACCTGGTGCGGGTCCATACCAGTGGAGCGATGTGCAGATCGAAAAACTGGAGAGCCAGAAAAAAGACATCGCTCAGATAAGAACAGACAAGATCAATGCAACCGGTCGGTACTATCGACTAATGATCGATCATGTCAGGAATGTTCTGAGCGACATCAAACGTGTTGTCCCGGACTATCAACCGGCCCGCGGCTATCAGCTGGCTGGTTTTGTCTGGTTCCAGGGCTGGAATGATATGGTCGATAGCGGTACCTATCCGGATCGCGGTCAACCCGGGGGGTATGACCAGTACAGTCAACTGCTGGCTCAGTTGATTCGTGATGTCCGAAAGGATCTGTCCGCTCCGGAGCTGCCTTTTGTTATTGGCGTGATGGGAGTCGGAGGGCCAACCGATAAGTACGGCGCCGGTGAACAGCGTTACAAGTCTGTGCATCAGAGTTTTCGTGATGCGATGGCAGCTCCCTCGATGCTTCCGGAGTTTCAGGGTCGTGTCGTCGCCGTCAGGACAGAAGAATTCTGGGATATGGAAGTTGTCCGCCTGCGCGAGATTGAAAAGACCATCAAGCCGAAAGTCGATGCACTGAACAAGCAGGTCAAAGACGGCACTGTGTCTCGGGAAACGGGACAATCACGCATTGATGAACTCTACGCTGCGACGTTCAGTCCGCGTGAGCTGTCAGTTCTGAAGCAAAGCGTTTCCAATTTCGATTTTCATTACATGGGCTCTGCCGGAGTCATGACGCAAATTGGCAAGGCCTTCGCCGAATCGGCAATCGAGCTTACGAAGGATTCCAGGTGACGTTCAGATCATCGCGGCTTCAGCCCGCCCGCTGGAGAAGTGCGGCCCGGAATGTTGCTGGAATTTCAAACGGCGATCAGCACGTACATCATGGCAAGGATGATCTGCAGAACAGCAAATGGAGCGGCCGCTTTGACGAAACCCACGAAGGTGAGATCCAGTTTCTGGCGATGGATGATCGTCATTGCGACTACCGTCGACGCGCTTCCGATGGGCGTCAGGTTTCCTCCCAGATTTGCACCAAAGATTACGCACCACCAAAACGGCGAATCGCCCGGTGTCTGCATGTTGCCAAGCACGCGAGCCAGAACAGCAGAAAGTGGGATATTGTCGGTTACGGAACTGGCAATCGCGGAACTCACGACCAGTGACATCGAGTTTATACCCGATGGAAGTTGCAACAATGCCGAGATGCCTCGGCCAAGGACGGCCAGCACCTGGGCGTGTTCAAGCACATGGATGACGACAAACAGGCCGGCAAAGAATGCGAGCAGGTCCCAGTCAACAACAGCATAGAATTTGTCGACTTCGTGCTTGTAAGCCAGAAGTACAACACCCGCAAAAAACAATGCTACAAAACCCATGTCCAGCTGGTTCAATCCGAATGGAAGCGCGGACTGTCCTGCCAGGCAACCGATGAATGCGACAAGGGCAGCCACTGAAAACCAGAAGAATGATTGACTGGGTACGCTTTCCGTTGCGTCGAAACTTTCCACCAGCCTTCGTGCGTCTGCTTTATCGGTTTCCGTCTTCAGCCCCGTGATGCTGAATCTCCACCTGGCCATCAACAACGTGGCAGCGGTCGCGACAAAAACGTAGGGGGCTGCTACCAGGAAAAACTTTGCAAATGAAATTCCGGCGACCTTCCCCACGATGATGTTGGGCACGCTGCTGATTAAAGTCAGCAGGCCGCCGACGTTGGTGAGCATTCCCTCAGTCAAAAGAAATCCCAGCAACAGGTCATTGCGGCCAAGCTTCCGGAGCGAAACGGTTGTCAGCGATCCGATGATGATCATGGCTGTCACGTTGTTTAACACAGCCGAAAAGAAGACAGTCAGCAAACCATAGAAAATCAAAAGGCGAAATGGATCGCCGCCGGATTTCCGCGTGAGACTAATCGCCATCCAGGTGAACACACCGGATCGACTGGTCACTTCAACAAACAGGCTTGCCCCCAGAATGATGGTGATCACGCCCCAGTCAATGAACTCAACGTAGATTGGCAGGTCCGCGTTTCCGTCTCCCTCGGATCCGTTTGTGTGCCCGATGAGCCCCGTAAGTACACCCAGAATCATGCACAGTCCGGCAAACGTCCCGACGATAATTGATTTTTTCGCGTGCAGTTTTTCTTCCAGAGCCAAAGCCGCAATCATGGCGGCCAGAATCAATCCGAATAAGATCGTGACCCCGGTCGAAACAGCGTGGTCACCGTTTGCAGCCGCTGTCGCTGTTTCAGCAATCAACAGGAAATCTATCATCGTTTCGAATTTCTATCTTTGCTCAGTGTCTGTTGCATCCTGCTCCCAACGGGGCTGGCGCGAAGAGGAATTTCGGACGAGCTGCACTACGGCAATGGACGGTTCAAGGCTTATCACAGAAAGGTTATCGTGTGAACAGACGCTGGATTGAGTAGACTATTGCCGCTCGATCCGCAGCCGCTTTTCCCAAACGGTCATAACAACAGCATGGGGACATCGGTCAGTTCAACACTCATCGAGTACGCGCGGCCGTTCATCGCCAGCTGGTCATCATCTTTTGTGTTCATCACCAGCAGGTCAATATTTTCGGAATGGATGAGGCGTCGATAATCCTGCAGATGATGGCCTCTGGCAGCGTGGCTATGTACGGTGATGTCCGCGTGAGACGTGCTGATCACTTTTTCACAGCTGCTGAGAAACTGGCGAGCGTCGTGTAACAGTTGCGATTCGAGGAGCCGAATAGTGTCATCAGAATCCAGCTCCGGAATCCGGCGAATGGCAGCGGCGTATCGCTGGAAAATGCGATCGTCTTCGACATGACATAACCACAGACTGCCCCCTGTTCGACACAGTTTCACGCCGTAATTGATCAGTCGATTGTCACCGGAAATATGATCTGCCACGATCATGACCCGATCGCAGTCGCCGTCATTCAGCGGCGCCGGATCATGTGATAAACCCGGCAATACGAGTACCGGAATCGACGTGGTCTGAGTCAGCATATCCAGGTAAACGCCCAGGCTGTGCACAGGCAGCATGTCACGTTCATGCAGGTGACGATAGGTGACGATCAGATCGGTTTGCTCGGTATCGATCATCTCCAGCAGCGTTTTCACATTGGAAAACTCCGCGCCGGAAATAATTCGCCACGAGTTCGCACGTTGGAGCGGCCGTACAAACGAGCGCACAGCCTCTGCTGTCTGTTCTCCGGCGGCTGCTTCTCCGTCTGTCACGATTGTGACAGATTCGATTGGAATGTCGGCAAATTCGAAACTCTGCTTCTCAGCGCGACGGAAGATGGATTCAAATTCATCGATAGCATCAGGCATCAGTACAACTTCCGTTCAACGAATGACTTTGGCAGGGGTGAAACGAAGAACGATCCTGTCCACCCCTGACCCAAAGTGAGCTCAAACTCAGAAACGCGGCGACATCGCCCGAAAAAGATGCGTGCGCACCAGTTTCAGTTAAGACTCTTACCAGACCGAATCGCAGTGTCATGGCTGTCCAGAGTACGGATCGCTGCAATCCACCGCGCTTCCTCACGATTCGTAGCCACCCGCGTGATTGGGCGACCAGCGGCATCATAACAAAAGTCAGCAATGGGAGGCGGTTTAATATCAACGACTTCGTTGGTATCGCCCGACGAGCGACTCTGAATCTTGCGAAATGACCGCGGAACAACCGCATTGCGGCATTCCTTGTAGGCCCATGCTTTGCCGGTCTGGAGTTGCAGGTCGTATGTGGCATCAAAGACCTCCTGCTGCTTTGTGCTGAGATTTTCATGGCTGGTCAGCCAGACGTACTTCGTCTTGCTGAGACGGTCATCGCCCTCTTTGATGAGAGCTCGATGTTCGCCTCGACGGACTTTGTCGACCGCCTTTGTGGCCATCTGCATGACGTGAAACCGATCGTGGACAATCTTGTGCTCCGCCAACGGAATGACTTGCTTCGCCGCTTTGACGTAGGCCGCATTCATGTCCATCGCAATGGCTTCGACAGACTGCAGCTGATCCTCAGAAAGTTGAGAAAGGCAGGCAATTCCGGCCTCCGTGTCGTTTCCATCGGAGATCGCTTCGACCGTGCTGTTGTCCAGATCGTAAAGCAGAGTGATGTAGTTTTGCCCTTTGAGAAAAGCCTTCTCGTCGATTCCCAGTCGAGGCATCGGCTGCTGCTCTTTGCGAGCTTTGCCTCGAGCCACCGCGCGTTCAATGATCGACCAAGTCTGATCCCATTTCGTTCCCAGAATACTCATGGCGCCTTTGACGGTTTGAGTCGCCAGAAGCACCTGAATGGCAAACCTCTCGAAGAGAATGGTAAAGCGACTACCTTTCTCGGCCCATGGCACGCGAACCTGCTTCACGCCATGC
>JAGQQE010000199.1 GCA_020426345.1 Planctomycetaceae bacterium
CTTCGTGTCTATGGCATGGAATTCAGATCAGTCATCATCGTGATGCCCGGAGTGACCATGTTCGTCACCGTCATGGTGATTGCCGTCGTCATGGTGATTGCCGTCGTCACGGTGATTGCCGTCGTCATGGTGATTGCCGTCGTCATGGTGATTGCCGTCGTCACGGTGATTGCTGTCGTCATGGTGGTTGTTGTCGTCATCATTCTGACCATGCTCTTCGGCACCGTCATCATGCCGTTCGTTGGACCGATCGTTGTTCCCGTTGCCTGAACGATTTGTCGAGGAATCATTCCTGTCTTCGTTCTCCTTGTCTTCCGTCTGTCCGTCGTCCACGCGCACTTCGATTAATTCTGTCCGTCCATTGGCATGCAAAATCAAACCCACGCTGAGCCTTGCTTTCTGAGCACTGCCGATTCCGGCTTCTGCTGCCGGCATCAGCCCGCAGTGAACAATGCAGGCTGCTGCTATTACTGCGAGAAGGTGCCGCATGTTGCTGCTGGTATGTGAGATGTTCATGAAAGAGTTCTCCATTTAACGAGTGAAATTCGTCGGCCCGGCCATTCACCCGAATGGCGACTCAAGGCTGACTTGGTCATCATTTCTGCACCTGAATTCGCCCAGCGCAAACCTGTTGCGCAAACACCGATGCTCGAATACCGTGTTGGCCACGTAATTAGGGGCCCTGTAATCACATTCCGTTCAGCAAGTCCAGAGCATCCGTCGCATGACCTTCGGCCCACGCGGCAAGTGCGGCATCGAGAGCAAAAAGATCGTCTTCGGCGGCAACGGAATCTGCGATGCGTAAATCTCGATACCGGCACACATCCGCATCGATTCGCGAGATACTGAAAGAGGGAATGAAACAATGAAGTGCGGATTAACCTGCTCAGGACTTTCAGGGAGTCCGTGTGGCAAGACACCACTCAACGAGACAGACCACGTCACTGCAGACTAGTCGTCGTTACCGCCGGTGTGATTGCCATCCTGGTCGTTGCCGTCTTCGTGATCTCCGTCTCCGTCGCCGCGCCCGTCGATGTTATCGAGTCCCAGGCCACCAAGCAGATCATCCAGGCCCGTACCACCGAACAGCGTATCCCGTCCGTCGTCTCCGTGGACGGTATCGTCGCCGTCATCACCGTAGAGCGAATCATCACCAACACCGCCCTGGATGGAGTCATTTCCGCTCCCGCCGTGTTCTGTGTCGTTGCCTTCTTCACCATTCAGGACGTCATCACCAAAGCCGCCGTCGAGCGAGTCATCACCAGAGCCGCCCTGAATCAGATCATTACCGCTTTCACCGAAGAGTTCGTCACTTCCGGCGCCTCCGGAAAGTTGATCTGTACCGTATCCCCCGTATTCGATGTCGTTGCCGTCGTCACCATACAGATGATCTGCCCCGGCATTGCCGTGCAGACTGTCATCGCCCAGACCGCCGGAAATCAAATCATTCCCGGTTCCACCCCGGAGATCATCCGCTCCATCATCGCCCCACATTCGGTCGGCGCCGTCGTCACCGTACAGGCGATCATCCCCGGAACCGCCATACTCGATGTCATTTCCCTGACCGCCCCGAATTTCATCCAGACCGTCTTCGCCCCAAAGCGTATCGTTGCCATCGTTGCCAAAAAGTCGGTCGTTGCCTGCTCCACCCGCGATCCGGTCCAGCCCGTCGCCACCATATTCAGAATCGTTGCCAACACCACCGCTAAGATTGTCGTCTCCAGAACCACCATCGAGCATGTCGTTGCCCGATTCGCCCCACAACCGGTCGTTGTCTCCCTCCCCGAAGAGCCGGTCATCTCCGGCACCTCCGAGGATGCTGTCTACGCCGGAGCCGCCGTATTCCAGATCATTGCCCGCTTCACCTCGGAGCGTGTCATTATCATCACCGCCGTACAAACGATCGTCGTCCATACCTCCATTGAGATCATCTGCACCCGCGTCGCCGAAAACCTTGTCCTGGCCGGCATCACCATACAGACGGTCATCACTGGTTCCGCCGTAGATCAGGTCGTTGCCAATGCCGCCATGGATTTCATCCAGGCCGTCTTCACCCCAAAGCGTATCATTGCCATCCTGTCCAAACAGACGGTCGTTTCCGATGCCCCCGGCTATTCGATCGACCCCGGCACCACCATATCCGGCATCGTCGCCCGCACCACCGCTGATCGAATCGTCACCGGTTCCGGCATCCAGCACGTCATCTCCGTCGTTCCCCCAGAGGCGATCGTTTCCGTCTTCGCCGAACAGTCGATCATTACCGCCTCCGCCTTCGATCATGTCGTTTCCGGCGCCGCCATATTCAATGTCGTCACCCGCATTCCCGTTCAGCTGATCGTCGTCAGCGCCTCCGTAAAGATAGTCCGTGCCGTCTCCTCCCTGAAGGTTGTCTGAACCTTCGTTGCCATGGATGCGATCCAGTCCGGCGCCTCCATTCAGGCTGTCACTTCCTGCACCGCCGAATAGCCGATCAGAGCCATCTCCGCCGAATTCTGTGTCATTCCCCTCTGCACCAATCAGAATGTCATCTCCGACACCGCCCTGCAGCGTATCATCTCCTGCGTCGCCCCAGATGCGATCGTTTCCGGCATCCCCGGAAATGTTGTCGTCTCCATCACCCCCAACTAATGCATCATCTCCGTTTCCTCCATGAATCTCATCACTCAGTGCGCTGCCGGTAATATAGTCATTGCCTTCATTACCAAAGATGCTTACTCGCTGAACAGAGGGAAATGATGCGGCCGTCACATTGTGAAGATCGATCCGATTGTCCCCTGCACCGCCATTGACCGTAATGGAATCAACGTCCGAAGCATTGAGTGGTGATGCCCCACTGGAGACAACCAGATTGTTGAGGGTTACATGTCCTGAAGAATCGGTATTGATCTCCAGCGTATCTGCCGCATCACTGTCAACCGTCAGTTCACCGGTCGTCGCATCGAACGCAGCAGAAGCACTCAACAGGATCCGAGACTCCAGGGTCACAGAGCGTGCCTGAACCGTTGATACTCTCTTTCGACGACGAGTAGTTTTCGCAAATGAAATTCGGTCCCGGACCGACGCCAACCAGTTGAGATGTCGCATGTGATTGTTCCTGTGCAGATTCCGCAGTAAAACTGTTCAAGTCTTTTCGCAAGTTGTCTTCGACCTGCATTCGACTATCGTCGCACAGTGAATTCACAGCAACGGCAGGGAGGCGAATCTAAGCCAAAGTTCATCTTCAACATCCATGGCTACACAGCATCACACGAATTCGATGGCCGGTTTTCGTCGTACGACCAGGCAGCCTCCCGCAGGCCACCAACCAACTCAGCAAGAAAGCCAGGGCAAGAGCGAATGGTCGAAGAGCAATGAACGTTACCTGAGCCGATGGTGAGGCACTCCGACACATCAGTGAGGGATCGGTGTCCGGCAAAGGCCAGCGAAGGCGTCCCCGGCTGACGTATTGGGTACTGTTTTTAACGGGCTGATCGTCGTCTTCATTAGTTTTTGTTTAACTTTGTGGACAGTCTCGCCAGAGACGGTCGTAATCAAATCTAACATGTGGTTTCCATACCACCGGCAAGCGATCATTTCAGATGAAGAAACTCCAGCAATGGCCCGATTGTTAGTTGTTGAAGACCAGGCAGCTCTGCTGCAAAGCCTCCGCCGAGGGCTGGAAGAGGAAGGACACGCAGTCTTCACCGCCATGGGAGGCACCGAAGCCTATATGATTGCGACGCGAGAGCCGTTGGACGCTGTCATCCTGGATTTAGCGCTGCCTGATGGAGATGGGCTGAGTACCATGCGACGGCTTCGCGACGAAGGTTTTGTGAAACCCATCATAATTGTGACGGCCCGCGATTCGGTTCAGGATCGCATCATCGGTCTCGACAGCGGTGCAGATGATTACCTTGTCAAACCGTTTTCTTTTGACGAACTGCTTGCGCGACTTCGAGCGCTGCTGCGGAGAAATTTCACGGACAATGAAACAGTCCTGCGATACGACAATCTGGAGATCGACCTGCTGGCGCGGACTGTCAAACGGGACGGCGAAGTGATCACACTGACACAAAGACAGTTCGACCTTCTGGAGTACCTGATGCATCGGTGCAGCCAGGTTGTTTCGCGGGAAATGATCGCGCGCGATGTCTGGAAGGCCGCGACTGCTACATGGACCAATGTTATCGATGTTCAGATCAATCAGCTGAGGAAACGGATCGAACGTCCGCACTGGAAAACCGTGCTGCATACTGTGCGAGGTGAGGGGTATCGACTGGGAGATTCTCCTTGAACGTCCCGCAACCGAATCCCTTTCGCCGGATCCGGACGTGGAGCATACGCTGGCGTCTGACGTTCTGGAACGCGGTTGTCATGACCGCGCTGTTGACCGTATTCAGTCTTACTCTGCTGTTCATCGTACGACAGCACCTGATCGCAACGGTCGATCGCGTTCTGTTTGAAGAACTCAGAGAACTAATCGAGGAAATCAGCTTCTGCCCGGACATCGAAAATCTTCAGGAGCAGCTGCAACAGCGCTATGCCGTCCATGCTCATTACCACTTTCGTGTGATCTCCGAAGACGGAAGGACGTTGTTTCGCAGTCGATTCCTGAATTTCATTGATCTCCCGGTGACTTACAACGCCGGCGAGCTTCGAGGTCCCGTCTTCGACAATATCGAGCTGACGAATCTTGGCCCGTATCGCCTGCTGACGATGGCGATGCGAGACTCCAGATCCAATCCGATGCTGCTGCAGGTCCTCTCTCCGCGTTCCGAACTGAACAAGGAATTCCTTTTCTATGTGTGGATGATCCTTGGCATTGGTCCTGCAGCGGTTCTTGTGACGGTCGTCGTTGGCTATTTTCTTGCCCGGGGCACTCTGCAACCTATTGAAGAGATTGCCAGCACCGCCGAAATGATTTCGGCAGATAACCTCAGTCAGCGAATTGAGTGTCCGAATCCTGACGACGAACTCGGACGGCTGGGCACAACGCTCAACCACACGTTCGATCGACTTCAGGCATCGATCAGTGATATGCGACAATTCACTGCAGACGCCGCACATGAACTACGAAGCCCGCTGACGGTTATGAGAACGGAAGCGGAAATCGCTTTGAGAAGCTCCCGTTCCACGGACGACTATCGCAAAGCAATCGGGGTCACACTGGAAGAAACAAACCGGCTGGCTTTGCTGGTCGACCAGCTTCTGGTTCTCAGTCGACACGATGCGCATATCGACGCCCCGCCCGAAGATATCGTTCCTGTCGATGCGTTGCTGAAGGACGTCGCGGAAAAGTTTCGAGGCCTTGCCATGGAACGAGGTTTGACATTCGAAGCCGGAGAACTGCCGGAATGGTATGTCAAAGGGGATGATATTCAGCTAAGCCAGATGTTTTACAACCTGCTGGACAACGCCGTGAAATATACGCCGGCTTCGGGACGAATTCTGCTCCGCTGCAGGATTCACCAACACACAGCGCACTACGTTATCGAAAACTCCGGAGAGGGGATCCCGGAGGAACATCTGCCGCACATCTTCAAACGATTTTATCGGGTCGATACGTCCCGCACGCGAGCAACCGGTGGTACGGGACTGGGGCTCGCCATTTGCAAATCCATCGCTGAGGCACACGGCGGGAGCATTCAAGCCGAAAACGCCCCGGAAACAGGAACGAGATTCACTGTTATTCTGCCGGGCCGGACTTCGGAATGATGCCCAATAGCCAGTCTGAGACAGATTCAACAAACATGCGACGAAGAAAAGCCTTTACACTCATCGAACTACTCGTCGTCATCGGCATTATTGCAGTGCTGATCGCTTTGTTGCTGCCTGCCGTACAGTCCGCACGTGAAGCCGCAAGAAGGATTCAGTGCCGGAATCATCTGCGCCAGATCGGCCTGGCACTGCATAATTATTCAGACGTTCACGACAAACTCCCGCCCAGCTTTGTGTTCTCACTCAAGGGGTCATGGAGCGTCCACGGAAGACTGTTGCCCTACCTGGAACAGGGCAATGCATACAGTCAGGTTCGACTGGATGTGGAATGGCATGAACCGGAGAATCTCGCCACTGGAATTCAACAACTGTACATCGAAACGTATCACTGCCCATCCGATCCGAATGCCGGCACACTCTACGACGCCGGACCGGGGGAAGGTTTCGTGCAGCCGGTCAACTATGGATTCAATTTCGGCACCTGGCTGGTCTATGACCCCCGTACAAATACCGGCAGCGATGGCGTGTTCTTCCCCAACTCATCACTGTCGATCGATTCCTGCAGGGACGGACTCAGTCAGACACTTGCGGCCTCAGAAGTCAAATCGTTTCAATCGTACTTTCGTGACACTGCCGACCCGGGTCCTGCGGTTCCTCCCAACGACAACTATATCTCCCAATTTGCAGGAGGTGCTCAGTTTGGACTGGGGCCACACACGAATGACAACACCGGACACAATGAATGGTGCGAAGGAACGGTTCATGACAGCGGCTTTACGACCGTGTTCCCACCCAACGCAAGTGTGCAGTATGTTCATTCGGACAATCGTCCCTACGACATCGATTTTTCATCACGCTACGAAGGCACAAGCCTGCATCAGCCGACCTATGCGGCTGTGACATCCAGAAGCTATCACACGGGCCTTGTTCATGCCGCGTTAATGGACGGATCCGTCCGATCAATCAGCAGCAACATTGCGCTGGAAATCTGGAGAGGGCTTGGCACGCGAAGCAGCGGTGAAGTCATCGGAGAATATTGAATTGACTTGCCACGGTTCCCGGTGGCCCCGCATCAATCACCCGGGACGAAAAGCCGCCGCAGGCCGTTCTCCGGGTCGCAACGCCTCCAACGGACATGTTTTCCTGCCGTTGTCAGAATTCGACCCGAAGTTTTGTTGCAAAAAAAATGCCTCTTTCATGAGAATGGCCGGACGTCTGTCGACCGCATGCAACCCGCCGGGATGCGAGAAAATGTCCTCAAAGATTCAGATCCGCTGCCACTCCTGTCAAAAACTTCTGGCGGTGCCTGCAGCGGCTGCCGGAAAGAAGATTCGATGCCCCGGGTGCAGCGAGATCCTCCCGGTTACAGCCGATGGCAAGACCTCGGCTCCGCGAGAAGCTCCATCCCGTCGTGCCCCCAATCGTGCAGTTGCCGCGCCCGGGAAAAGCGCCGCGCCCGGGAAAAGCGCCGCGCCCGGGAAAAGCGCCGCGACTGGGAAAAGCGCCGGGCCGCGTTCGTCCGCAGCGAGCGGAACGCCCCCTGCTTCCGCGGCACCGCGCAAGGCTCGGCGAGTTTCCGCCGAAGCACCTCCACAACCACAACCCAGACGAACGGCTAAACCAGGACGAAAGTCCAGGCAGGACGATCACCGATCCAATGATGATCCTTATGCGGCCGATCCCTTTGGATCCGATCCGTGGGACGATGGAGCGGATTCGTACGATCCCTATGTCGACCCGGTTGGCACAGGCCCGATGCCTGGGCGATCACGAAAAAGAACGAAATCTTCAGCACAGCCTACACTCAAAGGAACCGGTAATGAACCACCGGCAGCACAGTATCAACGCAGTTCCGGCGTGGATGGCGGCATGATTTTGAAAGGCGTCGCGATGATGGTCGGCGCCGTGGTCTGGTTTGTTGCGGGATGGTCCGCAGGACGAATCTTCTTCTATCCGCCTATCCTGCTTGTTATCGGTCTGGTTACCGCAGTGCGAGGTCTGTTTGGCCAAAGCGAATGAGTCCTCAAACCGCCGTCAACAGATTTGCTTTCGGAGTAGACTCAAACCGGCCATTTCAGACAGGGCAGGTAACCGGCGAGACCCGGCGAACCCACTTCTAATTCTGCGCTGACACTGCGTTCAGGGCCAGTCAAAGGGAAACACCCGCATCACAGCAGGCACGACCGCCACATTGAAGCTCTCTCACCACTGAAGGTCCGGTCTCGAATGGAGTCCTGGGTCGGATGAAGTCGGAGCAGAATCGATGATCACTATCGAGATGAAACGGTTTGCGTGTTCCATTCGTCCAGCATGGCCTGAACGCGAGCAGGATTAAAGTTGTCGGGGACGCTTTCGTCCTGATTTGCCTGCAGATCGGAGACCGTCAGGTCTTGAGAGGCCACGCCGCCGGCAGGAACATCAGCCTTTGCCGACCAGGCAATTGCATTCAGGACAAGCGTTCGAAAATCGCGGTGTCCCCAGTTCCAGTGAAAATGTCCGCCGGTAATTCCAAAGCCGCGACCACCATCTTCCCGAGTTCTTGCCCACGCGACGGTTTGTGGCTCTTTACGTTCCAGAACTGCGGCTCGCACAGCAGCGTTGTTGCTGTGCGCTCCGTCCGGTCGCGCCAGCGTGCCGTCATCTTTAACAAGAGTGCTGGCCGGAGGCAGATCCTTCAGAATCGAAGTGACCTGCCCGGCTTCATCGAATCGCATGTGATAATACCATTCATCATTGATATGGAATGGCTTCACACCGTTTGCAATCGGGTGTGCAGGCAGTTCCCGGAAGCTGGCCGTCCAGTGCGGATTCACTGACCAGTCCGTTTCAAAATAGCCACCGGTCCAGCGCAGAAAAGCATCACCGGAAGGACCTTTGGGAACTTCGACGCCGTAGTGGATACAGACCAGCCCAACGCCTTTCTTAAGGACAGAATCAAGCCGGTCGAGTTTGCTGTTGAAAGGGTGACCGCCTCCTCCATCGCAGTAAATCACAATCGCATCTGCCGAATCCAGAACGCTGTCATCCTCCGGCCAGCCATTGGTGTAAACCGACGCTTCCACTCCGATGCCTGCATGATTCAGGGCATCCGAAAGCAGCATGCACCCAGCTTTGTGCTCATGCGCTCCGTATCCATGACTGGGACGCCCGGCGATCAGAGCCACCTTCTTTGGTGCCGGCGTCTTCTTCAGGCGAATATTCCGGAATTGAACGATCATCGGGGGACCAACGTGAATCTGCAGAGCAAGCAAACCTGATTCTCGACGCTGCTGTTCGTCATTGTCCACACATTCAATGGTCGGCACGCCATTGATGAAATGCTGAAATCGAAAGCCATTGGCAACGATGCGATACTTATTCCAGTCTTCGTGTTTGATCTTCGACTGAATCTCTTCTGAGTTTCCGATGTTACCGACGACCTTCTTTTCGAACTTGTCACCGTTTCTTACCAGTTCGGTCGATTCTCCTCGCAGTGCCAGAATCCCTCGAAACTGCTCTCCATACAGAATGCCTGAGTAGGTTTTGCCAGCTTCGAAATCAGCCTGGTAGCCACCGATACCCCACTCCGAATTGGGCAGCTCGAAACTGCGGTATTGAATGCCGGAATTGCCGTTCACAATTCGGTATTCCAGTTCCAGCTCAAAATTGTCGACCTCGCCACCACGCCAGATCAGAAACTGATTCTTCGAGATCTTGTTTTCAGCAGTGGTCTGCCCCGTGATCGCTCCGTCTTCCACTCGCCAGAGTTTTGGATTTCCGTCCCATCCCTCAAGAGTTTTGCCATCGAATATCGTTTGCCACTCGTCCGCAACGATGTCTGAAGGACTTGTTATGCAGGCTGCAGTGGCAGCGAGCAGAAGCAGGAAACGGACAGCTTTCATAGGGACTCCTTTAATGCTACAGATGATCGAGTGGGTGGGCTTGTGGAGAGCGAATGAGCCGGAGCTTCATCACGGAGAAGTTGGATGATGTTACAATGTAACAAACGTTTCAGCGATCAACAGCTTTACGGAGTGAAGAAAGGCGTCGACAGAAAAGGGTCAGGGCTGTTTTCACCTGACGTTAGCTTAGCTGCCCGTTGAAAAACCGTGACACGCAGGACGACTGGAAACCATCGTGTTTTGAGGTCTCCTGCTCGAGCCAGTCCCGTTTTTCAACCGGCTGTTGTTAGCGATCTTCTGTTTTCACCGTCTTCCGGGGGAGAGGGGCAGGGTGGGGGCGTTGCGGTCGAAGACGACCACATCCACTTCGAATAGAACCTCATCGGCAACCGACTCAAGCAAACCACCTTCATCGATGCCGACGGAACCGCCCGTTCTTCATACCGCCGCCGAGAAGGACGAAGCCATCCGGGTGGGCGCGTTGCGCATCGTTTGGGAGACCCGCGAACGACCGGAGGAGTTCCGCTACGGTGTTTTCTGACTGGAGAGGGAATCGCCATCAGGGTCATTGTACTTGTTTCATAAATCAGAATGCCCCTTACTGCTGCCTAATGTGTCTGAAACAGAGCTCGTATTCGCTGCGCGAGCGTCTCGTTGGTGGCGAACAGGATCCCTCGGTGACACATGAGCGTGGAGTCGGCCCGGTTGAGGTCGAAACATTGGCCGTAGATGTCGGTGGCAACCGCACCAGATCCGCGCCTTCTGTACACGGGGCCAGTCCCTTTTTCTCCGGTACCAGACAGATTCATAAGGAGTCCAGAACCTCGGTTGCGAGCCGTGTGCTGTAGCGATGAGCCTTCCAATGGCCGGGGCTCCAGCCTTGAAGAAAGCGGAAGAAGTCCGTCCATGCCACGGGATACAGTTCACGCCAGTTGGCTTCGAGCGCGCGACAGTCGATTGCCTTGCCCGAGCCTTCCAATGCTTCGCAGAGGAACTCGAAGTAGCGATCCAGCAAAGCGGATTCACGTCGCTCGCACTCGTCCTCATCAAAGCAACTGCTGACGAAGTAGGCCACATCTTTCATGCCACAACCTCCACCGACGTACTGAAAATCGACGGCCGCAGCATGTCTTCCATCGGGACTAAAACAGAAGTTCGCAAGCTTTGCATCGCCATGAACAAACGTCTGGAAGGGGCTGTCAGACAGTCGACGATCGAGCTCGCTGGCAGCTGCTTTCAGAGGACTGTCGTCGAGCGCATCGAATTCATCGGGGCGAGTGGCGAGGTGCCAATACGTTCCGGTGGTCCACAAATCTTCGGGCGGCTCTGTCATGAATGTGGCATGGAAGTTAGCCAGCCATAACAGGCACGCATCGACTTCGGCGTCGCTCACGTTCCAACGGCGACCGGCAAAGCCCGCGGCGTTCAGGTCTTCCAGGAGAAGGAGGACTCCATCGGGACGATGCTCGACGGCCAGACAGTTGGGCACGCGACAGGCATCAAGACACCGCTCCGCATATCGTCCGTACCAAGCCGTCTCAACCTGATAGGACTTGATCTTTCGCTGATGCGAGCGATCGGAAGTCCAGCCGTACTTATGGGCCTGCTCGTCAGGCCAGCTCACGTGCTTCAGAACAACGCTCGGGGTCGCGCAGCCCGAAAGATGACACCGCACAATCTGCCCATAGCCGCTCCAAAGACTCTGCACGACCTCGGTACGTGAAATCTTCGCTGCTCCCGTCGACCGGAGTACGAATGCTGTAAGAATAGCGTCGAATTGATCCGCCTCAGTCACGTGGTCAGGTCTCTCGATGAGTTCGGTTTTGCATAATGAAAATTTCGTCCTCCGGGCTGTGGGTTGTCACGAGGGCGGAGCCCGACAGAATCTCTGCCGGTGGCGTCAGCCACCGGATCCGAAGTGGAAGGCAATCAAGGCCGGAGGCCGACACATCGACACATCATAATGTTGATTGGCAGCCTTGTGTCGCCCTCTGGGCTCGTGGATGTGATGTAACTGAGATCCGGTGGCTGACGCCA
>JAGQQE010000200.1 GCA_020426345.1 Planctomycetaceae bacterium
CCATTGGGTGAATGATTAAGTTCTGATCGCGCGGCGCCACTGAGATTCGGGCATTGCGACCCGTTCGAATTGTTCCGGCTTATTCTCAGCGGATCAAACTCAAACGACAGCGCGACGACGATTCAGGCGTCCATCGGCAGGACGACACTGGAACCGGCGTTTCGACGCCGAGATCGCTGACGTAAACCGAAAGACGGTATAAATCTACGCCAGCGCACTCCGCGTCTCGACCTGCACCGTACGGTGACCCACCTGAACACTGGTTGAATGATCAATTTGTCCCGACTGGATATGAGCCTGAACGGCACGCACACTGGCAATCACAAACTCGAATTCCCGGAGTTCCAACGAGCGAAACTCCTGGTTTGAAACGAACATTGTGTTAGGCCAGGCTTCCGGCGCGGCCACAGGCCAGCCAAACTGCTCGCAGGCCGCCACATCAGCGGGAGAGCAGAAATTCTGTTCCTGAAGTGAAAACCCTATTCCGTGCATTTGACGTACCGTTCCTGCCCGAGCGTCATCGTCATCCTCCACCATCATCAACGCATGTACGACGTCGGGATCATCAAACAGCATCATGCCGATCTCCTGCCCCATTTGTCCCATCACAACCGCGTACCAACGACCGTGAAGAATTTCGGGGCATCGCACTTCTGTAACCGCATCCGTTCGAAGAGAAAGCCAGATTCTGGATCGGTAAAAATCGGCCGCCGCCTCGAAGAACTGCTCGACCAGATTCATGGAGGCACCTTCGATTCCCGTCACGGATGGCATCGAGCGATTTCCGGGCGCCATGAACTGGGTCAGATCTTCGAAAACCAGATCCAGTTTCTCGGCAGTGTCATTCGAGTCGACGCATCCAATCCTCAGTCGATCCGTCAACGGCTTGAGTGACAGCCGGTGGTCCGCGGATGCCACCAGGATACCACCTGGTAGTGTCGGCGTTTCGAGCGAAGGACTATTGGAAGCTATGGCAAGTGTTGCCCCAAGAGAGTCTTCATCCGGCTGCGTCATTGTCAACTGCTGCCCCAGAATGGTTCCGTCGGCTGCATTCAGAACAAGGCACATCCAGGGTTGAGTCGGTTCGCCTGTCTCTTCATCAGGAATCCACAGAGATAAGTGGCGCCAGTCCATCACCCATATCGCGTCGGCATCAATCGGTATTGATTCCAGATCATCAATCGACAGCAGCAGGTCACCGGAAATCGCAGCGGTGGACTGTTTCATCATTGCCAGAATCTGGGGAACATTAGTTCTCTGTTCCACTGCAATGTTCAGCCGCTCCGCAATTGGAGAGACCAGATTCTTCGCTTCTTCGTCAAACACGACAAACGTCGAAGGACGGCACGGCTCTCCTGTTTCCGGACTGGACATAGCATCCAGAATGGTCGCGTAGACATCGGTATCAGTATCGTCGATCACAAGACAAACGGGACGTTCGGATTCCTCATCCAGGATCGTCACAGCGGTATGGTCGTCAGAGAACTCAATTAGAATAAGCCAGAATTCATCGCTCTGATCGAGCTTCAGGGCTCTTTTCACCAACTTATCCCGGCCGAGCGGATCATCGTCGTCATCGAACAGTGATCCAAAGTCGCTCGGATAGTCAGGAAGATCCATCCCGTATGTAACTCGCTTCAGCCACGTGATCGCGCCTGGCGTCGACCGCCAGACAGACATGAACATACGCGCATAGAATTCCGCTTCTTCAGGAGATCCGGGATCGCTCGACCAGTCATCATCTAATAGACTGCCAGTCGCATGCATCAAACGCGGCACTACATACGGATTGAGCTCAATGGCGGCAACCAGTTTGTCCTTCAGCTGTTCAGAAGCGCCTGACTGAATGTATCGAATCAGGATATCGGTCATGACAATGATGATGTCCAGATCGTCATCGTAGGTTGCAGTCAATTCCGCAGCCCCATCAACGTTGCCGACACGTAGCAGAACCGACAGCAGTTGATAGCGGATTTCCATTTCATCTGCCGGATCATGCTGAAGGAGTCGCTCCAACTGACCAATAGCTTCCGTCGACTGGCCAGCCTCATCGTAAGCAGATGCCAAACGATACTGGGCCAGCAGCCATGGCTGCAGCACTTCGTTACTCCAGACAGTATCAGCCGCTGGAGTGACGAACTTCGAATAGTATGGTTCCGTGCGGACAAGCACCTCCTGCAGGATGCCGATAGCCACCGACAACGGAGCTTCGCCGGCTACGATAACAGCCGCTTCAATCAGTTCAGGGTGTTTCTCAATGGAATCCAGCAATGACAGGACAGACGCTTCCCGGTTTGGATTTGACACCAGCGCACGCACCAGGGAATCGACCGTGGGTTTTCTCGTGCGATGAGTCGTCTTACGCTTAGCCGGAGTTGATTTCTTTGCCCCGGCAGATTTCTTTGCCGACGACTTCGCTGCGGACTTCTTCTTTGCCACAATCCTGCGCTCTCTGCTACGAAACGATTCCAATAACACGACGAGGCGGAATCATGTCAGCATTCGTTCAAGGATTCTATCAAACACCATGCCGACTGCGGAAATTCCGCGGGACCACAATCGCAGCATCCGAATCGCAGGGAGTTGTGTAGAGATTTGAGCGAACCATTTATGCTCGTCGGAGTCCCTGCAGGTGCTGGCTTCGCTTCTTCTCTTCTTCCGAATCTCGATGTTTTCGTTTCAGCTATGAAACTCTTGCCTGTCTCGTCTTGTTGCTGAGAGTCCCCATGCGTGCGCTGCCCTAACCGAACACCTTCCTGAAGAACGGGACTGGCTCGAGCAGGAGACCCAAAAACACGATAGTTTACCGTCGTCCTGCGTGTCTGTCGCGGTTTTTCAACGCACAGTTAACAGTTTGAAATGTCGTATCGCGGCGTTCAGTAAACGACCGCCATCCGTCGATTTCTGCGCATGAACTGAACTCATTCACCAAAGATGAGATATGCCAACGAAAACAAATTCATCCACAAGTGTGGTCGCTCAGGTGGCCGGAGAAGATGTACGTGCTGGAGACTATATCACCGTTTTGAATGAGGTGGTTGAGTTACCTTCATTTCTCTGGGGGTGCTCTGAGACATCATTCCCTCCTGATGAGATGGTCCGGACACGACAGATTCCGGATATCGCCGGTCAACCGTTCCGAGTGGTGGAAGTCTGCCTGCCATTTGTCTACGCGAGACAACCGAACAGGTCGTTGACGACCTTCGATACTCGGCAACATCAACTCGTGCGAATGAAACGCAGGACGGGCCAATTGGTCTGGAAGGAATTCAGGAAGCACTTCAGGAATTCGCGCAAATGATCCGGGCGCCGCGCAAAACTAAGTCGCGCAGGATTCACTGCCACGGCTGAGGTCAATTCCAAAGAGTCCCGCGGCCTCAGCTGCTGATCGAGAGTTCGCCTGCAGCCGCGGCGAGTACGGAACGGGAACTCAATTGCGTCTCGGATCCACGCCCGCGTCCCGAATCCACGCCCGCGTCCCGATTAAGATGTGCACTGAATCAACGTTTCTCTGATCAGCAGGTCAGACGAACAAGGCTCAATTCACAAACTCCGCATTTCCACCGCCCGGTGTATCTACGAGTTCCAGTGACAAATCATCGGTTCGTCGAGTTTGATCCACGGTCAATGTGAGTCGATGAGTTCCAGCAGGCAGATCCAGACTTAACTGCTTTGCAAGATCAACCGGCTTGTCATTGATCCGTAATTCCAGTCCGTCAATCGAATTCAACTTCAATCCAATTTCCCCGGGCGAGGTCACTCGAAGAGACGTTCGAACAAAGCCCACGCCTCGACTTCCGGATGCAGAACGATTTCGAACCTCGACAACCGGAATGTCCTGCAGTGGTAAAGCGCCGGAGACTCGACTGTATTGTGACGTCCAGACAAATGCAGGATCATCTGTCGCTGCCTGCCCATAGCTGGTTCGACGTAACTGATAGGCTGCCTCCGGTGTCGCCTGCATAACCAGCCACGTGCGTGCGAATCGTTGGCGTGAAACTGTAAAATCAGAGGTTCGTCCGAGTTCGGAAAGGAATCGGACCAGTGACGCGAGTTCCTGATCTGTCAGTGCGTCGACGAGACCTTCGGGCATCAGCGAAACACCCTGAGCCGTCTCTTCAATCTCGCTCCGCAAGATCTCCACAACATGATTGTCCGCCGTTCGCAGTGTCACAGATTCTTTTGACTGCTGAATCTGCACGCCCGACAGAACCTTACCGTCAACGGTGGCAATGACCACTGTGTGGTAGTTTTCCTTGACCTTTGCATTCGGGGCCAGGAGCGATTCGAGCAGATAGTCCGGTTGTGCGCTGGCGCCAAGACTGACCATATCCGGGCCGACTTTTCCTCCGGCCCCGCCAATTGCATGACACTTCAGGCAACCAAGTTGTTCATTCCGAAACACAGCCTCGCCCTGAGAGGCAGAGGAACTGGCCGCAGCCATTTGCAGAAGGCTGTCGCGTTCAGCATCAGACAAAGCTTTGCGACTGGTGACGTTGCCCGCAGCTTTTATCTTTGCCTCCAGCTCCGGTGCAACACTTCCCGATTCACGAAGAACACGAAGGATATCCCTGGCCACTTCAGTATCGAGGCTGCGGTTGCCGATGGCCTTGACGAGAAGACCAGCGCCATCCTTCTGACCCAGAAATGCTCTGGCGATTGAGGCGGCATCATCGTCCGTCTTCATCTGGCTGAGTAAATCGCCGGCGAGCTCGGCCGCCCGTCGTGGCATTGCCGTCGTAAACGCAACCAGAGCCCGTTTCCGCAGACTGATTGCTTCGGACGGACTGGAAATCAGGGAGGCAATCGAATTCAGCAACTCCTGATCCCGGACCGACGCAGCTCCGTTGATGACGGCAAGACGATCTCCCTGGTCGGCTTCCGCGTCTTTTACGAGCTTAGAAACAACCTCACGCGCTTCTGCTACCTTCCATTGCACGGCCCCTTCCAGAGCAGCCTGTCGAGCGAGGGTCTCTTCGGATGTGAGCAATGGAAGCAGCGATTGAGGTTCAAACAGAGGCACGATCTTTCGTGCGGACGATGACTGCAGAAGTGTGCGTAGTGAAGCCGTATCCTGATGCTCCGCAGCCATTGACACCAGCTGACCCATCTGGGCCGCGTTCGCGTTGTCCGTAATCAAGTGCATCAACCGACCACGCTGGTCCGGCGTCACGGAGGCGTCGTAAAGTCCCTTCATCAATAAGTCCACCGGCGCGCCACTGCCAATAGCGCTGAAGGCGAACAGAATTTGATCTGCATCGTTATCGAAAGTCAGTTTGCCTTCATTGAATTCCGGCAACCAGCGATCGGAAAGCTCCCGCGTTGTCAGCCACATCGCATAGTCAAGAAACTCATCCTTCGGCTGGCGAAGCGGCTTCAGCGCCAGCTCAATATTCGCAGGCTGGTCGAACTGGCGTACCATGCTGCGGCTGTCGGCATCATGTGACATGATTTCCATGGTTCCGTCAGTCGACATGGCCTGCTGTCGCTGGGAATCATCCAGTGGACAGTAAGACAAAGCCCGTACCGCTTCCAGCCGCACGCGAGGATGGCTGTCTGTGACCAGTTTCGCGAGCCACTGATGTGAATCGTCCATGAAATACTTCCAGTGACTTAAGATGCGAACCGCACCGGCCCGTATTCGTCCATCGGGACTGGCCAGCAATTGCCGCAGCATCGACAGATCCATTTGTCGAGCGGCCTGAATGCACCAGAGAGATTCCAGATGGACGTGATCGCGTTCCTCATCCGTAAGTTCTGCCGAAGACAACCACTCTTTCAGCTCAGGTATAACCGTTTCGCCTCGCTGTCTCAGGATTTGTTTAGCCGCCTGTCGCTGAAAGTTGTCACTGGAACGAAGCAGTTCAAACAGTTCCCGATTGCTCCGGCCGGAAACAGGCTTCCATTCGGAATTCTTCGCACCGGTCCAGCGAATCCGCCAGATGCGTCCATGGGTGTGGTCACGACGTTCGTCACGAAAATCGACTTCGCCGTGCTGGATAATGGGGTTGTACCAGTCGGCAACATAGATTGCCCCATCCGGTCCCAGCTTAACGTCAATGGGTCGAAATGCGACATGATCTGACCAGATGACCTCCTGCTGTTCTCGCGAAACGAACCCCGAGCCTTCCTCTGATAATGTGAATCGCACGACACGATGTCCGCGAAAGTCATTTGTGATTGCGTTTCCCTGCCAGTCCGGGGGCAGGTTCGGTGATTCAACAATTTCCAGACCACAGTGTTTCGGACTTCCCGGATTCAGTCCATGCAGAATGCGTGCAGCATCGGCAGCGGTGAAATAATAGGCTCCGGGAACGATGTAATTGATCCCTTCGCCCCCCGCACCATCGGTTGCAAACGACTGACCAAAACGGTCGAAATGATGGCCCCAGGTATTTACAAGGCCTCGCATGAACACGCCTAATTCCATCGTCTCAGGGCGATACTGCCAGATCCCGCCGGCATTCAGTCGACGTACTCCCCATGGTGTCTCAATGTGACTATGGATGTAGATTGACTGATTGAAGTACAGGAAACCGTCCGGTCCCCAACGCAGCGTATGAAGAATGTGATGGGTATCTTCAGTGCCAAATCCGGACAACACCACTCGTTTGGAATCCGCCTTCAGGTCTCCATCCTTGTCAGCAAAGTGCAGCAGTTCAGTGCTGTTGGCAACGTACGCTCCGCCGTCACCCGGAGCAATTCCTGTAGGAATCAGCAGTCCACTGGCGAACACGTGCGTCTGGTCAGAGACCCCATCGTGGTCTTTGTCTTCCAGCACCAGCACACGATCCGTTGCTTCAGCACCCGGTATGATTTGCGGATAGACCTCAGAACTAACAATCCATAGTCGACCATCTTCGTCGAAGTTCATTTGAATCGGTTTGGCGATCATTGGATCGGCAGCAAACAGATTCACTTCGAATCCTTCAGGCACCCTGAATGTCTGCCGCTCCAATTCCGGATCGGGCGATGGAATATTCTTCAGGTCCCGCTGGGCAAGACCAACATTCGGGAACGAAATGATGGCAACCAACGATGTCAGCCACAACGTCACAGAAGAATGCAGCAACGATTTGATGAAAGTAGAAAGCATCGAATGTAATCCGTCAGGAAACCGCGTTTACGGTAAATTGAGTGACTATGAAAAGAATCTGAACCCGATGCCCACTATTGTCGGCTGATCTCAATCCGTCGCCACTGCGGCTGTTTCAGTTGCTGAATCTGCGATTCCAGCTCTCTTACGAACGGGTCAAATTGTGCGATTTCCACAGCATTGTTGCCTTGTTCATGTTTTCGAAAACCGAACAGATAGGTGATGTTCTGCGGACGCCATCGATGAAAATACAGCTCGTTTTTTCGAGCCACTGTCAAATTCAGTTGCTCGTATTGCCAGCTCACCGGGGCTCTCAAGTGGAGTTGGTCATCAGAAGCAGCAATCAGTACTTGTGGGGCAACTTCGGCGGCGGCGACAGAAGGCGAATGCACCTTTCCGCTCCATCCCATGCCAAGATCCTTGCCCGCAATCTGGATATCAAGAGGGATTGGCGAAACGACGGATTCCTGCAGTTCGAACGTCACCAGCTTATTTGGAGAGCCGTTCCAGACAACATTGCGAACCGTTCCTGCCGTCACACTGATTTTCTGCTCAACCGCATCGACCTGAACCTGACATCCCGATGCGGAGATACCCAGCAATCGATCTCTCGCCACAACACTGGCAACCTTATACCCCCGGGCATTGAAATGCATCCCGTTTTCGGACCACCGTGAAGCTGCCATTGCTAACAAATCAGAATGCTGGGCCGTATCCGGGCTGACGGACGTGTGCTCCAGAGAGAGTCTCCCATCCACAGCATTCAACTGATCGGTGAAGTCATTGAACAGATCGACAAACGTCAACGCCCGCTGTGAGGCAACCTCCTGGACTGCATTTGCAAATTGCAGAATGCGATCATTAAATCGTGACGGATCCGGAATCGGTCGAACAGCGGGCAATAATTCGTGCGGCGTCATCAGGACGATCGCAGCAGATGTCGTTTTCAAGTCATCCAGCAGGCGATTGAGCTGAACCTGAAACTGTTCCACGGACAGCCGACTGTTCAGTGCCTCATTCTGGCCATAACAAATGATGATGACTGACGGCTCTTCCGCGCGGACATGCTCAATCATCCGCAGATAGCCCGTCTCCGGTGAATCAAAGATGCCTCTGGAATCTGCGAATACGGTATCCGCATCCCAACCCAGATTTCGGAAGGTCAGATTCAGGCCGGGAGATGCGGCAGTCAGCAGTGATTCCAAATGTCCAAACTGTTGGGCGCGTTCAAAGAACGTCGCGCCAAGCAGGACGATGTGATCTCCGTCTCTGAACGCAAAGGGGGACCTCTTCTGGGCAGCCGCCGTCACAACGACGACAACCTTCGATGCCTGCCCCGGTTGAAAGCTGGCAGATCCAGACTCCGTGCTGCCAGCGTCGACCTTCCAGTCCCGCGCGTTGAAGTCAGTTTGCTGCCACCCGACAGGAGGAGCTGCATCCGAAACTCTCCATTCACCGGTCACAGCTTTCGATTCCAGTTGAATAGTCGTGGCCAGCGCAGAGGTTTTCTCCGCTGTCCGTACTTCGATAGCAATACAATTTCGTCCGTTCCTAAGCAGGCTGCTGATATCGAGTTGCAGGGGAGCCACTTGACCGTCGACGACTTCCATGGGTTGCTGCCGAATTATGCGTTGCCCGTTCACATGCAGTGAGACAGTACCTGCGGATGCCAACTTCATTTCGCACGGCTGGCCCGCAGGATTTGCGTTGAATGTGAAGCGGTACCATCGACTCCCGTCGCCATCCGGACGATTCGCCACATGCCAGACCATTGGCACGGAATCGTCGGCGTGTGCGACATCAACAGAATGGCAGGTAGAAAGAACCGCGGAAGTGATCAGTGAAATCTGAAAAGCAAATTGTATCGACATGAAGCAGCCTCGCTCGGCAGTGCAGGGCAGGGATGAGTGGGAGAGAATCAGGAGAGTGATTGAGAGGGCGAATCCAGTCGATGGCCATCGTCAACCTGGACGCCATCATAATGGCGTCGTCGTTGACCTACCACTGAGCGGCAGGTTTCGCACCACGATTGAAAGCTATCCACCGGAAGAATCAGCGGACTTATGTGAAGAACGGTCCCGAGTGACGGGGAGCAGAAACTGCGCCACCAGAAACAAGACAACCGGGGCGACCCACAATGCCCGGGCGACCTGCAGGACAAGGGGAGGCCAGTCTGCCGCTTTGGCAATCACCAGGAACGCAACCATACCAAACAGCGTCCATGTCAGAACACCGCACCCGATCGCTGTCATCTGGCTCTTAAAAACGCCGCGTTCACTTCCGGAATCAAAATAAACGTCCACTGTTCGGCGCCGACGCAGTGATTTATCAACGGCATCATTAAGTTCCATCGCGGTCGAGAACGCTTCCATCCACGGCACGCAGCGGCCTTTATCTCCACAAAGCCATGCGATTCGTGCGAGAATACCTTCCCAGTTCGAAAGTTCGATTCTGGTTGCACGGCCGCCAGCCTCGTTCAGACAAATCACTGTCCCTGAATTCTGCATCGAAGAAGGCGAAGCCGGACCATGGATCGTAATCGTTGCCGGAGGAAGATTCTGTTCGGCCATCGCCGAATTTCCCAGCGTCAATAGCCGTGAGATCAGCTGTCCGTCAGGCGATCTGGACTCGATCGCAGTAATCTGGGTGTAGAGCAACCCCAGCGCCGCTGGTATGTCCAGCATCTGAATCTGACGCTGCCGAAGTGCCAGAGCATCATTCATCCTGATGTGGGTGTCGATAGCAATCTGTAACCACGGTTCAGGGGTCTGGAAGAGCTGATGGGTTTCAGACCCCAATTCCTTCAGCTGCATTCGGCCTGTGAGGGGCACAATCGAATGAGTCGACTCGTCCAGTATCAGGTGCAATTCGAAGCTGAACGCTGTTGTGGCTGATTCCGGGATAAAGACGACAACATGACGATCGGCCTGAACAGCAGATCGCGTCAGGTTCAGTATCCGTTCGCAGTCGTCCATTGCGATCACAACAACATCGACACCCGACGCAAGAAACGCATCTTCCGGGGTAGACTGAACCTGAATCGGGATTCCAGCGGTGGCGAGTTCATTCGCAAGCTGACCGGAGGCATAGCAATGATTCAAACCATGGACCGCGCTATCGTGAATCAGCTGAATCAGCGGCACGACCGAAGGCTGATCCCCAACGACTGAGAACTGCATTTCTGGCCTGTTCTTACAAAAGCTGCTTTGATGGTTTGGGGACTTCCTTCAGCAACCGCATAATCAGATCGTCAACACTTACCCCCTCAGCTTCGGCGCTGAAGGTTGGAACAATTCTGTGACGCAGAACCGGAGCAGCCAGTGCGTCAACATCATCGCGAGTGACGTGATAGCGTCCCTGCAGCAAAGCGCGCGCTTTCGATGCCAGGACCAGTTGCTGACAGGCTCGCGGACCGGGGCCCCAATCAATCATTTCCTTCACCCAACTCGCACACGTTGGATCTTTCGGCCGCGCCGCCCGCACAATATCCAGGACATAGTTCTTCACATGTTCGGGGAGAGGGACTAACCGAACCGTTTGCTGAAACTCAATGATATTCGCGCCATCAATCACAGGTTTCAGTTTTGCCGACTGATTCGATGTTGTCCGATCGATAATCAGGGACTCTTCATCTCGCGAAGGGTAATCGACAACGACATTGAACAGAAATCGGTCTCGTTGCGCTTCGGGCAGCGGATAGGTCCCTTCCTGTTCAATTGGATTCTGTGTGGCCAGCACAAAAAATGGTTCTTCAAGTCGATAGGATGTCCCGCCGACAGTGACTTCATGCTCCTGCATCGCTTCCAGCAATGCCGCCTGTGTCTTTGGCGGAGTTCGATTAATCTCATCCGCCAGAAGCATCTGCGTAAAGACAGGACCTCGTTCGAAGACCATATCTCGATGCCCAGTTTCACGGTTCTCCTGGATAATGTCTGTTCCGGTAATATCTGCAGGCATCAAATCCGGAGTAAACTGAATCCGATGAAATGTCAGCCTCATTGTTTCAGCAAGCGACCGAACCATCAGCGTCTTTGCCAGTCCGGGGACACCTTCCAGCAGGCAGTGCCCGCGTGCCAGAATCGCAATCAACAATTGTTCTACGACGTCATCCTGGCCGACGACAACCTGACTTAGTTGCTCCCGAACCAGCTGACACCCCTGAACCAGCCGCTTTGCACGCCGCTGATCATCATCGGGCAATGACTTGTCTGACGAGAATGACTTGTCTGACGAGATGGACATTCAATCCTGCTTTCAAGGCGTCATGATCTGCGAATCGGCTGCAGCGGGCTTTCTGAAGTTCGAAATCCCGTTCACCAGAATGAGCAACTTGATCGACGCCAGGCTGTTCGTCAAATCAGACGGGGCTGCGTTTTCGTATTCGGTCAAGGGTTGCCAGATTTGGCGTCGATCGACCTTTAACTGTTGGTTGAAAAACCGGGGCAGGACGACTGGAAACTATCGTGCTTTAAGGTCTCCTGCTCGAGCCAGTCCCGTTT
>JAGQQE010000201.1 GCA_020426345.1 Planctomycetaceae bacterium
AGTCCCGCCAGCAGCTATATGACCGGTAGCATGCTCACTGTCGATGGGGGCTGGACAGCCCGTTGAAAACCGGGACTGGCTCGAGCGGGAGACCTGAAAACTTGACGGCTTACAACCGTCCAGCGTGCCTGTCCCGATTTTCAACAGACAGCGAACAAGGAACCCGATGCGTCAGGGGATTGCTGGCCCTTGAAGACCAGAGAATTTATCCCTCACAAGTGTCGGGTTGCATCTCATTCTTACAGCGGCAGGCGGCAGGCAGAAAGAGTTCGGCCGGCCCAGAGAACCAGCAACTGCGTCGATCACAGCTGCTCAAGCGCCTCTTCGACAACTTCAGCCGGTTCTTCCAGAAACAGATTCATGTTCTGCTCGTTCGTGAACAGCCAGACCCGATTTCGGAACACGGATGCATACTCAAAGCGTCCCTCGATCTGCTTACCGCTTTGTGCGAGTGTGACGCTGCAAATACCGTCCAGCATAGGCCAGTATTTTTCGGGATTCGCAAGGAAACGATCCCGGTACTCGGGGGAGTGAAACACGATTCTCTTGTTTCGATAAACCGTCCCAACCTTCAATTGCCCCCGAACGATAGCTCGGTCATCCAGTGCGCTGACCAGGCAAATACCCCCAAATGATGGCCGTATCAGCCGGTCCGTCTGCTCACGGGTCTGGCTCGACAACTGAAACGGATTCGCGGAAACCTGAGCCCGTTCGTCCGAGGCCAGCGTACCCGTTGCGCCATTCTGAGCTGAGGGGTTGGCTGCCGGAGTATTCCATTCAAACGTCGCATCCTCAAAGGCATTCTGAGGAGCGGGTGCGGCCGTATTCGCGCTAACGATGGCCGACGGCTGCGGAGCGCTGGTTTGCTGACTGTCTACAAAAGCATCGAAGCTTTCCTGTGAGAAAGGATTTGGTTGCTCGGCAGCCTGAATAGCCGGCTGCGGCACCGCAGGTCGCACACCTGATTCCGCATGAGGAACGCCCGCGAACAAATCGAAATTGGGCAGTTCATTATTCGATTGTTGTGGCTGCGGTGCAGCGGTTTGGGCGGCGAACTGCTGTGGGGACGGCGAACGCACAGGCTCCGGCTGAGAGGCCGGGACCGCATTGAAACCGTTTGTACTGGAAACGCGGTGTGTTGGCTGTGCGGCAGCGGCAGGATTTGCCGAAGCGAATTGAGCAGATGGGGCAGCACTATTCAGGGGTTGCTGAAACCGAGCCAGTTTTTTGATGAGTGCTTCGGGAGTCTGAAAGCCCGAAATACGTTCCAGAATAGCGAGGTCAGGAGCCACCACCAGAATCGCGGGGAGTCCTTTAATCTGCAGTTGCTTGACCAGATCCTTGTACTGGTCTGCATCCACCCGAACAGGGATAAACGAACTTCGGATCGCCTGCGCCACAGCAGGATCGGTAAAAGTGTTTTTCTCCATTCGCTTACAATAGACGCACCATTCTGCCGTAAATTCCATCAGGACAGGCCGGCCAGTCGAAGCTGCCTGTTGCAGTGCCCCTTCGATGTCTGTCGACCAGGGCAATTCGTCCGCGCTGGCCTGGTTGCTGGCCACGAGTAACGCGGCGAGCAGTGCAAGAATTCGAAGGCGGGAGAATCCGGCAATGGTGGAGTTTGAAGACATTGCGATCACTCAACTCAGCAGACTTTAAGGAACCTGGTACATCCTGAGTATCGGCCAGAAGTTGTTCGACCTGTGCCCTACTCCTGATGAAAAACGATACAGACCGAAAATCCCCGTGCAGCAGCAATTGCCGAAACTCCCGCAGTCGCAATTTGGGTGACAAACGAGAGAATTCGTGTTGTGCAGTGACATTCACATGGATAAAACCAGTTTGAAAGATGGGTCGGCAGGCTGTTGAAACAAGAGTTCTGACCCGCACTGGCAGCTCCTGAGCGTCAGACCCATTCTTCAATGGACCGTTGGCGGAAAGACGTGCTCATTTCCGCCGATCGAAGGAAAACGGATTTGGAACCGCACATCTCATTCCGGCCAGGCGACCTGGTCATCTACACCATGCCTAAGCGCAGTCGGCATCCGGGGCCCCGGGCCCGGTCCATTCACCCTGCGCAGATGGGAGACGATTACGCGTACGTGGTGGACAAATTCTGGGTTGTTGATGCGGTTGGAGATGATGGAACCATCCATCTGAAGACTCGACGCGGGAAAACGCGGAGCGTCCCGGCGAGCGACCCGTTACTGCGAAAGGCAACCTGGTGGGAGCGATGGTGGCACCGCAACCGATTCCCCGCGATGGATGCCGCCCTGAACACCAGTGAATCCTGACCAAACATCTCATCCGCTGGTTTTACCTCCGAAACCGGATGCTGTTCGGGGGGGAGTTTGTCGGAGAGTGGAAAATGCACCAGTTCGCTGTATGCCTGTTTGAACGCCTCGGTCGCATCGCTATAACCCCGACGTGAATATGCCGAAAGCTTCCAGGCAGATTCTCAATCGGATCAAATGCCGAAATGCACTGTTTGCCTCCAGGGAACCGACGGGAAGAACTCGAATCATGCTGAATGATGGATTTCTGGGATACAAGACATCATTCATGCTGGACTTCGTGGTCACAGCTTTGGTGGTTATTGTTCCCTGTCTGCTGTACAGCCTGTGGATGGTGCGTGTCCGCAAGAACTACGGCCTCCATCGAACGATGCAATTGCTGTTGGGAATTGTCCTCCTCGTGGCTGTGGGCGCCTTTGAAATTGACCTGCAAATCGTTCACGGCGGATGGGAAAACATTGTCGCAAAGCAGGGACTTGACGACGCAGCATTTGCGGCTCGCATTGCTGAGGTACGGCCGTGGCTGTGGCTGCATCTGGTGTTCGCGGTAACCACACCGCTGCTTTGGATTGCAACCATTGTGCTGGCTCTGAAGAAGTTTCCCAATCCTCCGTCGCCCGGACCACACAGCCGATTACATCAACGACTCGGCTGGGCTTCGACAATCGACATCACGATGACTTCTGTCACGGGGCTTTTGTTTTACTACGTTGCATTCGTCCAATAGAGTCCCGAAGGGAAGTTAGTCTCAGTGCAGGCCGTCCCGGATGAGATTCCGGACCTTGCATGGGTTCGACGAGACTTCCTGCTTCCACAGAATGTCTGCTTCCAAACCAGTGTTCGGCATCCGCTGGATGCTGACGCTGCCTTTGGCGAACGCGAAATTCGGGGGAGGGGCGATGCCCTTCTGAATCATGCTCCAGTACTTCATGAATCCCCTGGCGCTGACTGGTCTGCTTGGCGTAAGCCTGGCCGTCATTGCCCATCTGATCAGTCGACGACGGTTTGATGTTGTCCAGTGGGGAGCCATGCAGTTTCTGAACCCGGCCCGAAAGACACGCCGCAAGCTCAAACTCGAAGAACTGCTGCTGATGCTCATCCGTATGAGCATGATTGCGCTGCTTGTTATGGCAGTTACACGGCCCTGGCTGCCAAGCGGCCTTTTTTCGGGTTACCGATCCATGGGATCGCGTGCAATCGTCCTCGTCATTGACGGTTCCAATTCGATGACGCGAGGTGATGGATTAAACACACTGCACCAGAATGCAAAACGACGTGCGGCCGAATTTCTGGAGACGCTCGGTCCTGGAGACAGTGTTTCTGTCATTGACGCGCGCGACCAACCGAGGCTTGTCGTTGAATCTCCACTGCAGGATCTCCAGTTGGTGAAAAAAGCAATTGATGCCATTCCCGATGCGGGAGGGTCGATCGATGTCAGGACTTCCGTGGAACAGGCAATAGCCGTTTTGTCAAAGTCCAGCGCCTCGGCTCGCGAGATTGTCTTGCTCACGGACCGACAGCGAGCGGGCTGGGATGCAGCAGATGATGCCAGCTGGGCTCGCATAGAAGACCTCATGACTTTCCCGACCATCAAACCCAGGTTTTGGTCCATCGACGTATCACAGCATCTGGCTCCTGTCCGACAGAACATCGCCATCGGGAAAATCGAACTGCCCCGCGATTTGACCGTTCCCGGTTTTCCGGTGCGACTCAATACCCGGATCCACAATAGTGGAGCGGATGATCGGGATACAGACATTCGATTGCTGCTGAATGGCCAGCCACTTGCCGAACATACGCAGAAGATTCGAATCCCGGGCCAAAGCGCGGCATCGGTTGAATTCGAAGTCCGCCTGAACCAGGTCGGGACGCAGGTGCTAAGTGTTGCCGCCAGCGCTGCAGACGATGCAATTCAGGCAGATGACGTCAGTCATTGCGCGATTATCGTAACCACCGCATTACCTGTTCTGTTGGTCAATGGTCGTCCATCCCTGGATCCCTTCGAACGTGAGACGTTTTTCGTGGAAACCGCACTCGGGGCGTCTGAAGAAACCCCCTGGATCTCAGCGAAAACGGTTGATCAGCATGACGTCACGCAAGCTGATATCGATCGGGCTGCGATGGTGATTCTGGCTGATGTGGTCTCTCTACCGGAAGGCATTGCCTCTTATCTGGCAGAGTACGCCAGCAGAGGAAACGGTATCTTTATTTCGCCAGGACCCCAGACGAACTCAGACAACTTTCAGGAACTGTTCGGGGCGACCGGCTTACTGGCCGGAGTAAAGCTTGATCGTCTTCGCGAAGCTCCTCCGGATGATACTCGACGGGTTCATGTCGATCAGAATTCGCTGCAGACGGGATGGTTGAGCCGATTTCGCTCTGACACCGCTCGCTCATTTCTGACTGCCAGTTACGAAAAATGGTGGCTGTCGTTGCTCACAGAACCGATTCCGAACCCACTGTTCAGTGCCACGAATTCCTCAGATCCGCCGGATGCCACGGACGAGACCAGCATCGATCTGAGTCCGACCCTGACGGATCCAGACGAAGTGAATCCACGCCCTAACGTACTCATCTCTCTGACCACGGGCGACCCTCTGTTGCTTCAATGCAGTCACGGAGAAGGAAATGTGCTGCTTTTTAATTCGTCACTGACTCGTCAATGGAACAACCTCCCGACCACCGCCGATTTCGTTCCGTTCCTGTATGAAGCTGTCCTTCAGTCCGCGTCTTCGCGCATCCGCCACAATGTCGAGGTCGGCGCACCACTGATGGCATCAGCGCCGCCACAGACGGACAAAATTTCCGTTGATCTGTCGCTGGCTGGCTTTGTCGATCCGTCCAGGGAGTTTCACGCCGCTGAGGCTCCCAAAGGAAACGAAGTCGGCGATCCATCGACTTTTCTTCTGTCCCGAACATGGCTGCCGGGAGTCTACGATTTCGTTCGGTCATCGCCAGATGCCACTGGTGCCGAAGTCTTGTCCGATGACCGACTGGATCGATTCGTGGTCAACTACGATCACGCTGAAGACGACTTTACGGAACTCACTGCGGATGATCGAGGACGACTGCGGGTCAACGACCGTGTTCGCTTTGTGGATAATGTGCTTGAACTGGCGAAGTCGATGTACGGAGACGAATCGCGCACAGAACTGTGGGCGATTCTGATTTTCCTGTTTCCCTGCTTTCTGCTGCTCGAACTCTTCGTCACTCGCCGTCTCATTCGAAGCGGATACAGCCAGACAGCAGACAAGACGAATTAGAAAGTGTTGCCGTCCGTACGTGATAGCCAGCCGTCAGCGACGGGGAGAACACGCGCCACAACAACTGACTGGATGTGAATCACATTCAGGCATTGGCCTTGCCGACGATCGCTGTCCAGTGCCGATCGCTGGTCTGGTGAACCTTTGCACCGTGAAGTCCGGCATCGGCAAGCAACTGTTTTACTTCATCGATGGTGAGCGCAGCGTGGAGCGATTCCCGAAACATCGTCTGCGCATGAGGCGCTTCGTTTGCGGCATACAGCATCACCAATTCTTCCACATGATTCTGGGTAGCTGGTCGAAGCAGGTCACGGAAGAACAAAAGGCCACCTTTCACCAGGCACCGGGCCACCTCTGCAAAAATCGCTGCGGGTTCCGGAATGTGGTGCACGATACTGTTCGACACAATTACGTCGACAGAATGATCCCCGAATGGAAGTCGCTTTGCGTCGCAAAATACCGGGTGAATATGCCCGTCGAATCCACTGTTGCAGATGTTGCGTTTTGCGAGTCGGAGCATTTCGACCGACAGGTCGCAGGCGGAGATCGGACGGCATTGAGGCCAAGACTGAAGCAGGCGCACAGGAATCTGCGCCGTTCCTGTCCCCAGATCCACGATTTGTAATGAAGCGGATAAGCTGTTCAGATCACCGCCCGCCCATTCCCTCAAGGCCTCCAGAAAATCATCCACAAACAACTGATTGACATGACTATGATCCATTTGATCGTAGTCGACAGCGTCGTCCACAGTATCCATGACTTCGGGTTCAGGCGTTCTTGGCAGCATACACCGGGGTCCTGTCTTGAGAAGGCCGCTAAATTGACCGACACCTGGAAGGAACGAGTCAGAACGATCAGATTCAGAAAGTCCGGGGCACGCCGGGTTGCGGCCTTAGAATCCTGTGGCCTTGCGAACTGACGGCTGCGAAGCCCCTCCCATCGCGCATTCTGATTGCGCAATTTGTCAAAGACTCTCAAGCCATCGCGTCAACAGTTGATGATATGATTCCAGATCGAGCTTGTGCGCCATTTCAGTCACCGTATGTATGTACTTGACAGGGCAGGCCATGGCTAAGGTTCTGACTCCCGAACGACTTCGCTGGATGACAGCGCCGTCCTGGCCGCCGCGAGGAAGAATGGCCCGCTGGCAGGGAATCGAATGCTGCCGTGCAATTTGTTCCAGTTCTTCAATGAGTCGGATATCCGATATCATCGACGAGTCCATCACGTGAAGAACGACACCGTCACCTGCGACCGAAACCCGATCTTCCTCAGGAACTCCCGGCGTCCTGCAGCACAATGTGGTGTCACAGGCAATTGCAATATCCGGAGCCACCTCGAATGCCGCTGGCTGTGCGCCACGCAAGCCAACTTCTTCCTGCACACAGAATACAGCATAAATGTCACAATTGTGGTGCTGGATGTTTTCAATGGCCTTCAATTGAGCCCAGCACCCCACACGATTATCCAGGCACTGTGAAACAACGCTGTGTCCAACGTGCGAAAATGGCCCGTCGAGCACAACCATGTCGCCAATAACTACGTTGGCCCGGACATCATCGGCGGACATACCCAGGTCGATAAAGAATTCACCAATCTCAGGCACTTTCTTCTTGTCTGCTTCGCTGGCAATGTGAACCGGCTTGCCACCCGGATTCATGATCCCAACGAAATCTCCATTCGATGTGCATACCCTGACCCGGCGAGCAAACAGGTTTCTTGTGTCAAATCCACCGACCGGGTTGACTCTCAGATAGCCCTGATCGTCAATGTGGCGAACCAGAAACCCAATTTGATCCATGTGGGCTGCCAGCATGACTTTCCTGGGAGTCTCAGATGGTCTCCCTCCGCCAATCGGGCGTGCCTTTCGCAAAGCGATGATTGAGCCCATCGGATCGACCGAGATCTCGTCAAACAGTTCCCGATCACGAATGTAATCCAGAATAAAGGCTCGAATTCGATCTTCCCGCCCAGGAACCGAGGGCACCTGTGTCAGTTCTTCCAGTAGCCGCATCAAATCGTCTCCTCGAAGGAGCGTCCACTCCCTCTGGTCTTTTCCGCCGTTGCCAGTTCCACCACAAATGATTTCTGCTGAAGCCGCCCGCGCCGTGTCATCAGCCACAAATTTGAAGGGTATTCAACACTGCCACATTTGTCGATCTGTCGGCAAGCGGTAGCAAATTGAAGAATCACGGGGCGTCAGGAACACGACTACCCCCAGCGCGGTCCGGCGTCGCACAACCCTCGGAGTAAATCCTCACCCTTCGCCACCCCGTCACAGAATATGCGGCAACGAATGAACGCCGCTTCAGTGCAGGTTACTTTTCCGCGACACAGCGGCAGATGGTCGCCTTCGATTACTGGCGATGGCTCAGGCTTATCCATTCCAGCGATCGACTGAGCGATCCCCTGATCTCAGTTGCGGCGAAGAACTTGCCGGATGACGAACATACGCCTTGAGTGTCTGACCTTTATTTGCTGCCAGATAGTGTTCCAGTGAGTAAATACGTTGCAGGTTTCCAGCCGAAGCAGGCTGATCGCACTGAATGCAAATGTGACGGGGAACATAAGCAGAGCTGATGTCGGCAGTAGCCACCACAAGGCCGCAACTGTTGTGGTCCAGACCACGCTCACCAGTAACCAAAGCCGCTGAGAACGCAGTCCGAGTCTGCCTGATAAACCGAAAGGTATCATCTGCAGCATGAAGATAAGAAGTACCCACTTTGCAACGCCGTGCCATTCTTCACGGACAATAGACGTGAGCCAGCTAACCGAAATCGTAATGATTGCCGCAGCGATCCAGCCCGCACCAATCGACATGGTGCCGCGAACTGCCGGATAGTCAGCCGCTAGTCGTGAAATCTGCAGTGAACCAGCAGAAGAACCAGAAACGTAGATCTGGCACATTAATAACGATGTCAGGCACACCTGCAAAAAAGACACCGCTGGAATCGACCGGCTTTCAAAGCCCAGCAGAATTGCTGCAAGCAACAGAGGCAGGATTGCTGCCGAAAACACCAAAGTTGCTCCAGTCAATGCGCCCAACTGAACGAGCAGGACACGGCCAACGGATACGCGTCGCACTTCGGAAATGACCAACAGAAGAATCAATCCAAGAACGATTGCCTGGATGGACTTCGCCGCTGTCGGAAAAAGGATGGCGGTCAGCAGTTGGATGAGAATTCCGATTCCACCAGCGGTCAGGATACGACGCCATCGGGATGCCGATTCGATGAAAACCGCGATCACTGCTGCCCCGAGCAATGGAAAGACGCTTGAAAACGGACGGAGTATTTCAACCGTCCTGGCATCCGTTTCGACCGAGGCATCAAAACGCAGGCCAAGTAACCAGTTCCACAAGTTGTTTCCGCACGCGACGGACACGCAATACAAAAGAACACCAACGGACAGCATTTCCAGCAGACCGGCAGAACGATCCGCCCCCACCGTCAGCAATGGGTCAGGGGGATCGTCTCCTGAGAGACGAGTTGTGTTCACCGATCCCGCATCTTTGACCTGCACTTCCGCTGGCGAAGTCTGCAGAGAACTATCCGATACGGTGGCGACATCATGTCCGGGAAGGGAATGTTCAGGAACGGGCGTCTCAATTGCCGGTGAATCCAGTTCTGCGGTGTTGTTCAGTTCTTCCTCTTCGTCAGATTCGGAATTTTGCTCGCCTGCAGGTTTCTTCATTCTTGTCAGACGACCGAATGGCAGCCAGTCAAAGACAAAACGAGAGATTCTTTCTGCGCCATTGGGTAAGGCAAACGTCAACACAGTGGCAAGAAATACCGGGATCGCAGAAATACTCGCCAACCAGATGAGAGTTTGTACAAGACTACCAGTGGCTGAAGGGCTGAGTTGCAGCTGTTCAAAGACTTTGTTTCCGATGATATATCCCGGGACAAACGCGACGATAAACAACATCAGTATCAGTCGGATTGACGAATCCAGTGTCGTGATTTCGACATTTGTTGCTGCCGCCAGTCGTATCACTCTGGGATCCGAGATGTTGTCTTCCGCCAGCTTTTTTACCAGTTGATTAGCCGCACAGTACTGCTGTTTTCGCAGCAATCCGTTGAGCTTCGCAATCATTAATTCCGTACCACTGGTTGCAGCCAGCAGTTCCCGGGCACCTGCGTGGTCTGCAGTAAGATTCAGTACGACATTTGCAAGTTTTCTGGTCTGTCGAAAGCGGCCCTCTCGCAATTCACTTTGTGCCTGCAGGAATTCATGGTTTGCCTGCCGAACGATGGATTTCGTTTCCTGAAGCCATTCGTCAAGCTTCCTGACAGGAATCTTTTGTTGACGGAGCCACAGCAGCTCCTGCTCCAGCGCCAGAAACTGTTTCCGCCGTTTCAGATCTCTGATACCTTCAGGAATCAGTCGAACAATTCGGTCCTGTATCGCCTGACACTGCTGCAAGTCCTCCCGTAGCTGCCTGTCCTCCGGGAAAGCATCGACCAGCTTGAGGATGATTTCGATGGCCCTTTTGAAATCACCCTTTGCAATCCGCTCTCGATAGGCTTTCGCGTCCGCTTTGAAGCGAGCATCGATTGCCGCGAGTTGCACGTTGGCATGTTCGCTGAGAGGGTCAATTTGCTTGAGCAGGGTATACTGTTCTCGGGCAAGATCCAGCTTTCCGGATTCGTAAACAGCGTCCGCCAGGTCACGCGCGGACCTGCGATGAACTTCCGTCGCCTGAAAATGCAGATGTGCCAGAGGCTGATGCTTTGGATAAATGCGGATGGCGGCTTCAATCTCGCGAGCCAGGGTTGCCATCGAATGCATACGCTCCCCGGGATCTGCGATCGCCAGAGTTCTTGCAAACCGCTTTTCGGTCTTTTCAGTAAACTCAATCAACTCTCGCAGCTTTGGAAGATTGCTGCCACAGCCGCTGCAAAACACCTGATTCTGTGGTACTGGCAATTCGCACGATGGGCATGTCGTCCATAACCCGGCCCCGCAGACGTCACAGTATTGACTGGAACGATCACACTGGGCATGGCAGCTGCTGCATCGCAGAATCCCTCCGGCTTCGTGGCTGACATTTCTGTTTCCGGCAGGCATAGCACTGACTTTAGCCTGCTGATCTTTGAGCCGGTCCCGAATTCGCACGAGCTCGGCCAGGAGTCGGGCAACATCGTCCTTGAAGAATGGATCTGCTCGCAGTTCAGACTGCTGAAAATCACAAAGCCACCGGATGGACTCAGGCAGCAGCGACGGATTGGGGATGCTGGCCCCTTTGACAACAACTGGCAAAATGATCTTGCCAGCTCTGCGAGCCGCCTCGAGCTCAAAACGTACAAAATCCTCTTCCGCATCGATCCGTCGCTGCCCCAACTCATCCGTAATTGTCAGCCATTGCTTTCCGATGATCGCCAAAACGATATCCGACGAAGCAATCGACCGCTCCAGTGCGACTCGCCAGTTTTGGCCCGGTCGGATGGAATCGACGTCCTTAAAAATATTCTCCGCGCCGAATTCTACCGACAATCGATCATGCAGACGTCCAGCCAAATCGTCTGTGTCATCGCGTCGGTAATTGAAAAACAGTTTCATGACCTGACCTGTTTGATCTTCACGTCCTGCTGGATCCACGAGAGAAATAATGACGTGATATCAAACGAAACAAACCAGGCTTTGTCCAGCACTGTGTGCCAAATTCCACTGGCTCCAACGCTCCCCCCACGAAGAGCACATACTGATCCATTGTTCTCAGGTTTGAAACCCACGACCCGGGTTCTTTGCCACAGCCATCCAGACAGCAAATTTCCGCCGGACTTTGAACCTTCTGATTCCCGGACCCACCATCGTTGACAGCCCCGTATTCAAATCTCAAACAGATTCCTGAAAATCGATTACGGCAAGGTCAGGTGGCGCTGGCACTGCGTGTCCGGGAGTTGATAGAGGGGATACCGGAACTCCCTTGGGTCCCTTGTGGCAGTCATCCGCGCGGAATAGACTCACTTGA
>JAGQQE010000202.1 GCA_020426345.1 Planctomycetaceae bacterium
CGATAAATCAGTCCAGGCAAACCTGATGCAATTTGCAACAGTAACAAAGGCAGGGACATCCAAACCGCTAATGATTGCCCTGCATTTGCCTCGTAAGACCAAACCTTTTGAATCTAAGGCAACTTTCACGCCAAACAACCAACAGGGGTTGCCAAAATACCAAAACGCACTGTTGGAAATTAATGAATCTTAACAATCCTGGCCCAGAGATGGTTGATCGCCCGGAAAGATCGGGAATCATGTCAGGAAGCGTTCGCGGATTCACTTGACACGTCCCTATGATGAACCTCCGCGTCCCCGGGCCAAATCCCGGCAACCCCGCCCTTCTGTCGACTTTCGAATCATCCCGCCATGAAAAGTCCCGCCCCCGGCGTGTGCCGCCTCCCAAACCTCATTATTCTCGCCATCGTTGTTGCGTCTTTATCAAATGCGGAGGCTCGGTCGGCGGACCACATCAGGGTCTCGTTCCGCAATGAGGTCATGGCTGTACTTTCACGCAGCGGCTGCAATCTGGGGACCTGCCACGGCAGCGCAAACGGAAAGGGAGGCCTGAAGCTATCATTGCGAGGACAGGACCCCGACCTCGACTTCAACACCCTCACACGGGAATACAGTGCCAGACGCGTCAACGTGCTGAATCCTGATGAAAGTTTACTCCTCCAGAAGCCATTGATGCTGGTACCACACGAGGGTGGCCGACGATTCGAAGAGAATTCTTTTGAGCTCTCGGTTCTTCGAAAGTGGATTGAAAACGGCATCCTCTCTGACCCTGCAGATGAGCCAACCCTGCAAAGGATTACGACAACCCCTGAGCACCTCACGACTCCCGTGTCTGAATCTCCGGTGCAGATCATTGCCACAGGTTGTTTTTCAGATGGCTCGACCCGCGACATTACATCGCTCGCAGTCTTCGATTCGTCCTCGCTGTCTATGCCAGTCACCAGAAAAGGACAGCTGGATATCAGCACCCCGGGGTTGACAACACTGACCGTGCGATATCTGCATTTGCAGCAGCCCGTTCGAGTGGAAGTTGTCGCTGATCGGCCTGATTTTGAGTTCACATCGCCGGAACCCGCAAACTTCATCGACGAACTTGTCTTTGCACAACTGGAGCGGTTGAAAGTCAACCCTTCTGCTGTCTGTGATGATCGCACATTCCTGCGTCGAGCATGGCTGGATGTGACGGGGCAGCTACCACCAGCATCCCTCGCCAAGGACTTTGTGACATCAGGTGATGCGAACAAACGCAGTGCGATGATCGACCAGGTACTCGCTTCCGATGGTTTTATCGATCAGCAAACGATGCGCTGGGCCGAACTTCTGCGGGCTGAGGAAAAGACACTCGACAGCAAGGGGCTTCAGGTTTACCACCAGTGGATTCGGGAGGCCGTCGCAAAGGAATTGCCACTCAATCAAATGGCAGCAGAACTGATCTCCGCGAGAGGAAGTACGTATGCGGTTCCTTCCACGAATTTCTTCAGAGCCGTCAGAACTTACGAAGATCAGGCTGAATCCACAGCACAAGTGTTTCTCGGCATTCGACTCAGTTGTGCGAAGTGCCACAATCATCCATTCGACCGATGGACACAGGATGACTATTACGGATGGGCAAACTTCTTTGCGCGAATCGACTACGAGATCGTGGAAAACAAGCGTCGGGATAAGAATGACAAGCACGAATTCGTGGGCGAACAGATCGTCAAAATCAAGGACAAAGGTGAGATCAGGAATGTCCGAACCGGCCAGCCTGCTGACCTGAGATTTCTCGGGGAGTCCGAAGAAATGCCGCCGGAAATGCAGGATCGCGATCGCCTTCAAATTCTCGCGGCCTGGCTTAGCGACCCGCAGAATCGTCGCTTCGCCAGAACGCAGGCGAATCGAATCTGGTATCAAATGTTTGGGCGGGGCATTGTAGACCCGATCGATGACTTTCGCGCGACGAATCCACCCGTCAACCCCGAACTTCTGGAGGCTCTGACAGACGAGCTTATCAGGAGTAATTTCAACACACGGCACGTCATGCGACTGATCATGAATTCGCGAGTCTGGCAACTCTCCGCAACCACGAATTCCACAAACCAATTGGACGAAGAGTGTTTTTCCCACGTGATTCCAAGACGATTGACTGCGGAGCAAACCGTCGACGCCATCAGTACCGTACTGGAAGTACCCATCCCGTTCGGCGGCCATGAGCCGGGAACAAAAGCAACTCAACTGGTCGGTGTCCGAAACGGTGAATTCCGGTACGCAAAGCCGGAAGCCGGCGACGAATTCCTGAAACTGTTCGGTCGCCCAAATCGACTGCAAAGCTGCGAATGCGAACGCAGCAACGAATCCACCCTGGCTCAAACGCTTGAACTTGTCAGTGGAGACCTCGTCACTCGTTTGCTGACGACGTCCAAAAATCGCATCTCAGGGTCGCTCGCAGACAATCAGCCGGCCGAAGAGTTTCTTGAGGAACTCTACTGGACCGCCCTGACCCGCCAACCCACAGAAACGGAACTGAAACAACTGGCGGCATTCATCCGGATGCATACAGACCCGTTGCAGGCGCGACAGGACATTACCTGGGCGGTGATAAACTCGAACGAATTCCTGCTGCGGTACTGACAACTCTTCGGATCAGAGTCTTTGATTCCGGCCGGGTAATGTCACGGCCTCAAGTCAGGATTCGCCAACCACGGTCTCGATGGTAATGCCCAGGTGTCGGCATTTTACCCTGAGTGTCGCTCGCGACAGTCCCAGTAATCGGGCCGCCTGAAGCTGATTTCCCTGTGTGTGCCGCAGGACCCGACAAATAACATGACGTTCCATCAGCTTCAGAGTTTCATCGTAAATTGTCTCGGACCCCGATTTCAGCAATTCCGAAACAACGGCATCCCAGTCTGTCAGACTGTCACTTGCCTCCTGATCATGCGACGCTGGCTCATCACTCGCATGAGCCCTCTCAGCCGTACTACTGGCCACGGGCTTCCTTTCCCCCGTGCTGTAAGTCTCCTGCTGCTCGGGATTCAGGATTGTCTCCGACAGGAACACTGGAACCAGAACAGGCCCGGTCGCTTCCAGTATCGCTCGCTTAATAACGCTCTGAAGTTCTCGCACATTGCCCGGCCAGTGATAGCGCTGCAACACTTTTATCGCTTCGGGCGATATGTGCGTGATCTTTTTTCCCAGCTCTTTCGAGAACACCTTACAGAATCGTTCGGCGAGTAATCGAATGTCATCGCCGCGTTCACGCAGCGGCGGAAGATTAATCGTGTAGACATTCAGCCGATAGAACAAATCACTACGAAAGTCTCGCCGAGCAATCATGGTTTCGAGATCGCGATTGGTGGCCGCAATCAGGCGAACATCGGTCCTGATGTTCTCATTCCCACCCACTCGCTCGAACTGCTGGTCCTGCAGCACCCTCAGAACTTTGGTTTGCATCAACGGGGTCATATCCCCGATTTCATCCATGAACAGTGTCCCGTTGTGACACTGTTCGAACTTGCCGATCCGTTTTCTGTCTGCTCCGGTGAATGAGCCTCGTTCATGACCAAACAACTCACTCTCCAGCAGTTGTTCGGGAATCGCGGCACAGTTGATGGCCAGAAATGGTTTATCGCTCCGCTGGCTGTAATTGTAGATGGCCCGGGCAACAACTTCCTTACCGGTTCCACTCTCGCCGCGAATCAGGACCGTTACGTTTTGAGGTGCGACGCGACCAATGGCTCGATAAACCTCCTGCATGGCAGGACATTGTCCGATGAGGATATCTCCCGACGCTTCGGCGTCGTCTCCGCCGGATGGCAAATGCGCTGGTACCCGCATCAATCGACTGGTCTCCGCTGCGGATTCGACCAGCGGGATCAGCGTATCCGGATCGAGCGGCTTCAGAACGTACTCAAATGCGCCAGCTCTCATGGCATCGATGGCCGTCGATGCTGTGCCATGACCGGTCATCAGGATGACAGGGATCTTGGGGTCGAGCGAATGGAGTTTTTGAAACAGGTCCAGACCAGTCATGTCCGGTAGTTTGATATCACAGACCACCACATCAGGAGCCGACGTCTGAAAAAGCTCCACAGCTTCCTGACCGGTCATCGCAGACAGCAGTTGGTATTCAGGCGATGGAAATGCAAACCCGAAGCTTTTCAGGATCAGATCTTCGTCATCAATGACAAGAATTCGAGGCATTACTTATTCTGCTTTCACTCGCGTTCCTGAAGCACTCGCTTCAGGGTTTTTAAAACCAGTTCGTCAGTATACGGCTTTGGGAGAAATGCATTCGTGCCGGCAATGGAATCGGTTCCCTGCTCCGGCTTTCGAAGTCCGCTGCTGGCGATGATTGGAACAGTGCTGTTTACGGCACGTAAATGCGCAATCGTTGCTTCTCCGTCCATCTCCGGCATCATCATATCGATGATCACAGCGGCAAAGCTTTCAGCTTCGTGCTTCCACAGACTGATCACCGCCAACCCACTATTCGCAGTCACAACGTTGTAACCATAGGACTGCAGCACAGCCTCCAGCATTTGCAGAATCGAATCTTCATCGTCAATCAGAAGGATTCGTTCTCCGTGACCTTCCGGTGGAGCTTCCGGCTCCGGCGGGACTAATTCAGAGGCGGGCTCCGATTCCGCTGGCAGCAACACGCTGAATCTTGTTCCTTTGCCAGGTTCGCTTGTCACAGAAATGGTTCCGCCATGACTGGTAACGATTCCCATGCAGGTTGCCAATCCCAGCCCGGTGCCTTTCCCCTGCTCCTTTGTTGTGAAGAACGGATCGAAGACCTTGTCAATCAGTTCCGGAAGAATGCCCTGGCCCTGATCGATGACGGTAATCTGCACATACCGACCTGACCTCAAACCAGACGTACGCGGAGAGGTTGTCTTGCTGTCCGCATCCACGGTTGCATTCGTTGCTTCAAAAACTACCTGGCCGCCATTCGGCATGGCATCGCGCGCGTTGATCGCCAGATTCATCAGCACCTGAGATAGTTCGGTGGCATCACCGCGAACGGGCCAGAGCACCCCGTTCAGTTCTACCGAAACACGGATTGTCTTAGGCAGGGCATGAACCAGAATAGCTCGCGCTTCTTCGAGAAGCTCGCTCACATTGATTGACTCACGCGGGCCCGTCGTCCCCCCCGCGAATGCCAGCAACTGGCGAATCATCGCTGCACCGCGTTCAGCGCTGGTTGAGATGGACTGAATAATCTGCAGTCTTTGAGGATCCGTTGCTGTACGCTTCAGAAGTTTAGCCCCCATTGTAATCGGAGTCAGAACATTGTTCAGATCATGGGCAATCCCGCTGGCGAGCGTGCCGATACTGGTCAGCCGCTGTGAACGCCGCTCGATTTGCTGTCGATGATGCTCTTCTGTCACGTCAATATCGATGACAAGCTGGGATACGGGCTCCTCATCGTCGCCAACGATCAGCGAACGGCGGGATTCGATAATCAATTCCCGATCGTCACGTGTTCTGACCACTCGATCCCCGTGCCAGGCCCCATGGGCCAGCACCTGCTCACGAATCACTCCGTCTTCCTCATCATCCGCGCTCCGCAGCAATGCAAACGCCTGCTGACCAACAGCCTCCTCAGCAGACCAGCCGTACAGTTTTTCTGCTCCTTCATTCCAGAACATGATTCGCCCATCAAGATCGCGAACATGCACAGCATCCCTGATGCGGGCCAGGATGGCATTCTGCTCCCGAATTCGCATGCGACCAGTTTCCCGTTCGCTGACGTCCTTCAGAATCACCGTAAACAGCGGGCCGTCATTGAGCATCGTCCGTGAAACACTCGCTTCCGCCGGAAACTCCATCCCGTCAGCTCGCAATCCCCGAATCAGCCCTCCATCCAGAATGCGTTTTCGAACCACACGGTCGCGAGCGAAATTCTTCATGTGCGAGGCATGCAGCGATCGGAAACGTTCCGGGATCAGCAATTCCAGAGGTTGCCCCAGCATTTCTCGTTCTCGTCGCAGAAAAATGTCCTCGGCCATGGGATTCATCATCACAACTCGCCCATCGCTGTCGACTGATATCACGGCATCCAGCGCAGAATCCACAATCGCCGTCATGCGTGCCTGTTGAGTTTGCATGGCTTCAACCGCATGAGCGCGCTGTCGCCGTTCAATATTCGTTGTGATGGCAGCCGCAACAAACGTGCCGATACTGACCATAAGCCCAAGACTTATCAACACAGCATGCACAGCCTTGTGATCCGAAACTTCCTGGTGCAGCTGCTCCAGACGTTCATCGATGTGCAGCAGGAACGCTGCGATCATCTCTCGCAACTTGTGCATCAACAGCCGCCCCCGGTCCGTCTCAATGATCTCTCTCGCCAGCAAAAAGCCCTCGTCGCCTTCCACTTCGCGACGCTTGGTAATGGTCTGCTCGAGGTCCTGATGTCGACCTTCAATTAATTCTGACAGGGTCTGCAGTTCTGCTGCACTCATATTGCCGCTGTCTACGAATTTCTGCAGCTCCGTCAGGTCTTCCATAGCCTTGTTGACACCAACGTGATAGGGCTCCAGATAATCATCATTGCCAGTAATCAGGAAGCCGCGTTCGCCCGTCTCAGCATCTTTCAGTGACGAGAGAATATCTTTCAGAATCTTGCGCAACTCATACTGGTGGAAGATCTCATTACTGGTCTGCTCCGCCTGCGCACCCTTGCGAATGGCCAATCCGCAAATCACAGAAACAATGATCGCCGCGACAGTCAGAGCAATTGTGATCCAGTTAAATGAACGCGGATTCATCTTTGAAAGCCAGTAAGAACGAATGAAGGAGAAGTGTCCGACTGAAAAGGATTGTCTCTGAAAGGATAAAATGTGACCACCATGCAGCAATCCAACAGAAAAGCTTTCCTCCGATCCCTTCGCCCCGGCTCGGTTACACAACGTGAAACACGAGGTGCACAAACTGCGCCGCAGTCTTTCTGAGTGATGAAAGCGCGGCCTGATCAAATCCACGCCTCGCCGATTCGCGGTACGCAAAATGCCCAATCGTGCCATTGAAGCCAGGCTTTGTAACAAGATCTGGCGTTTCAGGATTTCCCAATTGCGCCCGGAGCGATGCCATGCCCGCATCCACTCTCACCCCCTCTGATATGAAAACAATACGGCAGTCACTGGCGGAAGCACAGAACGACTGGACAACTCGCGTTGCCCCATGTCTGATTGCGCTCACCGGTACCAGTCTGGCGGGCATGCGAGCATCTTCGGCCCTGTGTATGGCACGAGCCACCCGTGGAAAAGAATCGAATGCGTGGTACCGAGCCTACGAAATGCTCCTGGCAATGGAACAGGATGCTCTCGAAGCTTCCATGTCGGGCCAACGGGCTGTTGCAGCCCTGGAGCACGGAAACCTGACGCTCGCACGAATTCTGGCAAATCATGCCGCTTCACTGGAAAAACACTGGCATGCAAATGCCGGTTGGCAGGAATTTGCGGCGATTGTCTCCAGAATCACTCAATCCGAGATTTAGTCAGACGGCCCGTTGAAGAAGGAACCCGACGCGCCTGCGAGGGGTTCCTGTCCTTTGAGGCTTGTGCGAATGCCACACTTAAACGCCTCCGGTTTCTTTTCGTCTTGTTTCTCAACGGCCTGCCGACGTGGCTATTTCATCACCAACCGTGCGCGTTTGTTTTCCAGCAACTGACTTTTCATGGCAGCCGAGTCGTAACGCGACGATAACATTTGCGGGCCAGTCTGGCCTGAATCGTGACCCGGCGGTGCTCCTCACTATGGAGCATTCAGCGACTTTCTGTTCGTCACGACTGATCAAACGGGGGGAAGGGATTCCGGGATGTTTGAATGCCGATTTACGGGACGCTGCGTTCGATTCGTGAAACCCCTGGCTGCGTGGACGATTTTAAGCTGGCTGGGAATTGCCGGTCTGACGTCTCAATCCATGGGGCAGGATCCGCAGTCACTGTTCGGTAACCCCGTCGAATCGCCTGTAGCTTATCCCGTCCTCGCGCCTGTCAGCGAAAATGCCGAAGACTCCATCGAAGCTCGATTCCGGCAGATGCAGCTGGAACTGGACGAATTGCGAGCCTCGCTTAACGATACCCGCCAGCTCGCCCTACCGAAGGCCGCAGTGCCAGCCCCGACAGTTTACCCGACAACAAAAGTCACAGGATTCTTTCAAGCCGACGCAGGTTGGTTCCACCAGGACGCCAATAGTCTTGCCATGCCCCAGATCGGGGATGTTCAGGACGACCGTGGATTCCGACGAGCTCGCCTGGCCGCAACAGGCAAAGTTGCAGATAACGTCAGCTACATGCTGGAAATGGACTTTGCTTTCAATGGTCGACCTTCGTTCATGGATGTCTGGATGGACATCAGCAGCGTTCCCCTGTTCGGAAATGTTCGCATCGGTCAATGGCGACAACCATTCGGTCTGGATGAACTCACCAGCGTGAAAGAACTCACGTTTCTGGAACGCCCGCTCATGTTTGGAATGGCTCCGTTCCGCCAGACTGGTATCGGCTTCCACGATACATCGTCCGATCAGAACATCACGTGGGCCGGTTCCGCCTTCGGAACGAACACGGATCCCTGGGGTAACAGCGTGGGAGATCGAGGATACGGCGGAGCGGCCCGGGTCACAGCCGTCCTGCTGGAAGATTCCAGCCAGGATTTCCTGATACACGGAGGACTTGATTACGCCTGGTTAGCCACTCCGAACAGTCAGATTCAGTATCGAAACGTCCCTGAGTACGGTGGCCCCTTAGCAGTTCCCGGCAGTGTTCCTTTCTTCGTGGATACCGGTATGCTGGCAGCAGAAAATGCCAACTTGTTCAATGCCGAACTAGCCGCCACAAGTGGTTCATGGCACGCCCAATCCGAGCTGCGATATTCCATCGTCAACACAAACGGCTCTGGTTCAGCTGTGTTTCCGGCATTCTACGCGCAGACCGGCTACGTTCTGACTCGAGAACATCGCCCCTACAACAAAGCCGCCGGAACACTGGCCCGAATCAAACCCAACCACCCGGTTGGTGCGAAATGCGGTGGTGGCGTCGGCGCATGGGAGCTTGCATTCCGTTACTCCATGCTTGACCTCAACGACGGAGCCATTAATGGTGGCGAGATCACAAATCTGACCTACGGTGTGAACTGGTATCTGAACAACTTCACCAAACTTCAGTTCAACTATATCGATTCCCACCTGAACCGCGCCCCGATCGGCGACAGCCACACTGACATCTTTGCCGTTCGAGCCCAACTGGACTTCTAATCCACCGCCCTTCAGTCAGCGTGCCGAATCACCTGGGTTGTGCAGGAAAACTCAGGTTTTGTCAGGGAAATCCGTGTGCGAGGGAATCAAAGCGTTCGGCATTCGCCCAGTCACCGTTCGGAGCGGACCGGCACTCACAGAATGTGAGATACCGGAAAGAATTGTGATCAATCTTCCCACAATTACCTTTGCTCACGACGTAGGCATGGCATACACTCGGAGCACTGGTCGGGCTCGGAGTTCCTGAACCTTTACCTCCATGGCCCCGAGAGCATGCTGAAGCATCGCACTCAAAATCTTAGTTTGCTGCTCGTCCTGCTGCAGCTGATTCTCCCGGTGGCGTCTCCGTGGCTGCACACCGTCGTGGACGGATCGTTTTGCGCATCGAATGCAGAACACCCGGCTCCGACGTGCTCGTGCCATCATCATCCGCACGAATCGGATTCAGATTCTTCGAGCCCTGACGAACCAGTGGATTCGCACCACGATTGCTCGGATTGTGCAATCTGCCAGGCCGTTTCGGCTCCACGCACCCCGACCGTACTGTTCGAGCTTCCAGCACTGGCAGAACAGACGGGCTTCGTTGGCGTGGCAGAGTATTCTGGCCCCGTGTCTGTCTTTCGCGTCCCTGCACGCGGCCGCGCTCCGCCAGTTGCCTGATGTACAGCGCGGCGTTCGAGCCCCGTCAGCCTGACATCATCCCCCCGAATGGCCACTTCGCCATCACGGAATAAGCTTCATCGCTTTGCAGAGAATTGTCTGCCAGAGTAAAGGCTTCCAGGGATTGAAATCGTCGACTGCCTGGCCGTGAGTGCGCATTCGCAAATTCAACTGCGGCCTCCATGGGGTGCATCGCGGTTGACCCACGCGATGAACACTTGCCCGTTGTAGACCGTTCGAGTTTGCCTTCAGCGATTCTGAAATCGCAATAAGCGGACTTTCTTTGGCCTGCTTCCGCCACCGCGGGACCTGCTCCGATCGGTCACCCTCACTGCACTACCCTGCCCGACTTTCTGCTCCCACCGACGGGAGTCATTGGGTTCGCGCAGAGTTCGTTCCTGATTGACTTATGTATTCATCTCGTCGCGGACTGCGACGTGCTTCATACGGGTCCGACCAGTCCGTGCACGAAGCAGTCGCGACGAGGTGTTTGCCACAGCGCATTTTCGCCACTACCAACGAATTCAAACTTCATCCCGGATAAGAGTTATGAAAATTGTTTCCAGAAATCGCCAGGGTTTCACACTGATCGAACTCCTGGTGGTCATTGCGATTATTGCCATCCTGATTGCATTGCTGCTGCCTGCGGTACAACAGGCTCGCGAGGCGGCCCGAAGAACTCAGTGTAAGAATAACATGAAACAGCTGGGCCTTGCCCTGCACAATTATCACGACGTCCACCTGACGTTTCCACCGGGCTGGATCGCCGTTGATCCCGTGACGCGTCAACACAGTGCGCATGATGGTGTGAATGGTGCGGGCTGGGGGACAATGATTCTGCCGTACATGGAACAGTCCGCGCTTTACAGCCAGTTCAATTCCAACCTGGCGATACATGACACGGCGAACAGTGCGTTTATCAATAACGTGCTCCCAGCATGGCAATGCCCTTCTGATCCCAAACCGGATCGCTGGCAGATCGAAGAAGAAGGCAGTCCGGGCACGGTGCTGGCCGAACTTCCCACCGCCAACTATATCGGTGCGTTTGGCACCGAAGAACTGGACGGCTGCGAAAACGCTCCCGGAACGGCTCCGGTCAGCTCCAGCGGTCAGTGTCGCGGCGATGGAATCTTTTATCACAATAGTCGAGTCCGCATGCGAGACATCACTGACGGAACGACCAACACCTTCATCGTTGGTGAACGGCGTACGGATACACAGCTCGGCTGGTACTCCACCTGGCCCGGTATGGTGGCCGAAGGGGAAGAAGCCTTCCAGCGCATTCTGGGTTCTGCCGACCACGTGCCCAACGATCCACACTCGCACTTCGATGATTTCAGCAGCTTTCACACCGGCGGTGCTCAGTTTGTTCTGGGAGATGGATCGGTGCGATTCATCAGTGAAAACATTGACGAAGGACTCTACCAGTCGCTGGCCACAATTCGCGGCGGCGAGGTGGTCGGAGAGTTCTAAGAAGCGACATTCTCTTCCGCGCCAATCAGGCGTTTAGTTTAGCTTAGCAGCCTGTTGGAAAACGGGACTGGCTCGAGCAGGAGACCTGAAAACACGACGGTTTCCAGTCGTCCTGGGTGCCTGTC
>JAGQQE010000203.1 GCA_020426345.1 Planctomycetaceae bacterium
TCAGCCTCACACGTCAGTTCTTGGCAGCCTGATGTCGGCAGAGCTGAACGTCCATTATGTTTATCCACTGATGTATCGAAAGAATGGTCGCGGAGCAGTTGCCGTTTACGTCAACGAGCTGGATGAAGCTCTGCGTGTGCTCAGGGAACGCCAGTACGAGTTGATTACTGAAGATGACCTGCTGGCCTACGATGAGTTCTTTTAGACAGTGTCGACGAGTTCTTTTAGACAGTGTCGACGGCCTGTTAAGCTCAGCGGCGGAACCTCTGAGGTCTGAACTTTCGGTCAGACTGCGCTGTGGACTCTCCGGCCCTTAGTTGTCCGTTGAAAAACCGGGACAGGCACGCAGGACGACTGGAAACAATCGTGTTTTTAAGGTCTCCTGCTTGAGCCAGTCCCGTTATTCAACAGGCTGTTAGTATCCAGCAGTGCGATGTATTGCCGCTGGACTGCGAAGGAAATTCGGCCGTGGAATTCGGTGAGTGATTCGATTCAGAATCCGGGAAGCCTGGCGGAATGATGACGCCGGGGGTTCCGACGAGAATCCGACAACTTCTCCGATTCCGAAGACGCCTGTGGTCCACGTCTCCAGCGAACTGTTGCACCAGAGTCGACCGTTTTCATCTGTTTCGACGCCAATACACGGCAGATTCAGATGATCCGTGAAGCCCACTTCCCGTCGGAAGTCAACGACGTCGAGCGAAGCCGGTTTCACCAGTTCATCTGCAAGGTCTTCGAAATTCGTGGCGAGTGTGATCACCTCGACTCCGGCGTCCTCTGCCAGTTCAACCATATTGCTCTCTGAGTCCTGCGTCAGAAGCCGAGTTTGAACACCGAACATGCTAAACAACGCGGCCAGTCCTGCACCCGGTTCGTTGCCACCGACAATAGTCAAAGTCCGGGGCAACGTTTGCCCTTCGAACAGAGATTCCGGACGGTGAAATGGCATCAGACCCAATGGGCGATGCGTGGCCGTATGTCGAACCCCGGTCGCGATGACAATGTTGTCAGATACGACAGAGCGCTGGCCGCAGTTGATTCCTGTTGAAATCGATAGTTCACGGGAACTGACGAATCTGGCTTCGCCTGGTATCACACAGGCGCCGATTGCATCCAGCCGATCGATCGCGAGATAAGTTTGTTCTGTCAAAGCCCGCATCACCATACGCTTGAGCAGTTTTGGTGTAGCAAGGGACTTCATCAATTGGCGACGTGCGAAGGTGGCATCCACCATCAGGTTCGTGACGATGTGTCGCAGGGCTTGTGCTGTCATCCATGCCGAATGCCTGGCTTCGGGCAGGACAACCAGTGTTTGTTTTCCAGCTGCAGTTGCCACGTCCGCCATTTCGAATGCGGACTTGTCGTTTCCAATGATTGTGAGTTCGCAGTTCATCGTACTGAGTCTCTTTCCGTCCCTGATGTTTGAGAATGCCTGATGATGAGGCAAATTGTGAGGGTATAGGGACCTATAGAATCTGATCGGTACTCCTGCGGTTATTCTCTGAAGGAAAGACAGGTGAATTGGGCGAAACATGAGTGCGCCCGAAAGATTTATCGGCTGTACCGGTTGGAGCTCTGGACCGAGTCCTGCCGATGGCATTGATTCCAATGCGGGGAGGATCCGCACTAAGAGATTCCGCGTCGGGAATTTGGGTGAATTGGTAGATTTCCGTGATCCAGACGCTCCTGTGCCCGTTTTCAGTGGCAGTTTTACGGAATCCGGACTTTGACCGGTCCGGAGTTGTAAACACGATTCACGCCAGGGAGTTCTTTGTGACAGCCAACAATCAGCGAATCGAAATTAACAGACAGGATGTGGTGCGGTTTGTTCGCGTGCTTGCTCTCGTTGCGACGATTGTGACGGTTCTGGTGCTCGGAAGCCGGTCGATGTATTCCGTGGAACCAAGTGAAAGAGCGGTTGTTCTGCGGTTCGGAAAGTTTCTGACCACATCAGAGCCGGGGCTTCATTTTTGTATCCCCTTCGTGGACGAAGTGCTTTCCGTCGATATGCGAGAACGCACCCTGCGCCTGCCGATTGGGGCGGAATCCAGTCGTGTGGCTCCGGATGTGTCTGAAGAAGATGTCCTGATGCTGACCGGAGACCTGAATGCAGCAGCCGTCGAATGGACTGTGCAGTGGCAGATATCAGATCCACAACAGTATCTGTTTACGTTTCACGATTCTTCACTGGAGCAGGACGAATACCTGCAGGGAGTGATCAGTGTTGTGGGGCGAACTGTGATGAATCGACTTGTCGGTGACTATTCGATCGATGAAGTACTGACAGGAAAGCGAAGTGAGATTGGCCAGGAAGCCGAACTCGCAACTCAGCGCATTCTTGATACTTACGAATGCGGTATTCGGATCACCGACCTTCAAATGCAGCGAGTTACTCCACCTGAGCAGGTGAAACCTTCCTTTGCTGCGGTGAATGAAGCCGTGCAATTGAGGGATAAATACATCAATGAGGCCAGTCGCGAGCGAAATGAGCTGATACCCAAAGCCAATGCTGAACGCGACAAAGCGATTCGCGAGGCAGAAGGATATGCGGCAAGGCGGCGGTCAGAAGTGAAGGGCGAAATAGATTCGCTGATGGCCCAGTATGAACAATACGCCAAGGCCCCGGAGGAGACGCGCCGCCGACTTTACCTGGAATCGATGGAACGAGTGCTTTCTTCTGTCAAAGACAAAACGATTATTGATTCGGATCTGAATCAGCTTTTGCCTCTGCTTCAGCTGGACCGAGACAACGACTGACTGAAGCGTTTTTAGAATTTACGCCCTTCGGATTCTATGGGCCTTTTTCAAGTGAGTGACAATATGTCAGCGGATGCTCGATCTTTCAGGACTTCGCATCTTGCGTTTTTCGCTTTTATGCTGTTTGCATTAGCGATGTCTTCAATGTTTACCGTCAGTCCGCGCGAAATGGCTGTTGTCGTTGAGTTTGGAAAGCCGGTTCGAGGGATCCAGGAGCCCGGCCTGTACTTTAAAATTCCGCTGATTCAGGAAGTGCGCCGCGTTCCCCGGACTCGACAGTTCTGGGCGAATGCCCGCGATGACATGCTGGTTGATCTTCCAACCCGCGATGGTAAGAAAATTGAAGTTTCGGTTTGGGCGATCTGGCGAATTACGGATCCGGAGAAGTTTGTTCGGGTGCTTCAAACCCTGGACAATGCTGAACAACAAGTGCGACAACGGGTTCGTGCTGGTGTTCGTGACGTCATTACATCCTACGATTTGTCAGAGGTTGTTCGAAGCAGTAACCGTGAATTGACCTATTCACTGGGAATGGATCCTGTGTCGGCGACGAGCGCTACTGACAGCGCGTCGGTTCCAATGACATCACACGACGTGATCCATGCTGGCGAGGTCACTGATATTCGGTTTGGTCGCGAAAAGATTCTGGATGAGATTCGGAATCGGATTCGTTCACAAATTGTGGGTGACGGTGCTGAAGGCAACGGTGATTCACTGGACCGCGGAATCGAACTTGTCGATGTCGGAATCTCCAGTATTGGCTTTGTTCAGTCTGTTCGTATTGCTGCGTTTGAACGCCTGAAGGCGTTCATGGATTCGATTGCCTCCGGGCACAAAAATGCAGGGGTTCAGCGTAAGGCTGAGATTCTGAACCAGACGAGTGCCGAGGTTGAGAAGATCCTCGGAGAAGGTGAAGAACAGAGTAAACGGATCCGGGGGGAAGTGGAGGCAGAGATCATTGAGCTATATGCGCAGGCGCTTCGTACTACCGGCGACTTTTACCAGTTCCAGCGAACACTGGAAGTTTACGAGAAATCGCTGGGGGCAGACACGCGGATGATCCTGACCACCGACAATGACTTGCTGCGACTATTAAAGGAGCCTGGCAAGGCGGACAAACTGCCCCCGACCAATTCCGGCGACAACCATGAACGTTCAAATGTTGCCCAATGATGGGCGGCACCCTCGGGCAAAGCTGGTGGCATCGCGTGTCCTGATTGTGCTCGGTGTGTTGGGCGTCGGTGCGCTCGGGCTGTTGTTTCCGTTTCCGTGGGACGGTCGCATCTGGGCAGAGTTGTTCAACCTTGCTCACGCCCCGGCGTTTTGCATCGTGCTGCTTGTAGTGGTTGGTGTCCAGGATCCTGCTGCTGTGGGACTGGGGAACTGGTTTCAGCCAGTCCGGCATGTGACGATTTCGAACCTGTTGTTCACAGCTTTATTTCTGGTCATTCTTGGCGTTGCCGGAGAAATTGGGCAGGGACTGGTTGGTCGTAGTTCGAGTTTGGGGGATGTTCTGGCCAACACGCTGGGCCTGTTGGCTGCATGTTTCTTTGTCCTGGCAATGAAGAGTCCGGGATCAAAACGCTCGGCACCACTGGCAGCTTCTGTTCTTGTGTTGATTGCTTCGTCGTGGTCTCCCCTGGCAACGATCGTCGACAGTCTGATTCAGCGACAGCAAATGCCCCTGCTCTCTTCACTGGAACGCGATCGGGAAATCGAAATCTGGCATGGCCTTAACAGCAGGCTTGAGCGAACATCGATTTGGTCAACTGATGGCGATCACTGTCTGATGGTGACTTTGCGTCGAGCTCGGTTTTCCGGTGCAACATTGGTCTGGCCGATTCCGGACTGGAGCGAGTATCGACAATTTTCATTCGATATTCGTAATCCCGGGAGAGTATCGCAGCAGATCACACTCAAGATTCAGGACGAACTGCATAAGCGAAGTGGTTTTGACCCCGACGATCGTTTTCAGAAGTCCTTTACGGTACCCGCAGAATCTGAATTACACATTGCGATCAGACTCGATGAGGTTTCGTCGCTGAAGAACGACCGCGTGATGGATCTGAGTGCAATCCATCGGGTGGAATGGTTTACAGGGCAACCAGAAGAAAACTCGATCCTGTTGATCGACAACGTGAGGCTTGAAGATTAAACCTGCCAGCATGAAATGCTGAACAGCGTTTATGAACTTACCTTACGGAGTCAATTCATGTCGACCCTGCGTTTCGCTCTTTCTTTGCCACGATGCATTCTGGTCCTTCTGGTCCTCCTACAGATGACTTCTTTCCGCCTGCAGGCTCAAGATCTGAAAGCCGGGGAAAGACTACACTGGTATCGAGGCAACATGCATACCCACTCACTGTGGAGTGACGGGGATGACTATCCGGAAATGATCGCCTCGTGGTACAGGGAACGCGGTTATCAGTTTCTTGTATTCACAGATCACAACGTTCTGCACAACAAGGAGCGATGGATCGATGTCGAAAAAAACAAGGGCGGAAAAGATGCATTCAAAAAGCTTGAGGCAAAGTTCCCTTCGGACTGGATCGATACCCGTGAAAAGGATGGGCGTCAGGAAGTGCGGTTGAAGAATTTCGATGAGGTCTTTGATCGCCTCGCCGTGCCTCAGGAATACCTGTTAATCCAGGGAGAAGAGATTACTGACAAGTACAAGAATCTCCCGGTCCATATGTGCGCGACCAATGTGGATGAATTGCTACCACCTCTTGGCGGTGAGAGTATCACGGAGGTCATCCAGAGAAACGTCGAAGCTGCTCAGGCCAGACGTGAACGCACCGGAGTGAAGACGCTGGTTCATTTGAATCACCCAAACTTTGGTTACGCCGTCACCGCACGCCAATTGATGCGTGTCGCTGGTGAACGTTTCTTTGAAGTCTACAACGGGCATCCGGGCGTTCATAATTCCGGCGACAGCGTCCACGCATCAACCGAAAAGATCTGGGATATCGTGAACACCTGGAGACTGGCAAAGCTGGACCTTCCTTTAATGTATGGGTTGGCCACCGATGATGGACACGCCTACCACCGGAAGCCCGGTGATGGTGGTAGTCAGCCGGGTCGAGGCTGGGTAATGGTTCTGGCCAGTGAACTTACGCCCGATGCCCTGGTCACAGCGATCGAATCGGGAAACTTCTATTCCAGTAGTGGTGTCAGTCTGGAACGCATAAAAGCGGATGGCAGGACGTTGTCGATCGAAATTCGACCACAGGAGGGACTCACCTATCGGACAGACTTTATCGGGACCTTCAAGGGATTTGACGATTCATCCGATCCAGCAGCGCTGGCGCCTGAATTGGAAGATGAATTCACACGTCGGTACAGCAAAGACGTTGGCCGTGTCCTCAAAAGTGTGGAAGGGGTCACAGCTTCATATCAATGCAGCGGCAACGAAATCTATGTTCGAGCCGTCGTCTATTCGTCCCAAAAACACCCGAATCCATCTGAGCCGGGCGAATTTGAACGAGCGTGGGTCCAGCCAATGGTACCGGGGCGCAACTGACATCAGGCTCGACTGATAATGAAGGCTGACCCAGTCGGTCGGCAAGCGGGAGCAGCCAAAGTTGCTCCCGCTCCGACTACAAAGCTGTCCGCAAAATTTCCGTGGAAGTACGGCGATTTTGCTCAAAGCTCCATCGTTAAACTTCGCGGCACGTCCTGATGAATTCCCGCCTGAATCTGTTTGTGGACAGGAAAACTATTGAGGATCTGCAAACTTCCAGAGATGCCCGTCACTTCTAACATAAAGTGAATTGCCCGATGCCGCCGGGCTGCACAGGACCGTTTCGCCTAAATCCAGTTCGCTGATTGATTCCCCCTTGTCGGAGCCCAGTTTGACGACAAAGGCAGTCCCGCCTTCATTGAAGACATACAGGTACCCATTCGAAACGATGGGCGTTCCACTGAAAGGGCCTTTCAACCGCAACTGCCAGATCCGTTTGCCGTCTTTCAGATCTCCGGCACTGACGACTCCTGCTGAATTAATCGTATAGGAGATTCCGTTCACAACGACCGGACTTGGAGTCGAAGGGCTCAGACTGGATTCATTCAGAAGTTGCTCAAACGATTTCCCATCTTCGGACGGCTGAAGAATCGTCAGTCCATTGGACGGAATGATTACGCGTCCTTCAGAGACGGTGGATGAGGGAATTGTTGACGCGCCCTTATCGAAATTCCACACAGTTTCTCCCGTCTCAGGATCGACAGCAGCCACACCTTTGGATGACTGAAGTAATGCCAGGCCAGGATGGCTTTCAGTTGCAGGCAAGACTGTGGGGGACGTCCAGTTTGCTGCACGCGGCCGTTCAATCTGCCATTTCGTTTGACCAGATTCCGCATCGATACCGCAGGCAAAAGCCTCTGCATCGCTTTCGACCTGCACTACAACTGAAGTTCCAATGACAATTGGAGAACTGGACATTCCCAAACTGTTACTGGCATTTGGGAATTCGCTTCCCAGCCCGCGGTACCATTGCAGATTTCCGTCCAGGTCCAGACAAATCAGGTCGTTGCTGCTGAAGAACGCGAAGACGCGAGTGCCATCGCTGGCCATGGTTGGTGTTGCGTTACACATCTTGTCATGGCAGCCGGTCCGACCTGTTGCCGTGAACTGTCGTTCCCAGATCTGTTCGCCAGTTTCCGCGTCGAAGCACAGTACATGCAACCTGTCCTGAGCGTACCCTGAACTTGCGGTCAGGTACAATCGCCCGCCAACAACGATCGGGCCTGATAAACCGCGGCCCGGCAACGGCTTCTTCCAGGCAACCGTTCCTCCACTGAGTTCAGTGGGTAAGTTCGCGTCGGCCGCGACAGAATTGGACAAGTTCCCACGAAATTGTCGCCAGTCGCTGGCACCGGCGTTTGTATTCGAATGCAGGCAAATACCGAATGTCAGGGCGACTAATACTGAGCCCCAGCACATGGTGTACGGAGATTGTTTCATTATTGCCGTGCTCCCTGTTTGCGAACCTCTGCTGACTTCACGACCTGTGGAATGCCGACTCCGGTCGCATCACAGACTCGAACCTGAAACTGATAACGCTGTGCCCATTCCTGCTTTTGCTCGTTCTGGCACACCTTGATCAGAATCGTATTCGGGCCTTCTTTCAAATGAACTTCAACTTTGTACTGGTCCATCTGTGAGCTTCTGTGGTACTCCTCACGTTCAAAGACCTGTTCACCATTGACCCAGAGTTTCCATGCGTTCGGAGTTCCCAGCCGAATTTCCACGTCACGTTCACGTTCGTTCGTGAATGTGGTCGTTGCATACATCAGTGAGCCTTTGTAATTCTCCAGCTGCTTTGCAATATCGACGACACCAAAGTCATCTTCTGTTGTAATCGCTTGCCACTTAACTTTGTCGGACTGTCCGTCGTACTCGGCATCGAGGTTGATTTCGGTCTCCGGCGGATAGACAGCGGAAAATCCTTTCTCATCCTTGTTGTCGAAAGGACCAATGATCTTCCATGACGCAAGAAAGCCGAAGTGACCCTGCACATCGACTGGCTGACCAGCTGCCTTCAGGGCTTTACTGATCTCCTTGACCTGATCTTCGTGAACGACGCCTTTCATTGCTTCGGCATAAGTCTTTGCAGCGGTGTCAGCGTCGTTGGCTGACTTCGCCTGCTCGATGAGTCTTGCAACGGCATCTCTGCGAAATTCCGGGCTTGGGTCCATCAGCATGTCCGGGATCACTTGGTCTTCAAGTTCAGGCGACTGCCGGAGCAGCCACTCATAGGCGAGTCTCCTTGCCGTCGGAGACTGCGATCGGTCCGATACAAGAGCAAGAAGTTCTTCCTGCGGAAGTCGACGTCCTTCGCTGAGTTCTGAGCTGGCGGCGGTATCGAACGCGTTCCTCAGCCAATTGGCAGCCAGGGGGTCTGCTCCCCTGAAGGCCTTTAACAGCGGAAGCAACTGTTGCGGCCCTGCTGATCGCAGGGTGATCAGTCCTTTTCGAGCACTTGCCGCGCCGATGCTTCCCGGCTTGACACTTCGAAGAGACTGAATCGCATTGTCGATGTCATCGGATGCGAATGCCTCGCCCGTTGTCATCGAAATTGTCAGCAGTGACGCCGACAGCACGAACAACCGAAAGTACATGATGCTACTCCACTGATTCAGTTTTCCTGCAGGCTTGTTCACACGAGCAGCCCTACTTCGAGACAGAGTCGAAGTTCTGTTAGAGATTCCGGAGCGGGATTTTCTGGAACCATTTACCGAATGTAAGTCGATCTATCGCGGCTTTGCGACCACGGTTGCTGATTCGATGACTGCAGGTGTTGTAGGCTTGTCACCCCGATCCGTCGGCAAGTTTCCGATTTTTTTTACAACATCCAGGCTGCTCTGGTCAGCCGTTCGGCCGAATGCCGTGTATTGACGATCAAGGTAGTCGTGAGTCCCCAGGCAAATGAAGAATTGCGAACCAGCCGAGTTTGGATCGTTCGTTCGGGCCATGGAAAGCACACCTTCAACGTGAGGTGTTTCGTTGAATTCGGCCTTGATGGTATAGCCGGGACCTCCCGTGCCAGTACCGTTGGGGCAACCTCCCTGAATCATGAACCCATTGATGACCCGGTGAAACGATACTCCGTTGTAAAACCCGATCCGAGCAAGGCCCATCAGATTCATGCAATGGCCGGGAGCTTCATCAGGCAGCAGGTCGAGTGTAATTGTTCCATGATTCGTCTTCAGTTCGATTTGGTAATCGTTTTTTTCGAAGTCGATGTCTTTCACTGCGGCTGTGACTTCAGATTGTCGGTTGGCGGCCATCCTGAAAAATCTCCTAAAGATCATGGCTGAGATAAAGAATCTGGTTCTGGATTTCGTTTGGCATTGCCATCAGGCAAATCGAAACGAAAGTCCTGGTGAATAACGTGTTGGTCGTACAAGTAAACAAGCAGGCGAAACCTTACCCCTGGGAAACTACTTCCCAACCGGGGTACCGGTTCGAAATCGCATCGTCAGAAATTCCCACTCCGGGTTTTGTTTTTCACAATGCTGAGCTTCCCATTCAGAAAGGAACAGGACGGCTGGCTGGCTGTATTGATCCTCAACCATCCGGCTGGATGACAGCAGGTTCAGCTCAGACTTGCAATCAGGCTTTGGCACAACCCAGCGAGCTACCTTGTAGTTCATCCACCGAACCTCGGTTTCGGTATCATACTCTGATTTCAAACGGAATTTCACGACGTCGAACTGAAGTTCCCCGACAGCAGCCATGATGTTCTGTTTCTGGGCCGTGTTGGGGCTGTTAAACAGTTGAATCGCGCCCTCTTCCATCAGCTGAGTGAGCCCACGTTCGAACTGCTTGCGACGACCGGTATCTGTGCAAATCATTGTTGCAAAGAATTCCGGCGAAAATTGTGGAAGGGATTCGAAATTCAATGGCTCCCCGACACAGATCGTATCCCCCAAATGGAATTCACCCGGATTGACGAGCCCGATGATATCGCCCGGATAGGCTTCATCCATGGTTTCTCGTTCCTGTCCGAATAATTTGTGGGCTCGTTTGAGTTTGATCTTCTTACCAAGTCGAGGGTGGAAGACCTCCATTTCTCGCTCGAATCGCCCCGCACAGACTCTCAGAAAAGCAATGCGGTCTCTGTGTCTGGGGTCAAGGTTTGCCTGGATCTTGAACACAAAACCGGCGAACTGCGGACGTGTTGTCGGCACCATTCCAATGTCGCTGTTACGGTCGCGCGGAGCGGGAGCCAGCTTCAAGAACCCCTTCAGGAATTCCTCGACACCGTAATTGGTCAGCGCACTGCCGAAGAATACAGGGGAAACTTCTCCGTTGAGAAACCGTTCTCGATCGTACTCAGCCCCGGCGGCTTCCAGTAGCTCAACCTCTTCCAGTGCCTGCTCGACGATGCCCTGGGGCATTGTCGAAGCATCAACTTCAGCAAGAGGCACCGGACGTGAGCCAAGCCGGTGGAGGTTATCTCGTTCTTCAAACAGGTGGGCAATCTTCGACTTCAGATCGATCACGCCGCGAAAGTCGAAACCTGTCCCGAGCGGCCAGTTTACGGGGACAGGCACAATCCCCAGTTTACTTTCGATGTCTTCCAGAACTTCCAGGGTTTCCTTCCCGGGGCGATCGATTTTGTTCACAAAAGTCAAAACCGGAATTTTTCGGATTCGACAAACGTTAAACAGTTTCTCTGTCTGACTTTCGACTCCGTTCGCAAGGTCGATCACCATTACAGCGCAGTCGGCCGCGCAGAGTGTACGGTAGGTGTCTTCACTGAAATCATGGTGGCCGGGGGTGTCCAGAAGATTGACCTGCACACCATCATATTCAAACGCAAGCACCGTCGAACTGACCGAAATCCCACGCTGCTTTTCCAGCGCCATCCAGTCTGATGTTGCAGATTTCTGAGTCTTGCGCCCACGCACGGCGCCAGCCACTTCCAAACACCCACCGTACAACAGTAGCTTTTCGGTCAGCGTTGTCTTACCCGCGTCCGGGTGGGAAATAATGGCAAAAGTACGTCGTTTAGCAGTCTCGCGAGCAACGACGGGATCAATTTCAGACATAAGAACGGCAACAGGTATAGGGGAAAAACCGCAGTGACGTTGGGATGCACTTAGAACTCAACGATCTCAGTCTCACAGGGAGTCAATTTGTGGCATGTTAGCGAATTCCGGACAAGTATTTGGATCCATGCCTC
>JAGQQE010000204.1 GCA_020426345.1 Planctomycetaceae bacterium
CGGGCCCGAAACACAAATGACGTCGTCCGGCCGTGCACTGGACCTGAGGAACACCTGTGATGCCACGTACGGCACACCGGTCAGGCAGACATTGATCGCGAATGGACCGGTCCAGACATTGGTATCTCCTCCGGCAACGACAAAATCGAATTGCCTCGCGAGTTCATCGATGCCGTCGTAAATCTGTTCCGGAAACTTTATGGCTGGTGCAGAACTTTGTTTCGGAATGGCAATGGAAACAAAGGCCGCTGTCGGCCGACATCCCATGGCCGCCAGATCACTGAGATTGACTGCAACCGATTTTCGACCGACCAGAGACAGCGCATGTTGGCGAAGATCAAAGTGTACTCCGTCCAGCAGCATGTCTGTGACAACCACCTGCTGGTTGCCCGGCACATCAAGAACAGCGCCGTCATCACCGATACCAACCCGCACGGAATTGCTGGCGGGATAACGTCGGGCGAGTGAATGAATGAAATCTCGTTCGTGCACGAGGGCACCTTTTGGCAGGAAATGGTGATTGCGTGTGGCTATGCCCCAGGATTGTAACCACGGACAGCGACGTCATTCGATCCTGTCAGTAGTGCGCCGGTTCCTTCTGATCAGGAACCGCAATTCGTGAGCTCGTTTAGCTGTCCGTTGAAAAACCGGGAAAGGCACGCAGAACGCCTGTGAACCGTCGTGTTTTAAGGTCTTCTGCTCGAGCCAGTCCGGTTCTTTAAGAGGCTGTCAGGATAGTCTTCCCATGTCGGCAGGGCCGGAAAAGTCGATGTAATCGTCAAAATCGCAGGTCTGAATTGCTCTTCCGAGACACTTGTCGAAGCGTTTGCCTCCGAAACTGGCCTAGCCTTCACGTGGGTGAAGTTGTCGGCAGGTGGTCGTAACGCAGAGAAATCTGTCGCGACCATTAAATCATGTTCGGCGATTTCCGGACGACAGGATTATTGGACACGAGTTCAATTCCAGATCAGGAAGACCAGAATAATGGCTCCGGCAACCGTGCAGGACATTTCCAAGGAAACCAAGGCAGGCGACGTGAAACTTCGCCAGCTGGAAAGGCGGATTCTGGATTTGGAACGTGCCGCAAAGGGTGCAGCCGATCCCAACAAGATGAATCTGCTGGTCTTCGACTCAAGCCGCGATCGCCTGCTGGCTGCCTTTGTCATGGCAACGGGATCTGCCGCCTGCGGTATGGATGTAACAATGTTCTTCACGTTCTGGGGGACTGTGGCTCTGAAGAAGGATGCTGCCCAGATTGGCCCCAAGTCGATGGTGGAACGCGCGTTCGGATGGATGCTGCCGCGCGGAGCATCGAGAACGGCACTATCGAAAATGAATATGTGCGGGCTGGGTGCGGCTTTGATGCGGCGAGAAATGAGGAAGAAGAATATCGCCGACCTGGATGATTTGATTGCAAGCGCAGCGGAGCTTGGTGTGAAAATCCGGGTCTGCGAGATGTCCATGAATCTGATGGGAGTCCGGAGAAAAGAACTGATCGATTATCCCTCCCTCGAATACTGCGGCGTGGCTTCATTTTCAGAAATGGCCTCCCAGGCCAACACAACGCTGTTCATTTAACGAATTCTCTGCGTCGAAATTCCTCTCGCATGTCTACGTTCGACTCCCGCGACTCGATCAGCAAGCCTCGAAGTCAGATCACCAGTGTGCGTTCGCTGACGCACATGGAATCAGAACTTGACGCGTTATCGGAACTGTTGCAACCTCTGCTTCAGGCAGCATCATTACCGTCTGATGCTGGTGCGCGGGTCTCCAGTTGTCTGGAGCTGTTTCGCCAGGCAGCCAATGAAGCTGCGGAAGAACTGCGTATCGTTCAGAAAAAATCGGATGATCTGGCGCGGGCCCAGGCAGATGCACTTGTGTATTCCGCCGAAATCATTGACGAACTGGATGAAACACGGCAGCGACTTGCAGAAGCCCGGGCAATCGCGGAAGAGGCTGCACGAGACACCCAGAGACTGGCAGATACCGTCTTTGAATGCACACACGATGCTGTGTTGATAATGAAAGAGTCGTACTGTGTCGCCTGCAACGACAACGCCTGTTCATTAGTCGGGGACCGGGAAGAGATCATTGGAAAATGGCCCCCACGTTTCTCTCAGGCAATCCTTGAGACCGGTGAAGCTGCAAATGCCGATCTCATTGAATGTTACAACGCAGCGATGCAGGGAAATGTAAGAACAGTTGAAGTCGGTTTTACATCCGCGTCCGGTAACGATGTCTGGTGCGAAGTTACGATGACTGCATTTCATATGCAGAGCGGTGATCACGTCCTGGTGACTGTGCACGATATTACGAATCGAAAGCAATTTGAGCGAGAGTTACGGCGTCACCGTGACTTCCTTGACAACATCATAAACGCGGTGCCAGATCATCTGGTCGTAGGTAAGAGCGATAATGCATTGGTTGTCGCGAACGATGCCTTTTGTGAATCGTTTGGTTATCAACGGGATCAGGTGATTGGGCTTTCGATCGATGAAGTCAATCGAGTGTTCGCCCAGGACTCCAGCGAAACTGAGGTCACACTCGTTTCCGGAACCCAGAAGGTGTTCTCAACGAAATGCTCACGGTTTCAGGATTCAGTCTCTGGCGACACCTACACGGTTGCCACGTCACGGGACATCACGGAAGAACGGGCACGCGAACGACGTCTCAGCCTGCTGGCCAGCGTTTTCCGGAGTGCGGCAGAAGGTGTGGCCATATTGACTCGGGACGGGCGAGTTCTGGAGGCGAATCCGACGTTTCTGCAAATGGTCGGAATGTCTCTGGAAGAAATTCTGCATAAATCCCTGGCCTCTGTGATGCGCATCCGCGTTTCGACATTTGCGAATGATCTCGCTCAGGTTGCGGAAGGTCAAAACTGGTCCGGTAAACTGCAGGTGGATTCCGGGCAAAACCCCGAACGGTGGTACTGGGCAACCATCAGCCGAAGTTGCGATGCTGGAGAGAACGGCGGGCGGCTGATTGCTTTGTTTTCGGATGTCACAGCGCTGGAAGTTTCGCAGCGGCAGCTGGAAAAGCAGGCGTTGTACGATAATCTCACGGGACTCCCGAACCGGAGATTCTTTAAGCGGCACATTGCCAGCCTGATTAACGATTCGGAGGAACAACAGTGTATTGCCGTGTGCTTCCTCGACCTCGATGATTTCAAACACGTCAACGACACTCAGGGCCATTCCGCCGGGGACAAACTGCTGAAGCAGGTGGCTCGGCGCCTTACAAAGACGGTTGGCAATGAGGCATTCGTTGCCCGATTTGGGGGAGATGAATTTGCAATCATCCTTACAAACATTGACCCTGCTTGTCGGCGAGTCGCGACGCTTACGGATCAGGTTCTGACAGCACTGAAGCAGCCATTTCAACCAGCCGGGAACGACTGCGTTATCGGAGTGAGTATTGGTGTCACGTTGTATCCGGAACATGCGACTGACGTCGAATTGCTGATGAAGAATGCAGACATTGCAATGTATGCAGCAAAGGCCGCGGGAAAAAACTCCGTCCGCATCTTCAACACAGGAATGCAGGAAACAGTCGACCTGCGTCATCGGATACACAGTGAGCTGCGAAATGCTTTAAGAGGTGGGCATATCACCCTGCACTTCCAGCCAAAACTCTGTAGTCAAACAGGACGACTGGCGGGCTGCGAGGCGCTGTCACGCTGGCAGCGTCCCGACGGGACGTATATTTCGCCGTCAGAATTTATTCCGATTGCCGAGCAAACAGGGCTAATTAATTCGCTGGGAGAACTGGTGCTGACCACGGCCGCTCGAACATGCAGACGATGGGCTGACGAAGGATTCAACCCCTTTCCGATTGCCGTCAACATCTCTCCGCAGCAGCTGCGGCATCCTGCATTTCTGGATCGAATTCAGTGTATTCTGGCGGAGACCGGTGCGCGGCCTGAATGGATCGAACTGGAGATTACTGAAAACGCAGTTGTGGACGACCTGGAACGAGCAAGACGGACGATTCTGAATCTTTCGAAGATAGGCATACGGACAGCCATCGACGATTTTGGTAAGGGATATTCGTCTCTGAGCTACCTTGCGACGCTGCCGATCCAAACACTGAAAATTGATTCGTCATTCGTGCGTCAAATGGTCGAAATGCAGAACACGGCTGCCATCGTCAGGTCGATCGTTGGTCTGGGAAAAGGACTGAGCCTGACCGTTGTCGGTGAGGGAGTTGAAACGGAAGAGCAGGCCGATCTGCTCAAGTCGATGGGATGCGACGTGCTGCAGGGTTATCTGGTTAGCCGTCCAATCAGTGAAAAGAACTTTCGTGCATGGATGCAGGCACGGGGCCAAATTGACCACTCGCTGCCAATATCAGAAAGTGATGCAGGTCCCGTTCGTCGCTAGCTCAATGACGGATGCAAAGCCGGCGATTTCTGCAGAGGGAACTTTGCCGTTGTCCGATCCATCTTCAATTGAGCCCAGCCCACATGTGCGATGGCAAACCGAGCACAAGAGCAGTCGACCACCTGAATCCAGATATCGATTCAACAGATCCGCAAGTGGCGGAAAACCCTGAACCGTAATGCCATCGGCACTCCTTGAGAATCCCCAGACGGCACCATCACTCGTCAGAAATACGATTGTTGGGTGCCCCATGGCAATTGCTGACAAAGCGCAGGAAAATGCCATCGTGGCGTTCTTCCCGTTGTCCGACTTTCCCGTTGTCAGCACGACAACAACATTCTTTTCTTCGGTCACACCAGACTCCTCAGGCAATTCGTATCGTGGCTTTCAGCACCGGGCCTTCTTCGATCGACTCCAGACAATTCCCAGTACGTCTGGCCCACGCTTCCACATCCAGTTTGAACGCCAGATCTGTTGCCTCGACCTCAAGCACCTGACCGCTGGACATCTGACGGACCGTTCTTGTAATTTCTACGATAGGCATCGGGCAATTCAAACCCTTGCAGTCGAGTTGTCTGTCAGCCATGCATGAAGCTTTCGAAGAGTTTATCGGAGGTTGGCATCAGAATTCCGGATCGTCCCGGGTCCCTCCGTTTCCCGCAACCCATGAATCATGGCGTGTGTGACTTCAGCCAGCGACCTGGTCCGTTCAATCCCGGAGTTGATCACCAATCTGCAGAACGATTCCGGCGGCAAAGCGGTCGAGATTCTCGGCTGAATCGTTGGCCCGCTTACGCCAAGTGTTTAGTTCGGACACTCGCTTTAGTCCTTTCACCAGTGTGCCGATGGCGGTCCCGACCGCTTTGCTGGTTGGACTAAAAACCAGGCTGGCCGCGCTTTCAGGCATGTCGCCAGCCAGCGAATCTACAATTGACCGAATCGACATGAATTTCGTTGACAATTCCTGACAGACCTGTGCAACTGCAAGGCTGGATGTGTCCACACAGATTGCATTGCTTGACCTGGCAAGTTCGGCCTTCTCGCGTTCTCTCAGAGGGTGTCCGTCGGCCACAACATGACGTCCAACATGGATTCGTCGGCTGCTGGAAATTCGGCAGTGCACATCCAGTTTCTGTCCATGAGTGTCAACAATCTCGTTGGCAACTGAAAGATCACCGAATTTCACGTTGTCAGACAACGAAGAACTGAATCCGAGGCACAGGACCCATTTGGGGCGATGTTCCCGGACCAGAATCTCTGCTGCCTTCCGATGTCGTGCAAATCCCTGTCCCGCCTCGACAATGGCGATGCGGATGGTCTCGTGAAGAAACCCACCCCGGAAAGTGCAACCTTCGTCAGCATACTTTCGGACTCGATCCAATCGCTTCATGAATGGCCGAATTTCGCCGATGTGTGTGCACACGATACCGACATGTGCAGACACGCGATCCAATTCGGGTTCCGAAACAGTTTGCGATGGCTCGGTGGATCCGGTCATCCTGGATTACTTTGCTTCAAAATCTTTCATGAAACTCACCAAAGCATCCACACCTTCCGGTGGGAATGCGTTGTAAATGCTGGCTCGCATTCCACCGACGCTGCGATGCCCTTTTAAACCACTGAATCCCGCGGCTTCTGCTGCTTTGATGAATGCCGCGTCCTTATCGGGGTCACCAGTGACAAATGTCACGTTCATTTGTGAGCGACTGTCCCGCCGAGCCGTTGGTTTGAACAGACTGCCTGAATCGAGATAGTCATAAAGTACTGCTGCCTTTTTCCTGTTCCGGGTTTCAATGGCCGACAACCCTCCGGCAGCTTTGATCCAGCGAAACACCAGCATCATCAAATAGATGCCAAAAGTCGGAGGGGTATTGTACATCGATTCGTTTTCTGCATGCGTGCGATACTGCAGCATCACAGGTAGATTTGTACTGCCGGCCTCTACCAGATCGTCTCGAATAATGACCAGCGTGACTCCGCTCGGACCGAGGTTCTTCTGGGCTCCGGCGTAAATGATGCCATACTTTGCAACATCGATCGGGCGACTGAAAATATCGCTGCTGGCATCGCATACCAGAAACGCGTTTTCAGGGTACCCTGCAGGTTCCCCGACAAACTGCGTCCCGAAGATCGTGTTGTTGGAAGTGAAGTGGACGTATCGCGGATTCTCGCTGTATGTCGCCTGATCCGGGATATAGCTGAAGTTTGCATCTTTACTGCTACAGGCGGAGTGAACTCTGCCATATTCGCCCGCGGCTTTCACCGCCTTTTGAGACCAGGCTCCGGTCACCAGATAGTCGGCAGTCTGATCACTGCCGAGAAGGTTCATCGGAACCATTGAAAACTGCAACGATGCTCCGCCCTGCAGGAAGAGTACTTTGTAGTTATCCGGGATCCCTGCAATCTCTCTACACAAAGCCTCTGCCTCTGCGGCAACGGCCATGAACGGTTTTCCACGGTGAGAATGCTCACAAATGCCGATTCCCGTATCCCCGAGCGAAAGCAAATTTGCGGCCGCTTCTTCCAGAACACTCTCAGGGAGAACAGCTGGGCCAGCTGAAAAGTTAAAGATGCGATTAACCATCGCCTTTACGCGCTTTCTGATTCGAGGATTTTGATGGAAGCAGATTCATACAGAATTACCAGACACGCCAGTAAAGGGTAACGGACACACGGACTTTGCTTCAACAGAGTTGAATTGGTCGCCCCAATCGTCTCATGAACGCGACAGCCTTGCCGGAAGCGCAACGTTTATTCGCATTCCCAATGACAATGCTTGCCGCCGTGATTCGCTGCAGTTCCCGGTCTTTTCACGTGTCAATTGCCGGTGGCGATCCAACGGGAGATGTCGATGGTTTTGCAGGTGCTTCGGCCGGCGGAGGAACAGGCATTGGTTCGTCCGGGGCCAGGCGTCGAATGCGAATCCGTCTGAAATGAACCTCCGCTCCTTCACTCTGAAGTGCTATGGCTCCGTTCGAAGGCACTGCACCAGTTGTTTCCCCAGCCTTCTTTCCATTCACCTCAACACTCAAACGGCCGCCCTTGCTCACAATTCTGCAGGTGTTCCAGGTATTCACGGGCCCCGCAAGGTCCGCATCGCTGGTGTTCGCACTTTTTGCATCTCCGCTCGGAAAAACGCTTCCAGCTTTGGGTTGATGAAATTGAATTTGCATGGAAGTTGGCCAGATCCGCGGTTCATCCTGCAAGTAGACCAGCACGCCACTATTACCATTTGCGTCTGTGGGGAAACGCCATTCGAGCGTCAATTCGAAGTCAGAATATGTTTCGGTACTGTAAAGGAAGCCCTTGGGTTGCCCGGCACATACGAGCATCGGGTCTCCTGAGTTCTCAGTAACTCGCCACACTTCCTCCATGGTCGCCTTTGAATCGGCGCTGTAGCACTTCCAGTGCCTGCCCAGATCCGGCACGATCAATTCGGTGAAGCCAGCAGGATCAGTGGAAACAACCTTTTTCCTGCCCGGATCAGAAACGGATGGTTGAGGATCCTGATTCGCATCCGTCAAACTTCCGGCCTTTGGGGTGGCCCTGGGTGTTTCGTCGGCGTGTGTGGCTGAAAAAAACAGGCCGGTGACCATCAGCAATGCGAAAATGCCAATCCGATGCAAATGCCTGTTCGGACGGGACAGGTACATCCGCCCGGATCCCGAAACACCGCCTGCGGACAGGAGTTGAGATTCGACTTGTGGAATATCACCGAAGCGATCCGCTGATCCGGGGAACGCTTCGCTGAAAGACAATTGGTGCATATTTCCCAACCGATTCAAAAGCTCGGCAGCTTCAATCCAAACGAATAATTCGGACCTCCGCGACCGCGGCACCACGGGCGACTGTCCTGGCAGAACACTAGACATTCCAGGAGCGGCAATGTCAATCGACGATGTCATTTCACGACGAACTTCCGGTTGAGGTGAGCATTCGCCTCGAATGGGTAATCTCAGGCATCCACGGCAGAATTCGCCGCATCCCGGTTGCTATTCTGGCCGATTTCCATGATCACATCTCCAGGACCTTCATCGGGATAGACGCTGGCAGGGAACTCTGCTAATTTTCCACGGGTCAACCGTCGAACGGATTTAATGGTCGATCTGTAATCTTGCGACGCCAATTTTCTGGTCAGCAATTTTCAAGCTCAACGGCATGGAGGCCGCGATGGGATTGAAGCGAACAAATCAGTCTGTACCTGCAGAAACAACCGTCCCAGTTCCCGATGCGTCGCGAACGCAGATTCGCTGGCTCATTCGCCGCGATATGGACGAAGTGCTGGATATCGAACGCAAGAGCTTTCAGTTCGCATGGAACGAAGAAGAATTTCTCTGCTGCCTTCGTCAACGCAACTGCATCGGCACTGTCGCTGAGCTCGACCATAAAATCGTCGGGTTCATGATCTACGAGCTGCACAAGTCCATGCTCAGAATTCTGAACTTCGCCGTGTCGCCTGAATTTCGCCGCCAGGGAATCGGCTACCAGATGGTTCAGAGACTGATCGACAAATTATCGCAACAGCGTCGCCGCGAAATTGTGCTGGAAGTCCGCGAAACGAATGTTCCCGCACAGCTGTTTTTTCAAAAGGGCGGGTTCCGAGCGGTCACCGTTTTGAGAAATCACTACGACGATACGCTGGAAGATGCCTACTACATGCGTTACTGCCTGACAGATGAGGCGACAATCCCGTTCGCACCGCACAATCGGATCTCCGAATACGACGCGGCTTAGCGAACTGTTCAAGAACGGGACTGGCTCGAACAGGAGACGTGGCAACACGATAGTCTACAACCGTCCTGTGCGTGTCCGGATTTTTGAACGGACAGTTAGCGTTCCCAAAATACAGTGCAACATGATGGCGATACCCTCCCGGGTGTCGCCATTTTTGTTGGACCTCAGATGGATTTGTTGGATCCCAGACGGCAGCCTCTCAGGTACTGCGGTCATCCAAACATCATTCCTGATTTCATCGGCCGCTATTTGCTGACAACCTCGTCGAGATTCAACAAGGTGTTGGCCACCATTGTCATCGCGGCCACGTCTTCCAGCGCAAATGAATCTGAAGGCGGGACTTCGCCGACGGATATCAATTTTCTTGCAGCGTCCGAGTCTGCCGCATATTCCATGCGATAAAGCTGAAAGTCTTCAGTGAGCTGATCAAGCTCACCGTCAAGGGGATGCCTCAGAAGGACGTTGCGAGCCATCCACTGAATTTTGCTCCGTATCGTATCCGCAGGTTGGTTAAGTGTTTGTTCTGCAAGGACTCGCGCTGCCTCCACATACTGTGGATCATTCATCAGCAGCAGGGCCTGCATTGGACTGTTGGTTCTTTCACGACGCACAGTACAACTTTCGCGGGATGGCGCATCGAAGGTGCTCATTTGCGGAGGTGGTGCGGTTCGTTTGAAGAAGGTGTAAATTGTTCGACGATGGACTTTGTCGGCACCGGTATCCTTCTTGAAACGAACCGTGTTTGAACCCGAATAGCCGACCGCAAACCAGAGGCCATCCGGTTGGGGTGGCTTGACAGCCGGTCCGCCGATTTGCTCATGAAGCAACCCGCTGACAAACAGAGCCTGATCACGGAGCATTTCTGCGTCAAGACGATAACGCGGACCTCGAGAGAACAGTCGGTTTGACGGGTCGCGCTCGAGCTTAAGAGGCGTAATCTGTGAACTCTGTCGATAGGTGCCGGATGTCACAATCAGGCGGACTAAGTGTTTCACATCCCACCCATGCGACGCACCGCTCAGTTGAGGCCGCATGAACTCTGAGCTGAGCCAGTCGAGCAGCTGCGGATGGCTGGGAGGTTCGCCCTGGGAACCAAAATCTTCACTGGTCTTGACGATTCCGGTCCCAAAGAACTGCTGCCAGAATCTGTTGACGGTGACGCGTGACGTTAGTGGATGATTTGGAGCAACCAACCATCTGGCCAAACCCAGGCGATTGTTTGCTTCCCCTTCAGGAAATGGAGGCAGGACGGATGGCACACCTCGCTCAACCTGCTCGCGAGGCTGATCATATTCGCCGCGATTCAGAATGAAGGCTGGCTTCGGCTGTGCGAGTTCCCGGTAGACCAGTGTTGTTGCCGCGGCTTTCTGTACGGCGTCCATTCGTGCCTGTGCATCAGCCTGCTTTTGGGCCAGTGCCGCGATGGCTTCACGTGTTGGACCATAGGCGTTTTCGATGAAGTATTCTTTGAGAGAAGTTGACTGCTGATTGGTTCTGTCGCTTGCTGGCAACGACAAGACGGTTTGCAGATTCTGCGGCAGCGATTTTCCTCCGAACTTCTTTTGGTCTTCCTGCCACAGGGCAAAAGAATCGTAAAGCGGTTGCTGCGACGACTTGCTGACAATTCCCGCCCTGTCCCAGTAAACGGTCCCATCGAACTGCGTGAATGCCCAGCCATTGACTTCTGAATTCTCGGCCAGTCCGACTTTGCTTACCGGGATCTCAAGGCGGACCCATTCCCCCGTCCCCGGCAAGTCTCCCATTCGCATACGACTGGGTGACTGGTCGTTGCCCCAGTCGATACTGTTGCTGCCCCAGTAAGCTCGATGATTCCACGAACCGTCATTCCACTGGAGCATGATTTCTTTGGGCGGATTTGCGGGGTCCAGGTAGACATAGCAAAAAAACAAGTCACCGCTCGATATCCGCAGGGGGGTCTTTGCCCCGTCAAAGAAATGCTGACTCAGGCCCGCCGCTGTTCTCTTGCTGGAGGTCTCGCCACTGAAAACCGGTAGTGGCTTCTTCACGAACTCCCACGGAGTATTCCCCTGCGCGTTGGCACCCTCCGGAACGGAGTCTTCAATCCAGACAAATTCCGTGGGTTCTGCCAGAGTAGGGGGTGTAGGATTTTCGGGTTCGGTGTATTGGACCGATGTCACGATCTCACGCACCTGTTGGCGAAGATCAGCAACTTGCTCCTGAAGCTGAGCAATCTCCGATTTCTGCGCGTCTGTCAGGACATTGATGATAGGTGCGTG
>JAGQQE010000205.1 GCA_020426345.1 Planctomycetaceae bacterium
TGGTCGCCCCGAAATGATATCGACCACCGGGCCGTCGCCAGACCGAAGAGGTTGCTCCGGGTACCAATCCGAAGACGCTGGAGGCACTTGTGGCATTGCCTCGTATTCCCACGGCGTATCAGATGTCCCTTCTCGTCCGCTCTGCCCCGTCATCAACAAACACGGTTTAAACAAAGGTCCGGTCTATTGCATGCCAGGCATGGCTGAAGGTAATGCGGTCATGCATCGCAGAATCGGGCGGTTTCAGCATCATCCACAATCGGGAGGTATGAACATTGATCAAACGATTGGCTACAGGTTTCCAGGGATCGTTTGCTGCTGTCCTTCTGGCGACCAGCATTCTCAACCCTCAAACCCCGGCACCGATTCGTGAATCCATCGGCAGGATTTTGCATTCACACGCCACACAGTTCCGAATGGAAAGTCCTGCCGCAACGTACCGGGACGCCAACAGGTACTCTGGTTACTCCGTCGGGGAGAGTTTTGAGATCGCGGAGGGTGGATCGCTGACAATCGATTTGGCCTGCCCGGACAAACTTTCACCACTCGCGCTGATTTGTGGCCACGAATCGAGCAGTGTGAACAATCTATATGAGTCCATTTGTAACTTTAACGCGTGTATTGGCGGTCAATGGGGGCCGAACGCCCGGTGGTTCTCACGGGTAGCAAATGACCACCACGTCCGCAAACAGTCAACCAGGCAGGGCCGGCCTGTTAGTGAGAACGCTCACCCTGTCAGCCGGATCCGTGACGAATGTACCGACAGCCGAACCTGGAATGATCCGGACTTCCCCTGGATACGAGTTTGTCTACGCACAGTTTTTGATCAGGCTCAGGGGGTGATCGATGAGGCTCAAGGGCGATCTGCGTTCGAACACGAGCATCGGCTTGCCTCCGTGCCGCCTTCAATCGGCAAATTCGGGCCCATTGCAAGCAAGGAAAGTCGATTTGAAGATTTTTCACAGGCAGATCCTGAACACAACGATTTGGTGAATAACACCTGCTTACTCCGTCACCAACGGCGGACTTCAGAGCTGTTTCCTGATTGCCGGGTCTTCATAGACTGCTACGCTTCAAAACGGCACGCGAAGAATTCATCGATTCCGGAACGACTATTGCAACCTGTGATCCGCATATGTGCCTGAATCAACCTGGGATATGACTTTTCCATGGTCGACGGCGAAATTTATGATTGTGGCAACAAACGGCCCCTGACCTGACAGGCCATTGAAAAACGATACGAAAGGCAGCCCGAAGCGTTAGCGAGGGATATTCTCACAGACCTTTCAGGGCTGGCAATCCCTCGCTGACGCATCGGGTTCTTTTCTTGAAGGGGCTACTGAGCCTGATGTGACTTTCCGGGGTGTTGTCAGGGCGTCCATTGGTCCTGATACCGGTTTTACGGTACGAATGGTGGAGACGAATTATCTGATGCAATTGCTGTTTGCTGTGAATTCAACACCCGGAGATTTTGATGGCATCATCGAGAGCAGCTCCACGATCGCACACCTCGTCGTTGGTAACCGAGGGCGACTTGCTGGCCCGCGGCTCGAACCGAATCGGATGCCAAATAAAGAAGTCAGGCAGAAGAATGGAAACCTACGGATTTCAGCCGGGCTCTGGTTGAATCGTCTCAGCAGTGTGGTTCCGGAGTCCACCTGGCGTTTGCGTCAGTTCATCCTAAAGATCGTACGAAATGACTATCGACCGATTGTTTGAGCTTTTTGGTATCTGCGTTGTCGTCAGCCCGGCTCTTCTTCTGCTTGTCTTTGGACTCACGTCACTTGCCGGACGGCCACTTGGCGAGCGCGCCTTGGCGAAGTTTACCGAAGCCGCCGTCGTGTTGGGATTGATCTCCGCAATCAGTGTCCTCGTGTTGATGCTGGCATTCAATCGGCGACACGTGCCAATCGAGATGGGCAACTGGGTTGTAATCCCGCAACAGCACTTTCACTTTCATCTGAAGTTTGTCTTTGACCGTCTTTCGGTTCCCTTCGCCATACTGTCGTACGTTTTGTGTGGCACGATTGGTGCGTTCGCGAGCCGCTATCTGCACCGCGAACCTGGCTTTCACCGTTTCTTCTTCTGCTACTCAATTTTCCTGCTCGGCATGGTGATCTCCACTCTGTCCGGAACGATAGAAACGCTCTTCTTCGGATGGGAACTCGTTGGATTATCGTCAGCGTTACTGGTTGCATTCTTCCACGAACGTCCGAATCCAGTCCGCAACGGACTACGCGTCTGGGCTGTTTATCGCATCGCGGACGCAGCATTCCTGCTGGCCGCGTTATCACTTCACAACCTGACGGGAGCCGGCGATTTTGATGGACTGATGGGCACCGGCCCCTGGCCGGAAGGTCAGGCAACAATCACCCAGAGTAATGCCCTGCTGGTCGGGTTACTGCTTCTGTGCGCCGCCGCAGGAAAATCGGCCCTGGTTCCATTCTCGGGATGGCTGCCACGTGCGATGGAAGGTCCGACGCCGTCCAGTGCAGTTTTCTATGGATCGCTCTCCGTACATCTGGGGGCATTCCTGCTGCTTCGTGTCAGTCCCGTTTTGGAAGTTTCACCACTTCTCAGTCGAATTGTTATCGCGGTTGGAATTGCCTCTGCCATCTTCGGAGCAATTACCGCCCGCGTCCAGACGGATATCAAGAGCGCTCTTGCATTCGCATCTTTGACCCAGGTGGGGATCATCGTCGCGGAGATTGGTTTTGGCCTGAGGTACATCGCGCTGATTCACATTATCGGTCATGCCTGCCTGCGCACACTTCAATTGCTGCGAGCTCCCTCACTGCTGCACGACTATCACACCATCGAAAACGCAATTGGTTCACATCTGCCCCGTAGTCGTTCTTTCTGGGAACGGCTATTGCGTCCACGAACCCGGCATTGGTTCTATCGTTTTGCAATGGAACGCGGTTACCTGGATGCTCTGCTTGATGAATACATCGTGAAGCCGTTTGTAACCGCATTTCGATGGTGCAACCGCGCCGAACAGAGATGGACCACTTTCCTTTCCGGTCGCGAACCCTCGGCACCAGGCAGACTCCGGCAGTTAAAGAACTCCGCCAGTCCACCCATATGTGAGTCCGATCAGCCCGCACTGCCTCCGACAGAACGTCCCTCTGCCATCGCATCTGCAACTCAAAACGAAAATCAGGAGGCCTAGCGATGCAGGAACTTCATTTGCCGTGGCTTGAGTTATCCGTCCTTGTTCCGCTGATCGGGGCAATTTGCCTTCACTTCGTAAAGAATAACGATAGTTGCTATCGATTAGCCGTCATCTGCTGCTCGATCACGCTTTTCTTTACCGCCGGAGAATGGATCGACTTCTGGTTCCTCCAGACATTTGAGGCTCACGATCACTGGAATCTTCTCCACGGCATTCTCGGGCCGGATGTGTTTGTCGTTGACGAACTCAACGCACCATTGCTCCCGTTGACGGCCGTGCTCTATCTCGTCACCGTACTTTCGACATTGCGAACCAAAGTCAATCGATTTTCGTTCTCAGCAACGCTGTTGTCTGAAGCTATGGTGCTGATCATGCTCAGCAGCCGCGAACCTGCAGCCATCATTCTGCTCAGCGCTTTGACGATCATTCCTCCATGGCTGGAGATTCGAGCCCGAGGTTATTGTACCCGCGTTTTCTCTATTCACATGGGTGTCTTTCTGGCGCTTCTGTTGCCAGGTTGGCTGCTCCTGCCGTCCAATGCAATTGGACATCCGGAACAAGCCCAGACAACAGCCACATATATTGCGGGCGGCATGTTGACAGCCGCTGCACTTATGCGGAGCGGAGTCGTCCCGGTCCATTGCTGGATGACGGATCTCTTCGAAAAAGCCACCATGGGAACAGCTCTGTTATTTGTGACGCCGATGACCGGTGCATATATCGTTATGCGTATTGTGCTTCCCGTGGCCCCACTCTGGGCATTACAGAGTATTGCAATTATCTCTCTGGTAACTTCGGTGTATGCGGCAGGAATGGCCATCGTACAGACAGATGCCCGGCGATTCTTCTGCTACTTATTCCTCAGCCACTCGTCGCTTGTGCTTGTTGGTCTTGAATTGTTGACTCCAATTGGCCTGACAGGTGCCTTATGCGTCTGGATTTCCGCGGGACTGGCCATGGGCGGCTTTGGTCTGACGGTGCGCTGTGTTGAAGCGCGAATTGGTCGATTCACACTGACGCAGTTTCGAGGACTCTATGAACACATGCCGACTCTGGCGGCCTTGTTTCTGGTGACGGGACTCGCCGCGATTGGCTTTCCGGGCACGATTGGATTCATTGGTACGGAACTGCTGATCGAAGGCGCCGTCAAGGTTTACCCTTTGATAGGGACAGCAGTCGTTGTTGCAGCAGCGATTAACAGCATCGCAGTGATGAAGGCCTATTTTAAGATCTTTACAGGCACTCGCTACACCGTGTCAGTATCTCTTCGTGTTCGGCCGGCCGAACGTATTGCAGTTTTGCTTCTCACCATTCTGGTGCTGGGTGGCGGGCTGTTTCCGCAGCCTGGCGTCGCTTCGCGATATCATGCCGCGGTCGAACTCCTCCTGCATCGCGACCCGGATTCGGAAGCCAGGATTTATCACGACGACCTGCATAGCGTTCATGAGCCCGCAGCAGATTCTCACAGCCACGAATAACCATTCCTTTACGGATTCACAGCAGCATCGCAATTTCGCGATTTTTCTGTCATTCACCCAGCCGAAGAGCTATCTCCCAAATGCCAAACTCATCAACTCCGGTCCCGCGCGGAAACGCAGAAGGATTTGTGACCTACATCAAGAACGACATAGTGTCGGGCTTTCTGGTGTTTCTGATCGCACTTCCTCTATGCCTTGGAATTTCCATTGCCTCGGGGTTTCCTCCGGTTGCTGGCATCTTCACAGCGATTGTCGGGGCCATCGTTACGACATTTATCAGTAACAGCGAACTGACAATCAAGGGCCCGGCTGCAGGGCTGATTGTCATCATACTCGGCTGCGTCGAGGCTTTCGGTGGCAACGGTATGGCGGAAGGCTGGAGTGAAATTGATGCCACCGCTTATCGATCAGCATTGGCTGTGGGAGTAGCAGCCGCCGTGTTACAGATTCTGTTTGGGGTGTTTCGTGCAGGTATCCTGGGCGAGTTTTTCCCAACGGCTGCGGTTCACGGGATGCTGGCGGCCATTGGTGCCATCATCATGATCAAGCAGTTCCCCGTCGCACTGGGCGTATCCGCTTCCGGATCTCCGTTCAAGATGCTGGCCCATTTTGGTCAGTATATTCAGGAAGCCAATCCGGCAATTGCAATGATCGGGCTCGTGGGGCTCGCGATTATGTTTCTCTGGCCGTCCGTCCGAAAAAACGTGAAGTTTCTCAAACCAATTCCCGCACCGGTGGTGGTACTTCTCGTCACAATCCCGATGGGAATCGCCTTTGATCTTCTGCACGAACATTCGTATACGTTTATGGGCAATTCCTATGATCTCAGCGAACAATACCTGGTCAAAATGCCGGACCAGGTATTCAAGAGTATTACGACACCCGATTTCACAGCATTAACAAGACCAGTGGCGTGGAAGTGGGTCCTGATGTTCTTCATTATCGGATCCCTCGAATCGCTGCTCAGCGCGAAGGCGGTCGATCTTCTTGACCCGTATAAACGCAAGTCCAATATGGATCGGGACATCATTGCAGTCGGGGTCGCCAATCTGGGTGCTGCCTTTGTCGGTGGGCTCCCGATGATCTCAGAAATCGTCCGCAGTAAGGCCAATATCGATAACGGAGCGAAGACACGTTTTGCGGATATGTGGCACGGCATGTTCCTGCTGGTGTGCGTTGCGCTGTTTCCGGCATACCTGCACCGAATTCCGATGGCAGCACTGGCGGCTATGCTGGTCTACACAGGTTCTCGGCTCGCACACCCAACCGAATTCATACACGTCTATCGCATTGGAAAAGAGCAGCTGGCAATTTTTGTGACAACAATGATTGTCGTCCTGGCCACCGACCTGTTGATTGGCGTGGCCGCTGGCATCATTCTCAAGATGATTCTGCACGTGGCGAATGGCGTACCCCTGAAATCACTTTTCAAGCCATTTATTGAAGTTCAGGAGGTCGATGAAACGACCAGCATGATCGTAGCCAGCGAATCTGCGGTCTTCAGTAACTGGATACCGTTCAAACGTCAGATCGAAGACATTGGGCTGGTACAAAAACGAAATCTGATCGTAGACATTTCGAATACAACACTGGTTGATCACAGCGTGATGGAGAAACTGGAAGAAGTACGAGATGACTTTGAACAGGAAGGCCTGAAGTTTGAAATTCGGGGACTGGATACTCTGCAGCCCGTTTCATCCAATTTCCTGGCGACACGGCGTCGCGGGCTTGCATCCGTGCGCCGTCTGACCATTGTCGCTGATGCATCTCTGGAAGATACCCTGGAAGCCGGGATCGTCAATTGTGGCGCTTCGGGTTACAACACAATCCCGTGTCAGGGCGCGGGGCGACATGATCTCGAACGCGGTCATGACACGAAGTCTGCGTGTATACGAATAGAGGTCGTTGCGACGCATCGTGTGGCAGATGCAATTCTTGTCTGGCTTCAAAACGAGATCCTTGCGACACACAACGTCACCGCTTGTATTGAAACTGTCGACGTCGTGCGTGCCACAGATTTTGCCGCAAAGTCAGAAGTACTGGCGTCGCATTAACAGAAGTCGTGTTTCATCAGGGACGGCAGTTTGCTCTGCAAGGTGATACTGACTTCAGCTGTCATAGTCCTGTCCGGACGCAGTTGGTTGCTTATCGCCCAATCAACTCTGCAACATCCAAAGCAAAGTAGGTCAGGACGCCATCAGCCCCGGCTCGCTTGAAACACTGCAGGCTTTCCAACATGGCCGACTCGCGATTCAGCCAGCCGTTGGCGGCAGCGCCAGCAATCATCGAGTACTCGCCACTGACCTGATAAGCAAATGTCGGTATCCCGAATGTAGACTTTACACGCTGCACAATATCCAGATAGGGCATTCCGGGTTTTACCATCACCATGTCTGCACCTTCGCCAATATCCAGCGCGACCTCTCGCATCGCTTCGTCGGTATTCGCCGGATCCATCTGGTAGGTTCGCTTGTCGCCGGTTCCAAGATTCTTCGCAGAACCGACGGCGTCTCGAAATGGCCCGTAGAATGCGGATGCATATTTCGCGGAATACGACATGATCTGGACGTGGAAGAATCCTGCTTCATCAAGAGCGGAACGGATTGCAGCAACGCGACCATCCATCATGTCGGAGGGTGCAATGATGTCGCAGCCTGCCTGAGCCTGAACGACCGATTGCCGGCAAAGAACCTCGAGTGTTTCATCATTGACGACGTAGTCATTGCGAACAAGCCCGTCCTGACCATGCGTGGTGTAGGGGTCGAGAGCCACGTCAGCAATCAGTCCAATTTCAATGCCCGCATTTCGAACGGCTCTCATCGCAGAGCAAATCAGGTTTTGAGGGTTGGTCGCCTCATCGCCATCAAACGATTTTCTCCCGGCAGGAGTCACCGGAAAGATGGCAATTGCAGGGATGCCGAGATCTGCCGCACGTGCAACCTGCTCAACGAACCGATCGATCGTGTAACGCTCCACACCGGGCATAGACGCCACTGGCTCCGATCGATTATCTCCTTCGATAATAAATGTTGGCCAGATTAAATCGCTGACTTGTAAAGAGGTTTCCCGGACCAACCGCCGAGACCATTCGGTTCTGCGATTCCTTCGCATACGAATACCCGGAAACTGTCCACCCTGAGTGCCGTCGGCCATTGCCAACTCTCCAACCTTCACTGGTTTCAAACTGAAAGTAACAAACGACAACGAGCCCTTTCGAGAAGGGCTCATTACGGTCGTGTCTGACTTCCGGCAGCATATGCGATTGCTGCTTACGAAACCAACAGAATGCCGAACATCAGTATCGGCGTGGATTCCAGTAGAAGAAGTAATTCAGTCCGCTGCCAGCCTGATTGTAGCGGTAAGGGGCAGTAGCGACTGGAGGCGCCGGACGCGGAGGTCGGTAATTGGTGTGTTTGACGATCGTTTGATGACGGCCAATGCCAGTGAGAATCTCCATGGTCGCATCGTGTCGATACGAAGGGTTGGCATTGTATTCCGCACGATTGAATGGGATTGACCTGAAGATTCGTTTGTAATCGGCAGGATCAACAATTGGACTTCCGGACACAACTTCGCCCGGATTGACGGACGCTGGTGCAACGGGAGTCATCATGGGGACTGGCATCTGGTTGACGGCCGGTGAAATATCAATCGACCAGTTTTCTGTAACCGGAATCTCTTCAGCGAATGCTGGCACGCTGAAAGTGACGATGGCAATGGCCGTCAGGAATCGTCGAGGGGAAAAGTCAGGCATGGCGTAAATCCTCATTGAGAGTAAGAAACGTTCAACGCTTCTGAGGATGAAAACCGGGCCAACCAGAGTCAATTGCAGAGATGTCAAAGACAAAGTTTTGAATTTGCCGGTATGGTATAGATTTACTGTTCCGGTTTTTCCGGTTTGTAGCCGACATACACCGTCGCAATACCGCCCGTGAGCGGCACGAAACTAGCCCGTTCGAGACCAGCCTCTTCCATCAAGTCGGTTAACTGAGACCCTGATGGAAACTCAGATACAGATTGCGGCAGATATTCGTAAGCCGCCTGACGATTCCGCACGAGCAATTGACCGAGTCGCGGAAGTATGTTTCTGAAGTACCACTGGTAGATGCGACTCAGCAGCTTGTTGTTCGGCAGCGAGAACTCGAGCACAAGCACCTTTCCACCGGGTTCGCAAACGCGAGTCATCTCCTTGAGTCCACCGATCGTGCTGGAGACGTTCCGAAGTCCAAAGGCAACAGACACGGCCTGAAACGTGTCGTCTGAGAAAGGCAGCGCCAGTGTATCGGCTTCCATGAAGACGACGTTCCGTTGCTGCCGTTTTTTCTCAGCCAGTTGAAGCATTCCGTGTGTGAAATCCGTACCGAGTACTGGTGCTCCGCCGTCGATTTTCTTCCGGAATGCAAATGCCAGATCTCCCGTTCCCGTACAAACATCCAGTAACGGACTCTGGTTAAACGGACCAGCCAAACGCACAGTTCGCCAGCGCCAGTAGATGTCGGTGCCACCGGACAGGAAATGATTCATGAAGTCATAGCGACCTGCAATTTCGCTGAACATCTGGCGAATTCGCGCGCTGGACTTGTCGACTGGCATGGCACTCTTCATTTGTTAACGGAAACAGACCTGCGGGTATTTTACCCGTTGTGCATTCCAGGTGTTAACGTACGAGAGGTCTCCATCATGTTCGTTCCTGGAATCCGCGACAGGATCGACGAACCGGAAATCATCCTGAAGCGACGGTCCGAACGTCTGGACGCCTCACCAATGAACTGACTAGACTTCCGCGTGAGTCATCGATTGTCTCACCCCGCAGTCTTCGTGATTCCCCGTAGTTCACATCTGAATGAAACGATGTCCGCAAGCGAACAACTACCAATTCTTCCGGAATCTTCCTGCGGAGGCTCTTCATCCGTACCGGTGTTCAACTGCATAGTCATCCTGAGACGTGATCCCGGCGGACGCCTTCACGGTCGAGTGGCTAACCTGCCGAATATAGAAGCGGAAGGCACCGTCGAACGCGACGTGCTGTTTTCCATCACGCGACAGTTTCGCTCTGCTATTGATAGCTGGATCAAGAGTGAACAGGCAATCCCATGGCTTGAGCCCACAGCAAAGGCCGGTCCAGGGGAATTTGAGCGATTTATCCCAATTCACCTTTAGCCGCATGGATGGCAACCCACGCGGCGATTCTCAGGAGAGTCTATTATGTCGGTTCAGGGAAGTCATTCAGTGAGCCGCCAGAAGATTGTGAAGACTCGCATCATCGCCACGGTCGGCCCCGCCTGTGAATCGGTCGATATCCTGCGTCAACTGGTAGCGTCAGGTGTTGATATCTTTCGACTGAACTTCGCTCATGGCCAGTACGAATGGTTAAGTGAACTGGTCCGGAAGATCAGACAGGTCTCGCTTGAACTGTCGTGTCCGATCGGGATCCTTGGTGATCTTTCAGGCCCCAAAATCCGGCTTGGAGAAATTCCCGGGGGCGAAGTTCACTGCCACGAAGGTGCGACCTTTTCGTTTGTGCGTGGCGACATTTCGTCAGAACCAGACCAGCTGACATGCACATACGAACCGCTCATCGATGACGTCGCCCCAGGTGACCGAATTCTGCTTGCAGATGGCACAGTGGCGATGGTGGTCATTGAAAAGTCTGCAGACGCAGGCCACATCCGGTGCATCGTTACACAAAGCGGAAAAATCAGAAGTCGGCAGGGCGTGAATCTGCCGGGCGTCGCACTCAGCACTCCCAGTGTGACTGAAAAAGATCGAGCTGACCTGGAATGGGCGTTACAGCATCACCTGGATTTCATTGGCTTGAGCTTCGTGCGGCAGTCAGAAGACATCAAACTTCTCCATCAGCTGATTGCGGCACACAAACCAACTGTCACACCGCTGATTGTCGCAAAGATTGAAAAGACAGAGGCAATCGATGACCTGGATAATATTCTACACGCCACTGACGCCGTGATGGTCGCCCGAGGCGATCTGGGGGTGGAAGCGGAAATTAGTCGGGTCCCCGTGTTGCAGAAACATATTATCCGCAGATGCAATCACTTTCGAATTCCGGTAATCACCGCGACGCAGATGCTCGACAGCATGCAGACCAATGACCTGCCTACGCGAGCAGAAGTCACGGACGTTGCTAATGCTGTGATTGACGGCACAGATGCTGTCATGTTGTCCGGCGAAACGGCCATTGGCCTGCATCCGGTGCAATGCGTCCGAATGATGGACAGGATTGCTTCGGAAGCCGAGCCACTGGTTCCTGTCATGGACCTTCCGGATTTTGCCGGCGAAGAAGCACGACGAGCGCGGCCCATCACCGAAGCGGTAACCCGAGGCGCAATTGCCGCCGCAGAATACCTGAAAGCAGATCTCATTGTTGTTGCGACTGTCACTGGAAGAACGGCTCTCGCACTTTCCCGTCATCGCGGTGGGGTCCCTATTCTGGCAGTGACAGATCATGAAGCAATTGCTCGTCGAATGTGCCTCTATTGGGGTGTCACGCCTATCCTCAATACCGAAGTCAATCAATCGGCTGACGCTTTGCTACAACTTGTCAAAGACTGGGGCCAGCATAATGGCGTACTGAAGAGCGGCAGCAAGATTGTCACCGTCGGTCACACCAACTGGCTGGGCGAATCGCACGACCTGATGATGGTCCACGTGATGCCATAGATTTCTTGATGCCTCACGAGTCAACCTGAGGCC
>JAGQQE010000206.1 GCA_020426345.1 Planctomycetaceae bacterium
TGCTGTTCAGCCTTGGCCGGCTGGATGTCTTTGCTCCTGACGATCTGGGTTTGCAGAACGCCATCACGCGTTTGTACGGTTATGAAGAACGGCCCCGGAGAGAGGAACTGCTTTCCGTGTCGGAAAAATGGGCTCCCTGGCGCAGCATTGCATCGTGGTATCTCTGGCGTTCGCTCGACCTGAAAACATCTGCCGACGAATACCCGGTCTGAGTTTTGGCCAGGCCGACCGACAGCCCGACGAAGACCACGCCAAAGACATCATCTGTGCAAGTGCATCGCATGAAGCGCTGACCCGCTGTCGTGCGGACAGCCTCTTCTCAGGCCAGCCTGGCGAGGGACACTTTCATGGGGCATTGATGACCTGCTGAAGTGTCGGATTCTTTTTCTCCGGGGGGGCCCGGTGAGCTAACGGATGTTGTCAATCCAGGGCCAGCCGAATCTGCCCGGGTGCCAGTCAACCGTGAATTCCCCACCGGGCTTCAGGTTCACAGGAGGCATCCGGCGCACTGGAAATGATCGCCGGCACGCAATGTTGGGTTCGTCTTTTGGATGAAAGGAAATCTCCCATTCCCTGCCCTGATCAACTTCCCGGGCTGCGTCGACCACAACGACTCGGGCCCGTGCTGCTCCGGAATCGAAATACATGTTCAGGCCGAATGCCCAAAGCCCCACTGTCAGGCCCCCAAGCAGTAAAGACCCTGCCGCGCAGACAATCCAGTATGTCCAGCCGACGACGGTGTTGGTGAGCATGACATGTGGACTTCCTGTTTCAAATGCGCGTCCGCTGGCGATCGCCAGCAGATTACGGTCGTGCATTCGCTGCTGCTCCGACTTCAGCTCGTGCAGGATATACGCAAGCGCAGATCCACCCAGAACGATTCCGCCAATGATGCCAACAGCGGCAACAATGGGCACGCTCATCGCAACAGGAACACAGTTCATCATCAGATAGAGATTCAGAAACAACACAGCAAAGATTCCGACAACGGCAATGCCTGTCAGCAGATTTTTTCTCCACCGACCGGCGGGCTTCGGTTTTCGCATCAATGACACATCTTCATTGAAGGGAAGAAAACCATACAGTTGTGCTGTCTTCCGGAACTGTCCCTGAAGCCAGATGACGGGAACACGATCCCCCACACGCATCCGAAGTTCTGCAAATTCCTGTTGCCCCGCCATGATACCCAGCCCCCGGAATTCGTGCTCAAACACCCTGCCATCCGTTGTCGGCAACGAAACCAGAACGGCATGGTGGTAGGCCACCGTCTGCCCGTTGTAGTGTTGAACAGGCTCAAGCAGGACGTCTTCAATCACGGCCGTCCCAACGATTCCGTATTTGACATAGCGAAGCGAGCTGCGAGAGATCAGCACCCCAACGAATCCGATCGAACCGATGATTGCAGCTGGCCAGAAAGCAATCTTTTGCCAGGGCGTCCCAACAGGATTCGCTCCAAGCAGTATCGCGAGCAGAAATATGCTGATCCCGCACCAGCTTGCGATCCAGGGTCTGCGAATTCTCCGGCAGCGATAAATCCAGTGAGGAACCAGTCGTTCCGGCTGTTGCCGCAATTCTTCCGGCAGTAGCTCTTCGGGTAACGAAATCAGTTCGGAAGATCCGGCATCGATCTGATCCCCAATTGACTCAAAACTCCGGGCGTCAGTCATCAGAATTTCTCTCTTGCCCGATCGGTATGTTGCGATCGGACGGCCGGGATTTGAATACCCTTGATCTCAGATGCGTTCAGAGGCACCCGTATCGTAAGAGACAGGACGAGTGATGAAAATCTCTTGATTGTTATTCGATTGACCAATCCGCCGAGCACATCACTGGCCAGCGCACGAAAAAAGCCGTCGACAACAATTGGTTGCCGACGGCCTTTGTTTTTTCAGGTGCTTCTTTGGACTCAAAGCAGTTTAGCCGCGTTTGAATTCCAGAGCAGCCGCGTTTGTTGCAGACAGCTTGAAGCTGAAGCTGTCGTTTCCGCTGAGAGTCATTGAGCCGGCGAGCTTCTGATTATCGGACTGACGAATCAGGCTGAGCGTTCCATTTTCAACAGCAAATGATCCCTGGAAGGAGCTCTTTCCACCAGACCCGTTTGTCGCGATCCATTCGAACGATCCGTCGGCCTGCAGAGACAGCTGCACGGTTGCATTGTTTCCAATGGACGCGGTCCAGACTCCAACATGCACGGGCACAGTGCTGGTTGGTGCATTGGTGGTTTGAGGAGCCGGTGGTGCGAATCCTCCCAAAGCCTGCAGTGCGGACATTTCTGCAGACACAACCGTCGATTGCGATGATGGAGTGTTGACGACCGTCTGCTGAGTCGGGGCGACGACTTGTTGCTGGGTCGGTGCCACAGCTTGTTGCTGAGCTAAACCTGCCTGTGCCACCTGAACCGACTGTGTTTGCGGCTGCGGTTGAGTTGGCAGTAGCTGCGGTTGCTGCTGTGGCTGAACCTGTGGTAGTTGTTGAATGCCTGAGACAGGTGGCAACGTTGATTGGGAAATCACTTGCTGAGGAGGTGTGTAAACAGGCTGTGGCTGAGAATAAACAGGCTGTGAATACGGGTACGACGGCTGCGAATGCGAGTAGTGGTTGTAGCTGGAAACGTATGATGGCGAGTAAGAATGGCTGTAGGAGCGACCGACAGAGTAGCCACCGGAACGACCGTGGCATCCGGCCATTGCTGAACTTGTTGAAGCGGCAACCAGGGCAACTGAAGCAGCGACGATGACTGATTTTGTGAAGCGTTTCATGGCGGAACTCCTGAGGTTTGAGATTCGATTTTTTTGAATGTTTTCTTCGGGTCTGAATCTCCGGGCGCAATTTGCGGAAATGTGTTACACCGTTTTTTCACGAAAAGCTGAATTGACCACCATTGGTCGTTTTGAACCTGACGCCGGGGTCCGAAAAGCGAGCCAGGGAAGTCAGGCAAAGACCAGATCCGGAGGAACGAGCTGCATGAAGGCCGGCGTTACACGAAAACAGCCGCTGACAGCCCTGGAAGGCTGTAGCGGCCGTTTCGGAACGCATGGATGAAGCTGCGTAGTCCCCGACGCCACTTCACCCGAAACTCAGTTGCTGAGCCATGAATCCAGCGTCTGAGAGGCGTTCTGAGCTGTTTCTTTTGGAGCGAGTGCTTTCTTGGATACCGAAGTCAGCTGAGCAACGTATTCCATCGTGCTTTTCAAAGCATCGGGCGTCGCCGTGGCGTCGATCTTGACGACGTAAATCAATAGGTAGTCGCCATTTGTGGCTTTTTCGATGCTCCATCCGCCCATTTTTGTGCGGGCACTTTGTTGAAGCAGAAGCATTGTGGTTGCGGCGTCCGGGGCTTCCTTCAGTGTGGTCGCCAGTGACCAGATTCTGCGAACATCGGCTCTTTCAAAGTACTCCGTCTCCTTGCTGACGAAAACAGACTGGTTTGATTTGTCCTTCTGCTCAAAAGTCACTTCCAGGTGACCCGATTCGTGAGTCTTGAACGTCAGATCGGCTCTGGACAGCACGTCGTTTGCCGGCAGTGGCGCGGGCTTCCACGGGCCTGCCAGGAATGCCGTAACTTCAGTCACGTCAACGTTATAGCTCACAAGACGGGCCTTGGGAGAAATCGCCTGACTGATGGCGACCAGCTCACCGTCATTGTTCACCACTGGTCCACCACTATCGCCGGAGTTGATCGGCGATTGTGTTTCAACGACCTTGAAATTGTGTTCGCCGGCCCCAGTACTGAAGTTCTTCTTGTAGACGGAACGCACGGTACCCGAGGTGAAGACCCACAGAGCATCGGTTGAGCCGGGGTTGCCGATCGACTGAACGTCCTCGCCTGGCCCAATACTGTCGCCAGCAAGTTTCACCGCAGAGATGCCATCCGGGATCCGATCAATTTCGATCATCGCCAGATCTCGTTTCCGATCCACACCCAGAACACGCCCTCGAATTCCCAGTTTTTTTACGTTTTCGAGATAATGCGATCGTTCGACGATGGGCTTACCGCCCTTTAACTCCGGAAAGAAGATCACGGCCGCTCGAGCATCACCGACCACATGATAGTTCGTAATCAGCAGCTTCTTTTCGCTGTCCACCAGAACACCCGTGCCACTGGAGGTTTCGCCGTTACTCTTGGCCAGGACCCATGCCGTCGAAGTCAGCGTCTTCTGGTAAACCTGATTGTCGGCCCGGCAAGGGCGAACGTGTCCAGTCAAACATGCCAGGGCTGCAGCGAGACGCAGGACGTTTCCGGGAGAGAAGATTGTTCTTAAAAAGCTCATGGCAACACCTCTTGGGACGAGTGGACTTTCGAGAAGTTGGTTTCGATAAACGTCCGGGCGTATTTGCAGCGGTTCTGTTACAGATGAAATCCTGCCGTTTCGTGGCTCTACCCATCGAACGTGCTCCTGATCGGGTCGCAGATCTGAACAACCCGGCACGAATTCAGCATCAGGATTGCCGCACATGCAGTCGGGCTGGCTGCAACCGATGATCATCAGTTTCCCGAAAAGCATGACTCAAGTGCCCCGTTCTGCCTTGAACTGCACGGGACCGAATGGAGCCGCCGAACGGACGTTCGTCCGCCATCAACTCGCCCCACCTTCCTCAACGACAGCGAAAATCGGAATCTCGTGTAGATAACCGTCGTAAGGAAATATGGGGTCGTGGACCCCATTTCAGATTCTCTTACGGAAATGAAAACCCGATCGCGACCCCGCAGTATCAGGACCATCCCGTCTTGTTGGCCAGGGACTGCACCCGCGGCTAGTCCGTTGAAAAACCAGGACAGGCACGCAGGACGACTGGAAACCATGGTGTTTTAAGGTCTCCTGCACGAGCCAGTCCCGTTCTTCAACAGGCTGCTAACCGGGGCGACGTTTCTTAGTCAGCTCGTAATCAAGCCAACACCACAATCCCCGTCAATCTGTCCACATCAATCTGTAAGTATCTATCCTGTGAACCAACGCAGGATGTTCATCGCTGGAGAATGTCATGCGTCTGCTTTTGAATCGTCTTTTTTTGATCTCTTTTCTGACGCTTGCCCCAACAAATGCGACCGCTGGAATTGTTACCTACACGTCGCAATCGGTTTTTGAGTCGAATGCCCCCGGCCTGATCACGCATGACTTCTCGGCAGCGATGGTGGATCCCGGATCGGCTGCATTTGTCACCGGACCCATTGACAGCCTGACGAACAATGCCGTTTTTAGTCCTGGCGTTATTGCCCCCGGTCTCACGATTTCATCGAGTGGTGGTGTAGATCCACTTCGGAATCAGTTGTATGTCGCCGGGGTTGGAACGGTGGGAAACACGGTCAATGGGATCTATACCAACGGCAGCGATGCCACGATGAGCCTCGATTTTGGTCCTCAGGTTTCAGCCGTCGCACTGAACCTGATCGGATTTACAAACAACACCGGAGCCAGGTCCTTTAATATGACGGTCATTGGCAGTCTTGGCACCCACCTGTTTTCCACGCCAATTATTCCCGATTTCGGTCCGGGTGTCTTCTTTGGTCTGACCGGTACAGCTGGCGAAAAAATTCAAAAAATCAGCTTTCAGTCTGGAGGAGGGGCCAACGAAGGGATCACAGCGATTGCTTTCGGCGAACCAATCGTCGCCAGTGCTGTGCCGGAACCCAGTGCATTTGTGCTGAGCATGCTGGGTATTGGCGGTTATGGTCTGAAGCGGTTCAGAAAAAGATCTCACCAGCGGACGGACAACTAATTGACACAGCTAAATCAACCGCAGCAAGGTAGAAAATCTTTACAACGCTGCCGCCGCCTGCTTCAGTAGCGGCCGTCACCCAAGACCAGACCGCCGCCGCATCGCGCGAAGATTGAAGGCTCCGGCTGGGACAGAACCGAGCGAGTCGAAGCTCCGCAACTCTGCCACCGAATACCGCCGGCAAGGCGGTCACCAGAAGAATCCGGGACAGCGGCCTGATACGGCAAGGCTTCATTCCCGGATGCTGTGGCCCCTCTGGCGAAACGCCTGGCATCTGCCGCAGCCCATTTCACTGTGATTCTGTCCTCGAAACACAGAGCCAATCCCGCCACGTGTGGATTCCGACGGAATGTGGAATCGAGCATCGATGACTCGCCGAATCCAACAGACAAAAGTCGTCGATTCCTGGTATGCTGACGGCGTTGAGTCAATTCGGTCAGATGTCGCCATGGACCCGGTCGATTTTCTGTCCGGGGACCCACAAGCAACGTAGGGCATCGTGGTAGAGGCTCTGAGAGCATGTCTCGTCGAAACAAATCCTGACAAGACCAAATCGCAGCGTTCCTTTCCGGAAAGCTGGACTCGAGTGCATGAGTTACGCAACAATGGACCGATGACAGAGACAGGGATGACTCTGGTTAAACACAAGTCGCCCTGCAAATCCCTCCCAAACGACCCACCTCAAACAATTCAACACTGCGGCGAAACTGTTAAACAGTACGCCGCACCTTTATCACTGGATAGCGCTGTTATGATGCGATTTCAGGGACCATCATTTCGTTTTTGTGACGGAGTTCGCCGAAGATCGTTCCTGCAGGCAGGGTCACTTGCTGTTGGCGGACTGACTTTGTCTTCGCTGTTGCAGGCTGAACAGGCCAGCGGCCGCCGTTCGCATCGTTCCGTCATCATGGTCTATCTGTCCGGCGGAATCGCACACCAGGATACCTTCGATCTGAAGCCGGAAGCTCCGGCAGAGGTTCGGGGAGAGTTCAGACCGGTCAACACAACTGTGCCGGGCACTCAGTTTTGTGAGCTGCTGCCGAAGCTCGCCGGTATCGCGGATAAGTGTACCATTTTGCGGTCGATCGTCGGGCAGCGCGACGAACACAGCAGCTTTCAAAATGTTACCGGCTGGACGATGGGTGAAGTGCAGCGAAACGGAACACCACATTTCGGATCGATCGTTTCAAAGATTCAGGGTGGTACCGATTCCGTCACGCCTCCATTTGTCGACTTGTTTCCCACGATGCAGCATCGTCCCTACAACAGCACGGGAGCCGGTTATCTGGGAAGTGCATTCAATCAGGTCCGCGCTGATGGTGAAGACCTAGCAAATATGAAATTGCAGTTTGTAGAGTCCGATGCCTTTGGGCGGCGGTTGGGATTACTTGACCAGCTCGACCAGATGCGACGACAAACAGACAACCACAGTCTGGATGACATGACCGAAAGTTATCGTCGCGCGTGTGAGGTCCTGACATCCAGTAAACTTGTCGACGCAATGAACGTCGAACGCGAAGATCCTGCCGTGCGAGAACGTTATGGGCGCGGATCCAGCAAGCATCTGGGAGACGGAGCACCGATGTGGAACGACCAGCTTCTGACCGCAAGACGCCTGGTTGAAGCCGGCGTGCGTGTCGTAACGGTGGCCTATGGGTTCTGGGACACCCACGGCAACAATTTCGGCCACATGAAACAGCACCTGCCTCTCTTTGATACCGGCATCTCGGCTTTGATTCAGGATCTTTACGACAGGGGTCTCGATAAAGACTGTACCGTTGTGGTCTGGGGCGAATTTGGCCGATCGCCCAAAATCAACGACAAAGCCGGCCGAGATCACTGGGCCCCTGTTCAGTCCGCTTTGGTTGCGGGTGGAGGAATGCCAACCGGCATGGTTATCGGTTCGACCGACAAGACAGCTGCCTATGCCGATAACCGACCGATCCACTATCGCGACATTCTGGCCACGATCTATCACAACCTGGGTATCGATCACGACGCATACATTCGCGATTCCAGTGACCGGCCGGTGCGTATTCTCCCCGAGGATGCACACCCGATTCGGGAACTGGTGGCGACCTGATAACATACCCACCCGGCCATCGTTAACATTCACGAATCGGTCCCGGCAGAATCGCCTCCACGGCTCGGAGATTCATGGCTCAGGGAATTCACGAATGGACACGGCACACCCAAACTGTCGGGAGCAAAAACCGTGACCCTCTGCAAATCCTGTCTTTGTATTTTTACCTGTGCCCTGGTTCTGATGTCGAACCATGTTTTCGCTCAGGCTCAATCGGACGGTGAAATCCGCTTCGAAGAGGACATTCGGCCGATACTGACAGAACACTGCGCGAGTTGTCATGGTGGGGTGAAGAAGCAAGGTGGCTTCAGCGTCCTGAGTCGAAGTCTGCTGCTTGCTGAGACTGATTCGGGACAGCCTGCTGTTGTCCCCGCCCACGCAGAAAGCAGCGAACTTCTGAGACGCGTCAGGTCAAGTGATCCGGGGGATCAGATGCCGCCGCAGGGACACGATCGGTTGAGCCCTCAGGAAATCCAGGATCTTGAACATTGGATACAGCAAGGGGTGACATGGCCGGAACACTGGGCATATCAACCACTGTCGAAGACAACAGCGCAGTTGACATCCAATGACGGAGACGCATCATCGATCGGTCAGCCCCTGATTGACGGTATCAATCCCGTCGACTGGTTCGTGCACAAAAGACTGGCTCAGCAGGAACTGCAGCCATCCGAACAGGCCGGTCGGAGAATTCTTTTGCGACGGCTTTCACTGGATTTGACAGGACTGAATCCCCTGCCCGAAGAATTAAAGTCATTTGAGGAAAACGAACTTCCGGACGCATTCATCAGCCAGGTGGACCGACTGCTGGCATCGCCGCATTTTGGAGAACGCTGGGCGCGACATTGGCTTGACGAGGCTCGCTACGCCGACTCCGAAGGGTACGAAAAAGATTCTGTCAAGAATGATGCGTGGCGGTTCCGTGACTGGGTGATTCGGGCAATCAACGACGATATGCCATTTGACGAATTTACTCGCCGGCAGATCGCCGGAGACCTGTTGCCTGATGCCACAGATGACGATCGGATTGCCACCCAGTTTCACTTGCAGGCACAGTTCAATCTGGAGGGTGGTGTTGATGCCGAGGAAGACCGTACCAAGCGAGTGATCGATCGAGTCGGCACGGTCAGTTCGGTATGGCTGGGTTCTTCTCTGGCGTGCTGTCAGTGCCATGACCATCCGTATGATTCGTTTCGACAGCGTGATTTTTATGCAATGTACGCTTTCTTCAATAACGCAGATTTTGCCGCGGACTTTCTCGGCGACGTGCCAGCAAATGCGGACAAACTTCGTGAAGAACGGAAAGCGAAGTGGTCAAAGATCGCAGATCTGCTGCGTCGACAGGTAGACGACAAGAATCTGAGCGATGATGTCCAAAGCCAGTTGTCCAGTCTTCGATCTTACGACAACAGCAAGGGTTTCACCCGGTACCTGACGGAACGGAAGACGGACAAACGGAAGACCTGGGTTTTCACGCGAGGCGATTTTCTTCAGCCAGATCAGGCTCAGGGCGATATTGTCCCCAACGTGCCATCCGTACTGCCCGGGGCGTTCGACGACACCGTGGATCGCAATCGACTGGACCTTGCTGAGTGGCTGGTTTCGACCGAGAACCCTCTGACAGCTCGTGTTGAAGTCAATAAGGTTTGGATGCACCTGTTTGGCCAGGCACTGACGGATCAACCGCAGGAGTTTGGCTCCAGAGGCTCAGCACCATCACATCCGGAGTTGCTGGATTTTCTGGCTTCCTGGTTCATGCATGAAGGTGGCTGGAGCCGCAAGAAATTAATTCGCCTGATCGTTTCATCCGAAACCTGGCGGCAGTCGTCCGTGGTGCGTCCCGAATTGATCGCCCATGATCCAAACAACCACCTTCTCGCTCGACAGAACCGATTTCGTGTGGAAGCGGAAATCGTGCGAGACCTGAGTCTTCAGGTGTCCGGGCTGCTGACCGATGAGATCGGTGGCCCAAGCGTATTTCCTCCGCTGCCATCGATCATTGCCGAACAAACCTATGCCGGCAGCTTCAAATTCAAAGCGTCAGAAGGAGCTGACAGGTATCGCCGTGGTCTGTATACGTTTTTCCGCCGCACAGCTATTGACCCCAATCTCAGCACATTCGATTGCCCCGACAGCAGTCTCACCAGCGCGCAGAGAGATCGATCGAATAATCCGCTGCAGGCGCTGGCCGCTCTTCACAATGAAGTGTTTCATGAAGCCGCTCAGGCATTCTCTGTGCGACTCCTGACGGAAGGAGAATCGGCTCCGGAAAGTTCAGCGATTATCGATCGAGCATTGGTACTGACATCTGGTCGGCATGCTTACGAGATGGAAAAAGAACAGCTGCTCGAATTACAACAGGCCGCTCGGATTCACTACATGAGTCATCCGGAAGACGCCATCGCTTTGTGCGGTCAATACACAACGGACCGCGTTTCACAACCTGAACTTGCCGCCTGGATTGCAACGATGCGAATCGTCCTGAATATGGATGAATTCCTCACTCGAAGTTAGCTTAGCTTAGCCACCTGTTGAAGAACGGGACTGGCTCGAGCAGGAAACCTCAAGACACGACGGTTTCCGTTGGCCCTGCGTGCCTGTTCCGGTTTCTCAACGGGCTGCTAGGTTAGTGCCGCATTGCCAGTGCCGGATGCTTCTGATGGTGATAACGCACCGCGGACTATTTCATCGCCTGCCAGCAGTTTCCGTCAATGCCCGTGATCCATGACTGCGCAACGCCGTTCTCGACGAATTCACTTTGGGATTTCTTTCAGGTTTCCAACGGAGCTGAAGCGTCATGAGAATGCCAACGAGAGACCCGACCTCGGGGGAATGGCAGGTGATCGGGTGCCTCTTGACTGGCAGCCTGTTTGCCTTCGGAATTGTGTGCCTTGTAGTGAGCTACAGGATTGGTGGGCACGCGCCGTCCCTGGAACAACTGTTACGGTCTACTGGGTGGTATTGTGTCGGTGGTTCAGGGTTGATCTGCGCTGGATGGCAATGCGTCAGAAAATGGCTCTAGTTCTGCCCGCACTTACACAGATCGTCAATCTGATGCCTGGAGACTCATTGAACGCCGGAAAGTTACTCGCGTTGTGTTCGCGATTGCCAAAGCCTTCGGGCCGAGAACACTCGCCCTCGAGAATCCGCCGAGGAATCATTTCCTGAGCAGCAGACAGAAACGGCCATCCGATCCGGAAGATTCCCTATCCGAGGTGGACACGGACAGTCAAATTGCAAACGATAGTCCGTCGCTGCCAATCTGCGTTAATCGCGGCGTCCGTGCCGCGTTTAACGCGTTCGGATAAGCTACCGGAAGCTTGTTCGGGCGCGATAGAGCGTGGAGTTCCTCCACGCGCAATGCTTCGGTAACCCCGAAGCACCACAGAATTCTGTTACCTTATCGTAGTTGTAAGTCTCTCGGGACTTGCGACTAACAATCGGATGAAGCACATTGGCCATGGACTCGAGCGAGGATGGAAACTCTAGAACGCCAATCCGCTTATCCGAAAGCGGTGACTGCAAGATGGCTGCACATGAAAGCCGCCTCTTTTGAATA
>JAGQQE010000207.1 GCA_020426345.1 Planctomycetaceae bacterium
TTCCGGGCTCGCGAACGCGTGGGGCGATTTCAGCGCGCAGTCGATGGGGACTGCGGAATACGGAGACTCAAACACCGACAACCCATTTGCAGACCAGTCACATTCGCCGCTGGAAAAATCGTCCTCGCAGTCTTTCGCGCAAGCGAGCGGGGATGCCGAAGACCGACCTTTCAACCCATTCGCAACCGATGAACCGTTTATTCCCCGGGAGACGCGACCGGTTGCTTCCAGTCCGGGTATTTCCGGCAGTATGTCTTCGACTGATGCGTTTGCCTCGTCTGCCGGCAATCCCGAGGCTTTTCAGTTTCAGCAGCCCTCCCCGCTGCAACAGCCATCTGCGGATGCTGACCGAGTGAGTTCGCCAGTTCAGAAGAGTCATGATCTGCTGGCTCAGGGGTTGTCTGCTCACCAGCCCGGTACGGCGCGGCTGACGGATGATGATGTCGCAGCTTTCAATGAATTCATGCAGGAATCCGCGACGCGCCCTGCGTCTCGGCTGAATCATGAACACAACCGAACACTCAGGCCGGTCGATGCACAGCAAGCATTGGTTCAGTCAGGTCACTTCGAAAGTGCAGCCGGAGTGTATGATGACTTGGTATCCGATCAGCCGGCCGGCAATTCATCGCCTGTGAACCGATCAGCATCCCTGTCCCGTAATGATTCCGCGGCATCAAACTCAACTCTCGATCAGTCGTTCCGAGGTGATAGCGGTTGGAAACCTACGCAGTTTGTTCATCCTTGACCGGTCTGACCACGTGAGGGCTCCAGCTCTCCGCCGTCGCGCGCGGGCCGGATGCCGTATCCCTTGAGAGCTCTGCGCGAATAACGATGCTGCGTGCCAGAAACGTGACTGCAGATGATGCAGGTGCGCTTCCGGGACAGATACGCCTATCTTGAACCAGCGCCACCTTCCGCAGACATGCCTGCCTGTCCGTTCACTCAGGAAACCACAGACAGTCAGACGTTGCAATCGATTACAGTGAGTGTTTCAATACGCTCGCGGCCAGATCCTCAGGGAAGATCCGTAGATGCATCATTTGAACAGTCGGGCAGATGGCAAGTACGAACAAGATAGAAGCAACCGATTCTGGAGGCGGTACCGGTTCGATCAGTCACTGGATTCACGAACTTCGCAATGGTCGAGAATCTGCCGCAACACATCTTTTTCATCGGTACCAGCCGCTGATGCAGGCTGTAGCCGGAGAGGCGTTGGGGAAGTCACCAAGAACGGTGGGTGATGAAGATGACGTCGTCTCTACGGCGTTCTGGGCATTCCTTCGAAGGAGCCAGGTGGGTGCCTATCCCGAACTGAATACGCGGGATGACCTCTGGCGTCTCCTGGTAACGATTACTCGAACCCATGCATGGAAGCAGGGCCGATTTCTGACGCGAAAGCGTCGGCACATGCAGCATTTGCATCAACTGGACCGTGTGGTCTTAAGGGAAATGGCGAATGACCGCATTCTGCCGGAAGTCACTGCCATCATGTCAGACACGCTGACAGCCTTGCTGAAAACCCTGGATCAGTCAGATCCGGAACTGGGCGACATTGCGCGTGGAAGACTGGAGGGATTGTCAAACGCGGAACTGGCCGAGAAACACAATCGATCACAGCGCACGATTGAGCGTCGAATTCGTCTGATTCAGGAAATATGGCAACGCCACTTCGAGCAACCCGAGAATGAATCTTCTGATTGACCGCATCTGTATTCAGTATGAAGACGCGCTGCGCGAGGGAAGCCAACTTTCTGTTGCTGAACTTTTGCTGCAAGTCGCGGCGGAACATCGCGAAGAGCTGCTGACCGAACTTCTTTGTCTGCGGCACGACTATGCCAAAGATGATGTTCATCCGGAACAATGGTTCGCCGAGTTTCCCCGGGAGAAAGCCGCGGTGCAGGAAGCCCTGCGACGCTGCCTGAAACTGACCCCTGCAGAATTACAACCGAGTGATTTACTGCTGAATCGATTCCGCATTGAGGAGCCCGTCGGAAAGGGAGCTTTTTCCACTGTATATCGCGCCTGGGACCAGGAACTGGGCCGGTGGGTTGCAGTAAAGATTCCCGCTCTGAAGGGCGCTGTAACCTGCGAAGTTGCCGATCAGGTGTGCCGCGAAGCGAAGTTGTTGGGTTCGCTGCGACACCATTCCATCGTTTTGCTCTATGATGTCATTCGTGACGAGAACGGTTGGCCGCTGCTTGTGATGGAGTTCATAGATGGCCAGCCGCTGGATGACTGGTGGAATTCAAAATCGCACCCTGACGTCCCGTGTCTGATGCAGATTGCGGAAGCGATGGGATACGCGCATCAAAAAGGTGTGATTCATCGCGACCTGAAGCCCGGTAATATTCTTGTTACCACCGAAGGTCGCGTTGTGCTCGTTGATTTTGGTCTCTCGGTCCAATTCAACTCGCAGTTGAACCGTCGTGATGGTAACGGTGGAACGCTTAAGTACATGTCGCCGGAACAGGTGCTGGGGCAGGCGCACTGGATTGATGGACGCGCCGATATCTGGGCATTTGGTGTCATCCTTTACGAAATGCTTGCCGGTGAGCCGCCTTTTGCGGGTGAGACACTGGATGAAATTGCTCAGGCGATTGTGGAACGCAATCCGAGACCACCTCGTCAAACAAATCCTCAAATCTGCCCTCAGCTGGAAGCCATCTGCCTGCGGTGTCTGAGCAAATCTCCGGACGGTCGATACAACACAGCGATGGACCTTCTGGCCGACCTGAAGAAGACTCAATCCACGAAGCACCTTATCCCGCCCAGAGTCTGGATCGTTGCAGCAGCGGTCCTCCTGTTGATGATTTTATTCCGCCTGTTTTCATCAGGTATCAGCAGACACGCGGGAACTGATTCAGCCCTTGCCAAAAACGTCGGCACGGACCTCCGGCAAAAGAACGTCCAGCAAAGCGGTCCAGCCTTCGTTGTCGCTGAGGATTGCCCCCCTTTGTTGGCATTCGATTTCGATCATGACGTGGGGCCATGGTACGCGTACGAAAAAGCCATTTCTCGGATTGAGGGCGACGCATTCAGGGGCGAAGGATGCCTGGCCGTCCGCGATCGTGTCCGTCAATTCGATGGGGTCGCATTCAACGCGACGGACCAACTTGCGTCCGGGCGTCTGTATTACATTCAGTTTTTTGCCAGAACACTGAGGCATCCATTCCTTCTGCAACTGCAATTGGAACTATCAGAGCCGGACGGCATGAGTTACCCCCCAATTGCCTACCAAATGCTTGAAGCCCAATGGAATCGCATCGAAGGGGATATCCTGCTGCCGGAGCATGTGCTGGAATCACGGCTTGTCTTTCGCCCTGCCGACGGTGTCAGCACGGAACCGTTTGCAATAGACGCTGTGTCTATTCGGGAATTGCAGATTGTCACTGGTTCGGAAATGTCCCCCGGCGGAGATTTTGAACACGGTGCGGGTCCATGGAAGATCGATGGCGATCTGGGCAACGTCAACGTGGTTCAGCGTGATGACGCATCGGAAGGAGATCATTGCCTTCGTGTGTCCGATCGTGCCAGTGCCGATTCAGGCGCGGCCAGGGAATTTCAGATCGAGAACGGGCGGTATTACCTGTGCCGGGCATTATTGAAATCTCCCGAGCAGGACATGAGCATTAAGATGATGTCACGGTTGGTTGACGATGCGGGTGTCCACTATGGAATGTACCGCATTCTGAATGCCGGGATGGATCAATGGCAGCAGCTTCAGGAAGTCGTACGAATTGACGCCGTTGGCAGCATCCACTCATTTCAAATCGGTGTCTACAACGCGGACGATCAGAATGCAGATTACCTGATGGACGATTTCAGTTTGCAGGAAGTACGTTTTGTCGCTCCTTAGTAAACGATCGTTGATGTGACGCGCATGTGTCATGCATCCCGCAACATTTTTCACGAATGCATCATCGCGTTGTTTCCCCCGGATTCAGCTGAGAAGAGAATCACGAAGAGAAGACAGAGTGCCAGCCGGCGTGTGCGTGATCCGCCTTCAAAGCGGAGTTGATGGTTGTCCTGCTGATTGCTGAGTCTGCCACGACGCGGGCATCGCTGGTGTTCGATTTTCCAGAGCCAGCCGTCGGGAATCACGGATCAGCTGAATCACGCGTCCATCCGTTGGCTGCTGTTCGTAACACCATAGCAGCGTCCGTGCTGCCTCATCGAATCGTTTCTGTTCAAAGTAGGTCATGCCAAGCGCTTTCCTGGGACGGTAGGCAGATTCATCGACCGCCAGAATCTTTGTCAGGACGTTTTCGCAAAGTGAATAATCGCCCATGGCAAATGCCGTATCGAAAGCATCCATCGCCAGATTGACCCGGAGTTCATCTGACATGCCGTCATGTTCTTCATCCATATGTGCGGCAATCAAATCCAGGACCGGCTTAAGATCATATTCCTGACCGCTGGCTTTATAGACAGAAAGTACGTCGGCGAGTTCCGGAAGCTTTGGTGCAAATTGTTGCAGGAGCAGACTGGGGGGAACCATTCTTGAATACAGAGCGGTAATGGCTCTGCGATAGTACGAATTCGCGTGAAAGACGACTGACCAGTGTTCCAGTGCTTCAGCCTGATTGCCGGTCATGAGCAGTTCCTGTCCAATCAGGAATCGAGTCCGCGGATCGTATCCACGGACAAGCAGGGCCTGATCGAGCATCGTTCGCGCCATCGTGCTGCTTGCCGGACGCAGAAACGAGGTCTCCGCCAGCAACATGTATGCGGTTCCCTGAATTGGACATTGTGCAAGCGATTTCCGGGCCAGCTGATCCGCCAGCATTGGCAGTTTGATTGCCTTGCCAAAGGCCCTTTGTAACCACGCCATCTTTTCCTGCTGCGACTGGAATTCTGCGGATCGAACTGTGTCGCGAATCTGCGTCAGATTCAGAGGGGTTTCGCTGGTCGCCTGCTGTTCGTCAAAAAGCGTGAGACAAAGTTGAGCCATTGTCAGCTGGACACGTGGCTGATCCGGACACGCTTTCAGAGACTTCACCAGCAGGCCCAGACGATGTTTCTTAATGCTCAGATCCCTGTGATCCGGCTGGCTGGCATCATCCGGACTATTGCCGTTATGGCCATGATTCCGGTATTCCATTTCCACTGTGGCATCGCCGGGATCATCGGCATCGTATGCATCGGAAGCGTCACTCTCGTATAGCGAAAGTTCTTCTGCTTCTTCACTGTCCATCGCAAGTGAAATGGCAGCATCCGCAACATCCCGTTGCTCGTCCAGTGTCGTCAGCAGATACTGATACCAGTACTTTTCGCCTGCCACACGAGCCGACAGCCCGGGCTGAACCAGCAACAGTAGTCCACCACATGCAACAGCCGGGGCTAGCCAGAACGGGCGTGGAATTGTGATGCCACGTTCGCGTTCAAATCCTGAACAGAGGCGAAGGCCGGCAACAACAAGCACAACAGTCGTTACCACGATTGCTGGCGCGTACCAGATGAAATCTGCTGTTGCGTGCGCTGCCCCCGCCAGGAGACTTGCACTGACCGCAGCGACCAGTTCGGCCTGTTCGGAATCTGCCGGGCGAACCATGCGCCAAAGGAGACGTGTTAGTACGTAGGCCAGCCCAATCACCAACAATCCAAGTCCCGCCAGTCCTGTTTCCAGTGCCAGGTTGATGTAGGTACTCTCGGCATGAGAGAACTCGAACGTTGAAAAGTCAGCGAAGTCTGTCATGTAGGTGGGATAGACTTCCCGATGACTACCGACGCCTGTCCCGAACAGAGGGAACTTCCTGGTTGCTTCAATATCTGCCGCCCAGATGGTCCGGCGTGCATTACCACTGTCCAGTTTGTTGACATCTCCGGATGCAATTTGGTTTACCCGGACATCAACGGTGTCGCCTCCCAAAAGCATTAGCCCAAGAACCAGCAGAATCCCGGTGGCGGGCAGTGCCAGCGACAGTGTCCTGCGCGTACTTTCGTTTCGCAGCAGCCCCACACACGAAACGCACGCCGCCAGCGCCGCCGCCGCCATGCCGCCGCGGGACAATGACAATACGGCGCACATCATCACTCCTGCCACAGCGCAGATCAGCAACAGGAGTCGAACGCTGACCAGGTTATCGAAATTCGAATGATTCCCCTGGGCCGGACCCAGACCCTGACGAACAGTGCCCGCATTCTGTAACTGGTGCTGTCGGCGTTCTTTCAGAGCCCACCAGATCAACGGGCCGACACTGATCGCAAGAAACTGAGCAAAGTGGTTTCGGTTTGTAAACGCCCCCTTCAGTACCTCGCGTGTTCCTGTGAATGGGTGCCTGTAAAACCAGAAGAATTTATCGTTAGATGTCGCCATCTGGGCGACAGCAAAGACGGCCATCATCACTCCGGAGATCCCAACCAGCTTCAGCAATGTTTCACAATCCGCTTGATTGCGAATGCGTTGAGTCATGACAATTCCGATGATTCCGTAGGCCAGCAGAATCCAGAAGCCATGCCGAGTTTCAGACGGAGTCAGGCTCAGTGTGTTCCAGACGGGGCCGGGAGCTACGTCCGAAGTCTCGCTGCCGACTGAAACGGCCTGGTCCGGTTCGCGTGATGGTGGATCTGCCTGAGTTGCGCCCCACGAGGGAAATAGTCGTTGATACTCACCGGAAATCCCGGACATCACAGCCGGAGTCTGAGGTATGGTCTGGTACCAAACCAGCATCAACCCTGCGATCAGTAATGGTTCCAGCGTTAGTATCAGAAGCCGCCCGCCTTTTTGAAATCGGTGCAGCGACCAGGCCAGCCCCATGAACAGCGACAGTGAGATCAGAATGCGGTGCCCCCACGCTTCTCGCCCCCCCATGATGAACGGGAAAAACAAAAGCAGAGCGACAATTGCGCAGTCAGTGAGCAGCATTCCCCACGATTCGGTCTTCAGTTCTGGCAGAATAGTTGCATTGCCAAAGGATCGTGCGCTGTTCTTCGACGACTTCTTCCTGTCGTGCAAACTCTGAACCATGGGGATGACTTTCCGGACGTTCAAGCAGCTCGATTCGAGCCCGACTTGCGAAATGACGAACCGCCTTCTGCCAGTGCACTCAGGCCCGCAGCCACGTTTGGCTGGCCGGGTTCGCCGTGCTCGTCGGCTTCGTGGCCGTATCCATAGCCGTATCCATAACCGTACCCATATCCGTAGCTGCCATCGTCATGCCCGGAAAGATGATTCACGACGACACCCAGCAACTGGCAGCCGAGGCTGCGGAGAGTTTCGGTTGCTCGTATCACCATGCGGCGGCGGTCCTTGTCTGGTCGAACGACCAGTACCACAGCGTCGACAAGACGCCCGACAATGGTTGGGTCGCTGACAGCCAGTACCGGTGGAACGTCAACAATAATCTGTTCATAACGCGTTTCGGCCCACGCGAGCAGATTGGCGAAACGATCACCCGCGAGAAGTTCGGCCGGATTAATGGGGCGAGGTCCGCAGGAGATGACATCGAGTTTGTCGGTGTTCAGGTTGCGAGTGTGGCGAGTTGCGATGGTATCAATATCTTCATCAGACTTGAGTATCTGTGACAGCCCGATGTCATCACGCAATCCCAGCAACGCCGACAGCCCCGGACGACGCATATCCGCGTCGATGATGAGTGTGCGTTTGCCGGACTGAGCGAACGCAACAGCCAGATTCGATGACACCGTGGTCTTTCCATCACCGGGTTCGGTACTGGTGACAATAAGCCGGCTGGATTCCACCGGTGAAAACTCAATACTGGTTCGCATCGATCGAAACGCTTCGACTTCACGAGCATTCGGACGAGCATGACTGATGACGGCATCAAAGCCGTCCCCCTCCAGTTCTTCGATGCGTGGCACCATCGAAAGGACCTGAGTGGACAACTGAAGTTTCAGTTCTTCCGGCGTTCGGAAGCGATCATCCATGATGTCCAGAACCCAGATAATGCCCAGGCCGGTCACAGTTCCAAGCATCAGAGACAGAAGTCCGGTAATTGCCAGACGGGGTGAAACGGGTCGAGCGGAGTAGCTGGGTTTGCTGGAGACCTGAGCACGGATGCCTTTTTCCTTGTTCAGGTCGATGGTGCTCATACTGGTGAGCAAGCCGTTTCGCAGTTCGTGTAACTGTTCAATCTCGCGATCAAGGTCGCGCAGTTGAGTCAGAGTTTGTGACAACATCATCGAACTGTTTTGCTGTTCGTGCATTCGTGAATACAGCTCTGTTTCGTGAGCCTGGCTGCTGCGAAGGCGCTGCTCGGCCATTTTCAGCAACTGTGGTCCCAGATGTTCTTTGGCCATCAGCTGAATGCGCTGACGCTGCATCTGAGGCTTCTCAGAAAGATACTTTTCTTTCACCAGGATTTCGGACTGCAGTCGCTTCAGTTCGGGATGAGCAGCACCCAGCTTTGTCTGTGCATCGTTGAGTTGTCCGTACAGGTCCAGGAGTTCCTGACTGAGCCGCGAATTGATGATGTCATCCTGAGCTCCCACACCCATCAGCTGATTCATCATATCTCGCCCCGCACTATCCATCGACTGCGAGAGGAAGAGACTGATGTCTTCGTTATTATCGATCGCCTGGCGCAGCCCCATATAGAGAGTCTTCGCCCGGGTGGTTTCTTCGCGGGCGTTGGCCAGATCCTGTGCCAGGATACGAATCTGTTCTACCGCGATACTTAACACGCCCTGATCACTGCCGGAATCGACGATATCCGGATTGGCAGATTTCAGGCGAAGACGTTCGGTGGTCTTCTGTATCAGTTGATTCTCAAACTCCGTCAACTTTGACTGCAGCGTGCGGAGATTCTGTTCCGAGTCACCCTGGTGTGTCTCATTCATATAGTGTTCGTATGACGACAGCAGCGTTCGCAGCATCATCTGAGCACAGGCGGGATCGCGGGAGCGATACTTGAGTTCAAGAATGGTCGTGCCGAAGGGAGATGAGACGCGAAGGTTATCGCGCACTTCTTCAACCCAGAGAGATTCTGAAACTCCGACCAGATCAACTCGATATTTTTTTGGCAACCTCACCAGCGCACGGCTGATGACTTCGTCACTGGACATCAGCTGTTGAAAGGTCGGCATGTCCGCACTGGGGCTGTCGTTTTTCTGAACACCGTCCTCGGTGACTCCGGACCCTTTGCGGACGATGTGCAGTTGAGCAGATGATTCGTAACGGCGCTCGGCGACGACGTAATAGGCCGCTCCGCAAAGGCCAACAGCAACGATGGTCGCCAGCAGGATTCCGCTGCGCATTCGCACGGTGCGCAGGAAGCGGAAGACAGAATGCAGAGTTGTCGCAGCGCTATGCTGGCCAAGTTGCTGCATCATCATCAGATTTCTGTCGTCCATCGACATTGATCGGCTTCCTGCCCGTGTCTTTAAACAGACTGTGTAGTCAACAAAACTGGTGCGTGGCTTCCGCTGCGAAATTCGTCAGAACAGAGTCCCGACACTTCCGCTGACGCCAAATCGAATGATCTGCAGTGCTTCCATGAACACTGTGCCGGGCGTTTGCTCTACAGAAACAACGTCGCCCGGACCAAGTCGAATATTCGAATCACCGCTTCGCTTCGCCTTGTAAATTGTCAGTTCAATGACTGCCGGGTTCGCTCCATTGGCTACCGGACGAATCACATACACTTTGTTGGCTAACTGGTTTGAAATGCCTCCGGCCAGCGCGATGGCGTCCAGGACGTGAATATCTTTTCCAACCGGGAAGTCATACTTGCCGGGATTTTTCACGAGGCCAATCACTGAAACCGGATCCGGGTCCCGCTTCTCGACCATGATGACGCCGCCGTCGCTCACGAGATAATCGCCACCTCCGTCTTTCGAAGCAGAAATCAGGTTGATGCGATAGGAATTCATCGAACGAGTTGAGGCGACCGGTGTTTCTGCGCTGGACGAGCTGACTGGCGAATAGGGATTTTGAGGATCCCCGGCAATGGCCGGACGATCGTAACTTGCGGACACAGGGTTTCGAACCTCCACATTCTCGCCTGCGTTTTCTGCCAGGCCACCAGCCTCTGCGATCGCCGAAACAACATCGCTCGCCGAGGGGGGAAGTTCGTAAATCCCTGGCTGCTTCACCGCCCCCAGAACGCGAATGCGATTCTTTCGGGCATGCGAAACGGTGACCGTTACAGAAGGATTCTTGTAGAGGTTCTTCTTGATGGCTTCCATTCGAATCAGAGATTCGGCTGCCTGCGGTGGGTAACCAGCCAGCTGAATGGTGCCGATCTCCGGAAGGGATGCGTTTCCGTCATCCGCGATCCGGGACGACAGTTTGACCTGATCTTTTTCTGTGAGCCCCGCTGCAATGGAAACATCCAGCACATCGCCCGGGCCCAGGACTTCGCTGCTTCCATTCGCGCTGGCGAGCCCCGACAGATCGGCCTCCTGCGGATTCGACTGCGCAGCAAGTCGCAGCGACATCGGGAGCGATTCGGCGAAGAAATGATTGTCCGACCGACAGCCTGTGAGGATGCACAACAGGGCGACCGTTATGAAAAACGGAGCCTGCGAATCCTTCGCGTTGCCGCCTGTGCGTCTGTAGTTCATCGAAGATTTCTCATTCGTCATTTGCAAACCCGATCGTCCGAATGGATGAATCGAGCCGCAAAGTGGAGTTCTGAAATCACACACCCGACACAATGTCTCTGGTGAGCGACGAAGAGGAGGGAGAGTGAGAGTGCTTATGATGGGTCGCTGAAGCAACGCTGGTACGCTTTTTCAGCAATTGAGCGGATTCGAACGGCAATCCCAGCCGAAAGTCCTCCGATCAAACCACAGAGTTCTACGGAAATGGATCGGAATGGGTCAAGATGAATGTCACTCGGGCCAGCGATGCCGCTTTCACGCCTGCCTGTTCTTTGTAAACGGGCTATTCTGCCGCCAATGACGGGGTCTGCACTGTCTGGGACGGAATGTCCGCACTCTGTCGATCATCGATTCAGACATCGATTCAGGTCAGAAATCAACCATCGTCCACGATTTACGATGGCATGCGAGTTCTGAGTTCTTTGCGCAGGCTGGGGTGATTGGCTGTTCGGCCTGCTGAGGCGTGTCTGGGTGGAATGCGGTGATTTGGTGGAGCTGCTGGCTTCGGTGAGAGCATCCGACCTATTTCAGGATGCGGCTTCGGCGACAGCCTTCATTTTTTGCAGCCCTTCCACGGCGACTTCCAGGGGATTCTTTTCCCAAAGGTCCGGGCG
>JAGQQE010000208.1 GCA_020426345.1 Planctomycetaceae bacterium
GTTTGAACGTTAGTCGATACCGTATTTGCTGACCTTCTTCCACATCGTGACTCGGCTGAACCCAAGAATTCTGGCGGCGGCGGTCTTGTTGCCACCTGTTTCTTCCAGCACTCTAAGCAGTTGGTCGCGTTCTTCTCGCTGTTTTGGTGTCAGTTTATCAACCGGGATTGTTGCTGGCGCGGTGGACTTGATTCGCCGCGTTCCATCCGGCATCCGCTGGAAATTTCGTCGGGCAGAAGGATTTCGAATTTCGGAAGGCAGGTCGAAAAGAGTAATCCGGTTGTCTGCCACGGTTGTCATCGCGTGCTCGATCGCATTCCGCAACTCGCGCACATTTCCGGGCCAGTCATAGTCGAGCAACCGCTGCATGGCATCACGAGAGAAGCTATTGACGGCTCGTACCTGGCGTGAGGAAATTTCACTGAGGAACTGGTTTGCGAGCAGCGTAACGTCTTCGCGACGATCGCGTAGAGGCGGAAGTCTGATATCGAAGACATGGATTCGGTAATAGAAATCTTCCCGAAATTCACCCCGTGAAATCAGTTCCCGTACATCCTTGCTGGTGGCGGCAATAATTCGGACGTCGATTGGCACTGGCTTGTCACTACCAACCCGTCGAATCTCGCGTTCCTGAAGAACGCGAAGCAGTTTGAGTTGCAGCAATGGCGACACCTCTTCGATTTCGTCAAGAAACAGTGTCCCGCCGTCCGCCGCTTCAAACATTCCAACCTGATCTCGGACCGCGCCTGGAAATGCTCCCTCGACGTGCCCGAAGAGTTCACTTTCGAGCAGTGGATCGGGAATTGCGGAGCAATGAACCGCAATGAATGGTTTCGCGCGACGATCACTGACGGAGTGAATCGCACGGGCCGCTGTTTCTTTTCCGGTACCTGGTTCGCCACTGATGAATGCTGTTACGTCGGTCTGTGCAGCAAGTCTCAGCCGCCGATACACTTCCTGCATGGGCTGGCTGGCACCGATGAGCTGTTCGAATGCATCCCGGTGACAGGTTTGCTCTTCAAGCATCTCGATCTTCTGGTATGCAAGAACAAACTCCGTGACATCTCTGAAGCATCCGATGGCTCCCTTCGGCTTCCCCTGATCATCTTGAAGGAGACGGATACTTCCGTGAAGCTGCAACGCTCTTCCATCTCTTGCGAGCACTTTGTATTCCTGACGGTGCACACCGTCAGCAGTGCTCGGAGAGTGCGCACTCAGAATTTCAGGCAGTGACCCGAATCCCTTCTGCTGGCCTGCTCCGAGCATCGTGCAGGATCTGCCAAGAACGTCCTCTCGCGAGTACCCTGTGATTCGCGTGGCGCCGTCACTCCAGGAAACAAATTCTCCCAATTCATTGACGGTGAAGAATCCCACGGGCATGCCATCGATCAGTTTGGCAAGCAGGGACGGGTCTTTCTGATAGTCGAGTTCCATGACGGACCTGTCAATTGATGAAGAAATTTCTGGTGAGCCCGAAGCGTCTTTTATCTGCGCGATGGGTTAATCGTCGGATGCCTCTTCGCCCTCAACAAATGGGCGAGTGAACCACGGATAGATTGCCGGTACCACCAGTGAGGTCAGAAGTGTCGATGTGACCAGACCGCCGATAACAACGGATGCAAGCGGGCGTTGCATCTCTGCGCCGTCACTTGTCGATATGGCCATAGGAAGGAAACCAAGACTCGCAACGAATGCGGTCATCAATACCGGGCGAAGCCGTGAAAGCGCTGTTTCTCGTGTGGCCTGATCCAGCGGCATGCCGGTCTTGCGAAGCCGTTCGGCCGCGCTGACCCAGACGAGACCGTTCAAAACGGCGACACCGAACAGAGCAATGAACCCAACGCCCGCCGAAATGCTGAACGGAAAACCTCGCATTTTAAGCGCGAAGACGCCACCGGATGCGGCCATGGGAACCGCAAGGAAGATCAGCATCGCGAGACTTGTTGACTTGAAGGATGTGTAAAGCAGCAGAAAGATCATCAACAGAACAATGGGAGTGATCATTGCGAGACGTTTGCTCGCGGACTGGAGGTTTTCAAAATCTCCACCCCACTGAATTTCATATCCGGTGGGCAGGTTCACTTTGCTTTCGACGGCTTTCTGTGCAGCCGTGACGAACGACGCCACATCCACGCCGCGGACATTGGCAGAAATGAACGTCCGGCGGCGGTTGGAGTCGTGTTCGACTGTAGGCGGTGTTTCTTCCGGAATCAGGTCTGCAAGTTCTCCCAGCGGCACGGGTTTTCCGCCGGCATCGGCGACCGGAAGCTGCCGAATCATCTCTTCTCTTCCACGCCAGTTTTCCGGAATACGGACCATGATGGGAAATCTTGCTCGCCCTTCGAAAATCGTTCCGCATTGACGACCTCCAAGCGATTCCACGACATCCATCACCTGTCGAGCTTCGATTCCGTACTGAGCCATGGCCTCACGCCGGGGCAGTATGGTCAGGGTGGCCAGGTTGGCCTGGTAGTCTGCTTTCACATCCACCGCGCCCGGTATCGTCTTCAGCACGCGTTCGATGTCTTTCGACAGGCTCGCCAGTTTCGTCAGATCATCTCCGTACAACAGCACAGCGACGTCGGCTTTGACTCCCGCTACGAGCTCGTCGACTCGCATTTCGATGGGCTGCGTAAATCCAAATGCCACACCCGGAACACGGCTATTCAGGGCATCGGACATTTCTTCAATCAGTTTTTCTCTGGTGACTCCAGGACGCCATTCGGTGTGATCCTTCAGAATGACCCAGACATCGGTTTGATGCACGCCCATCACATCATTTGCGATTTCTGGTCGGCCTGTCTTGCAGAATGCTGTTTTGACTTCCGGAAACTGAAGGATCTCTTTTTCAATGCGAGTCGACATGTCGATCGCACCCTCCAGCGTTGCGCTCGGAAGCCGAACCGCTTCGACCAGTAAGTCACCTTCCTCCAGACGGGGCATGAATTCGGCCCCCAGATTTAATCCGACCGGAATACTGATACCAAACACGGCGATCGCAATGGCGGTCGTGATATAAGGATGACTGATCGCCCGACTGACAATCGGGGCGTAAAGCCACTTGATCCAGCGAACCAGGAAGACATCTTTGTCTTTCATATGTCGCGGAAGGGCGAGAGAGGCCATCGCTGGCATGAATGTCATTGACAGGATCAGCGAGCCTGCGAGGGCGAACAGGACGGTCAAAGCCATCGGGCGAAATAATTTACCTTCCGTCCCCTGAAGCATCAGGATCGGGAGATAAACGATGGAAATAATCAGCTCGCCGAACATCGTCGGTTTTCTGACTTCGATGGCGGCGTCGCGAATGATCGTCTTATGGTCTCGGCCATCATGATTATGGGATAACCGATGAATACAGTTTTCGATCATGATGACAGATGAGTCCACGATCAGCCCGAAGTCGATTGCGCCCAGGCTCATAAGGCTGGCTGTAATTCCAGTCAGTTGCATCAGATTTGTGGCAAACAGCATGGAAAGCGGGATCGCCAGTGCAGTAATCAGTCCGGCGCGAAAACTGCCGAGCATCATCAGCAGCACCAGAATCACCAGGGCTCCGCCTTCCACCAGATTTTTCAGGACCGTATGCAGTGTGCGACCGATCAATGCAGATCGATCGTAGATCACTTCAATTTCGACTCCTTCGGGCATTGTCTCGCGTATTTCGTCCAGTCGAACCTTGACTCGTTCGACGACTTCGCGTGAGTTCTCTCCCACCAACATCATGACCAGCCCGGTCACCGCTTCACCTCGCCCATCACGAGTCACTGCGCCCTGACGAGTCATTGGGGCGATTGCCACTTCGGCAACGTCGCGAACCAGTATCGGCGTTCCATCTGCCTCACGGCGAATGACGATACTCTTCAGATCCTCAACGCCGGTGACAAGTGCCTGGCCGCGAAGGAATCGTTGTTCGTCGTTGTGGACGACGTAACCGCCTCCGGCCGCCATGTTGTTCGATTCGATGACGTTGAACAACTCCTCAAGTGTGATGGCATTGCTGTTCAGCAAAGATGGATCCGGACGAATCTCAAACGTCTGATAGAAGCCGCCGTGAGTATTGATTTCCGTCACACCGTTGACTTCTCGAAGCTTTGGTGCGACTTCCCATTCGAGGATTGTCCGAAGCTGCATGGGCGAATATGTCTGTCCCTGAGCGTTTCGGACTTCGAACTGGAGGATCTCTCCCAGAGCCGTGGTGAGCGGACCGATTTCCGGTGTGCCATAGCCTGGCGGGATATTCGAGGCGGCGTTTGTCAGGCGTTCTGAAACCAGTTGCCGAGCCAGATAGATATCGGCACCCTCTTCAAAAACGATGGTGACGACCGATATGCCGAACTTTGAAACGCTGCGTACTTCTTCGACGTTTGGCAGTCCGCCCATCGTCGATTCAACCGGGTACGTCACGTAGCGTTCCACTTCGACGGGCGACAACGAGCCCGCGTCCGTGATTACGGTTACCTGTACGTTGGTCATGTCAGGGACGGCATCAATGGGCAGATGGACGGCCGCATTGATACCGGCAACGGCCATCAACAATGTACCTGCAAGGACCAGAAATCGATTTTCAAGTGTCAGTTCGATCAGGCGGGCTAACATGGCGGGCTTTCAAACGAAGCTGCGCTGGGATGACTGAAATCTACGCAGTGATTCGGCTCATTGAATGGAGCCGGGATAGAGACAACTACTCTTCACGCTCAAGCAGCATTTCGCTCTTCAGGACAAAGGCACCCGCAACGACAACCTGATCGCCCGCGTTCACGCCTGAAAGAATCTGCACATAATCACCCGAAGAAAGTCCGGTCGTGACGTCCACTCGGTGGAAGGTATTCTGGTCGTCCGGCACGAAAACAAACTTCTGAGAGTCGTGCTCCACGATCGCACTTTCCGGGACAGCAATGGCTTGCTTTGCTTCGCCGAGTGGCACTCGCACGGTCACATACATCCCCGGGCGAAGGGATCCATCCGTATTCCGGATGACCGCAATCAAAGGCACCGCATTCGTTGATGGATCTACTTCACGTCCAACGAAATACACGTTAGCGACCACGGGTGTCGTTGAACCCGGTGTCACAAAAACCTCAATCTCATCGCCAGGGTTTAATGCCAGGGCACCACGATCCCGGTCTCGCAGATCGGCAGCTACCCAGAGCGTTGACGTGTCCGCAAGAACGAACAATGAATCGCCAATACTGACTCGTTCGGAAGTACTGAAGTTCTTCTGCTCTACAGTGGAGGCAAATGGCGCACGAACCCGCACCAGTGAAAGAACGCTTTCATCCATGTCCAGCTGATCGTCCGAATAGACATCGGCCCCCACCTGCCCCAGCAGTGTTGCAACATTCTGTCGGCTGATTTTCAACCGGCGCTGGGCATCGTTCACTGCGACTTCTGCCTGTCGACATGACTGCCGTGCGTCAAAAATCAGTTGTTCCAGTGTTCCCTGTAATGATGCTTCTGCAGTGTCGCGTTCCGTCTGTCGTTCCTGCAGAACCTTTGCAGGGACGACACCTGTTGCAACGTTCTGCTGAGCAGACTTTGTCAGAGATTCGGCCAGCAACAACTGAGAGTAATTCGAAAGAATCTTTTCCCTCGCAGAGCCAAGCGAAACCCCACGCAGCTGCTCCTGAATCTGATCCAGCGGCTGTCGACCCTGAATGGCGCCGGCCATTTTCTGAATGCCCTGGCAAACCAGTTGTTCCCAGTCCCGCTTCTGTGTCACGATCGCCAGGTCAGCTTCTCGCTGAAGAACATCCGCGCGAGCGTGGCCGACTTCGGAGCTGTTGAGTTCCGCGAGAACTTCACCAGCCTTCACGCGGTCGCCAGGTTTTACGTGGACACTGGTCAGGACGCCCGACGTTGCCACGCGCACTTCGATATGACGCTGGTCGTCGTACCGAAGACGACCAGCTACCGTATTGAACGGTCTGACTGGGCGTTCCTGAACTCCTTCGACCTTGAGCGACGTGGCTGCAGCTTTCTCGTTGTTCAGTGTGACCGTCGACGGCTGTATGTCGCCCGAGACCTCGGATTCAGTTTCCCTCGGTTCCATTTGTTCGACGACTAGTGGCTGAGGCTTCACTCGACTCCAAACCACGAAAGCGCCCGCGAACGCTGACAACAGCATTGCGCCGGCAATGGGGAGAATGTACTTCATGATGATTGACCGCCTGCTGTTGACACAGCTTAAAAACTCAGGGCACAGGAACCAGTTTTTGATCAGCGCAAGAATGAATTGCGCATTGTGAACGGGATTCACCACAGGCAAGTGGGCGGTGCGACGCGGTCAGGGCAGAGAGCAGCGTGGACCACAAAGTTGATGGTCAACGCAGACGAACTCAGCCGGAAGGGAATCCTGGACGTGGGCACGAACAGAACAGAGACCGGACGACCTGCCGATTGCCGCAATGCTGGCTCAGGCGTGAGCCGAGCGGCAACGGAGCCGGTTCTAGATGATCGCGGTGCCGGTCACGGCCGCCAGCGACTTTGAAGGCAAGAGCGTGTTCAGGAAGGAGCCAGGAGCATTACTGATCGGAGGCTCAGTTCCGACTGACACTCTGAAGTCGAAGGATTCAATCAATAATCCCTCGTTCAGAACAGCAACGTCATTTGCGTGCGATTCCGGAGAACAAATCAGCGAAAGCAGATCTTCCACCACATTCCGCTGGGGCGAATCTCCCGAGTGTTCGGGAAGGCTGCCGGGAGTCACAAGATGCCAGTGCCATTCAGTGAAGCAAACGGGTGAGGCCTCATGGAATGTGCGAATATGGGCAGCCTGAGCGGCGTGCGACTCTGGTGAATGAGAGTGATGGTGCATCATTGGCACAGGCCCGCGCCACATGCACAGGCACAGCATCAGGCGGAATGCCTGTTGATAAATGCCTGATTTGTTGTGGAACATCGAGGACATGCCAGTTCACTCACCGAAAATACAAGAGTCTTCTCAGATCTTCGCTCATGACAATTCGGGAATCAACCCCGAAGCAGCAACTTTGCCAACCTATGTGATACTCGGCACACCTGGCTGTCGAAATTTCGCACATTAGCGCTAATTGCCCGACGAAAACCGACGACCGAAAAACCGGGACCGGCATGCAGAACGACCGGAAGCCGTCGTGTTTTCAGGTCTCCTGCTCGAGCCCGTTTTTCAACAGGCTGCTGCGCTCCCAAGCCAAGCAAATTGTGGACCGTTTCAGGTACATGCATCACACATCGTCAATCGGGAACAGCTTCTTCATCTGGGTTTGTCGGTATTCAAAGATGCGTTTGACATCGTTCTTCACACAAAGCCAGTGTACGAATCTTCCGCCCGGAACCCCGTAGTGAACCCGATCTGTCATTTTCACATAGTTCCCGACCTGCTCAAAATAGTGGGTGTGGTGCCACCACAAATAAGGCCCGCGAAGTTGCTCATCAACAAATCGAAACGGTGGAGCCCACTCACTGATTCGAGTCCGCCATTTGATTGGGATGCCGCGTAATTTCAGACGGTAGTCGATGAGAGTCCCCTCCTGAATGACGATCGGCCGTGGCGTGGTTACGTGAAAATGAAGCCACTTCGGTGTGATCGTTTCCAATTGCATCGCATCGGAAAAGAACTCAAAGACCTCGGTCAGGCTTCCGGAGAGAAGTTGTGTGGTTTCAAGCAGAAATCCAGCTTTGTCCGGATGCTTCGAAATTCGAACATCTGTTGAAAATGAATCTGACAGCGTCGCTTTCGGACTGGCTGTCCGCGTGGTTGTTTCCATCAGGCTCATCGAAGTTCTCTCCTGGTATCCATCAAACGAATCTCTTTGCACCACACAAAAATCGACCAGTGCATCGTAAGAACCATCTCGGTCAGGCGTCCGGTGACTTCCACGACCTGCATCGAAAACTGGTTTTGAAGCGAATTTCTGGTACGTGAACCTCATTGAGAGTCTGCGCGATTCTCGTGCCGTTTCAATTGGGCAGAACCTTAGGGCGAGATGTACTAACCCGGGGATCCGTGTGAACGAAGCATCCGAGGCTCATCACCGCAGCCGCGGCCGAAAATTAACCGGCTTTGGGGCGTCTGCAGAGTTAACCTCCCAGGAACCCATTTCTCCGGGCAGAACGAGAACTTTCGGGCTGAACCGAGCCCCTGGGTTTCGCAAAGTCCAGCTTTGTGGAGTTTGGTTGCTTGCGATTCGGAATTCACTGCGTTGACATGGTGAAATCAGACTGCGTGAGTTAATTTCGAACATGTCGATTTCATCTCGGCTTGACTGCCGTAAAACGCACAATTGACCTCTTCTCCTCATTGAACGCCCTGCAACATGCTCAACCCTACAGTGTCATTTAAACGTCCCGAAGCAGATCTGTCGCTCCTGGAGTTACTGTCGTTAGAGTACCCCAACGTCGACGCTGCCATAGCTGAAGTGGCTCGACTGTCGGCAGTGCAGACTCTTCCCAAAGGGGCAGTTCACGTCATCAGTGATATTCACGGTGAAGATAAAAAACTTCAACATGTGATCAACAATGCCTCCGGGACACTTCGGCCGCTGGTGGAAGAATTCTTTGCCGAAACGATGAACGCAGACGAACTGGAAGAGTTTCTGAAGCTGACGTTTTACCCCGCGGAAGTGACTGGACAGCTCCGGGAAAAACTCACATCTCCCGAGGATGTTCGCGCATTTGCAGAACGAACCCTGAAACCACAGCTTCAATTGCTTCGCTACCTGGTTTCGAACTACAGCCTGCGTCTGGCAACCAAACTTTTTCCGGCAGAATACCGGGAACTTCTGCTGGAGATGCTGCATGCTCCGTCGACCGAACGCAGCGTCGAGTTTATTTCCGCCATGCTGGACGAACTCGTTCGTCGAGATCGCGCGCTGCACCTGATCCATTTACTCGGCCGCCTGATTCGAAACCTGGCTGTCGATGAATTGATTATTGGGGGAGACTGCTGGGATCGTGGGCCGCGCGGCGATCGCGTCGTGGACTATCTTCGTCTGCAACCCAATGTGGAGTTCATTTGGGGCAACCACGACGCACTCTGGCTGGGTGCTGCTCTCGGCAATGAGGCGCTCATCTGTACGGTCCTTCGCATCTCACTTCGATATCGACGTTTGGGGCAGCTGGATGAGGGATACAGCATTCCCCTGACGCCGCTGGAGCACCTGGCTCGCACGGTTTATGCAGAAGATCCGGCCATACACTTCCTTCCGAAGGGAGATGGTATGCGGCCAAAAGAAATCGTTGCCCGGATGCAGAAGGCTGCGGCAGTGATGCAGTTCAAACTGGAAGGGAAACTGATTGAACGCAACCCACAATGGGAGCTCGATCACAGAAGATTGCTGCACCGGATTGACTACGCAAACGGTACCATCGTCATCGATGGCGAAAGGTACCCATTGAGAGATCAGTTATTCCCCACAATTGATCCGGATCACCCTTATGAACTTACACCCGAAGAAGCATCCTGTCTGTCTCATCTGAAGCACTCCTTTCTGAACAGTCAGAAGTTGCAGGAACAAGTCCGATTTATGGTGGGGCATGGTTCGATGTATCTTCGTCGCGACGAGTGCCTGATCTTCCACGCATGCGTGCCGGTGGATGCCGACGGCAACTTTCTTCCACTGGTGGTGGATGACCAGCGGATGGCCGGGCGAGCGTTGTTTGAAGGTATCGAGAAAGTTGTCCGTCGGGCCGTGATGCGGTCAGCAGAGAATGATCTGGACTTTCTCTGGTATCTTTGGAGTGGTCCTCGATCTCCACTATTCGGGAAGGACCGAATTGCCACATTCGAGCGTGATTTTATTCAGGATAAAAAACCGCATCGTGAAACCAAGGATCCTTACTTTTCACTAATCCACGAAGTCGATTTCTGCGATCGCATCCTCCGGGAATTCGGCATGGAAACTGATGGTGGTCTGATTGTGAACGGTCACGTTCCTGTGAGAGTCGAAGCCGGGGAGTCACCACTCAAACGAAGTGGAAAAGCCATCACAATCGATGGTGCTTTTTCAGAAGCTTACGGCGATTATGGATACACCCTGGTTCTTGAAGTGAATCGCATTGTACTGGCAGAGCACCATCACTTTGACTCCGTTGATGCAGCCATCCGCGATGGTATCGATATCGTTCCGAAGGTTCAGGAGATTCGAGTGTTTCATCAGCCACGCTCAACACGTGATACCGAGCGGGGACAACGAATTCGTTATCGGATTGAAATGCTGGAACGCCTGATCGAGGCCTATCAGACCAACCGGCTTCACGAACGCCCGGCTGGCCATCTGGAAGAATCCGCTCGATTGTGAGTTGCCACCTCAGATTGGGTTGGCCAGGAATACATTCGACTGGATCGGTCGGCCCGAAGTGAATTCGAAAACGATAATCTGAAACGGAATGACCTCAAACCGTCATCTGGAGGACTATGGCTGCGGCCAGCAGAATCAGCGCAAAGGTGTCCTGCAATTGCCAATCCGATCTGCGAGAGCGAGTGAGGAAATCCAGAAGCGCGCCGGTTGGACATCCGAATCGACAATAAGCCATTGGTGTGAGCGCAGAGGCAACCAGCCCACCGATGGCGACGATGATTGTGGCAGTACCAGCAATTGAAAACAGCCAGGCATCAAACGGTTCTATGTCGACCGGACTGAACGGCAAATGCAGGAACCCTACAAGCATGACCCAGGTGATCAGAATTACCGGAATCAGCCTCAGCCGTCGCTGTATCTTGCCGGAAATGGACAACTTCCATGGCAACCGATTCCGCAACAATTGTTGCACAGCTCCGTGCGGGCAGATGTGGCTGCAGTAAACATTTCGGCGTGAAACAATCGGGACGATCACAGCGGCAAGAGTCAGGATCACCAGACCCGCCGCGCGTTGCCATGGAATTCCGTTTTGCGACCATCCCAGTAAAGATGCCTGCGACAGTAAATCTCCGTTAACAAGTCCCAGCCAGACGATCAGGATAATCTGAAACGACCATCGTAATCGGCGCTTTCCCCGAAGTCCCGTTGTTCCGATCAGAACGCCAATGGCTGTGATTAATGTCGTTGAAATATTGCGGAGCGTAACAAAAGAGTACACCGGATTCTCCGATTCGGAGCCACTGGCCGTCTCCTGTGTCTCCTCAAGCCTTCG
>JAGQQE010000020.1 GCA_020426345.1 Planctomycetaceae bacterium
CTGCACCAGAGATGCAGACCCGCCACCGGAGGACTTTCCACCTGGCCTGATGAATTCTGCCATTTTGCGTCCGATCTGAGTGCCCATTCCGTTCTCGTCTGCAGGGAAAGTGATTTATCCCCCGCTCGCCAAACGAAGGCCCTGCGTCGACCGGCAGTGAGATCGGTCGAAGCACCGCATCACATTCATTTGCTCAGACGCCATTTTATCGAGAGAACTCATGACTGTTCAGACGGATACTCAGGCTACAGCACCGACATACAAACTGCACTCACCCGGAGGTGTCGTCTGGGCCACATTTCTGGGGGCACCGCTTGCCGCTGGCATCGTGATGGCGTTGAACTATGCACGTGCTGGACGCGGTGAGAATGTCTGGAAAGCGATCGCCGGGGGAGTCGCAGCGTCGATCGTTCTGTTGGGCCTGGTGTTCGCGATCCCCGACGAAATTCTGGACAAGATCCCGAACGCGGTGTTTTACGTTCCTCAACTGTTGATCGTCAGTGCCGTCGCAAAAAAATTGCAGGGCAGATTGGTTGAGGAGCACGTCGCCAGGGGCGGAGAACTCGTATCAGGTTGGCGTTCAGCAGGTATTGGATTGATGTGCCTGCCCTTGTTAATTGGCGGCCTCCTGCTGATGGAACCGTCATTCGGGAACGTTCTCACCGCAGGCAATGATGAAGTCTACTATCGTGGCAATGCCACCGAAGAAGATGCTCAGGAACTGGCGGATGCTCTGAAGACTCTGGGATTTTTCGGGGGCGACGGTGCCTCTGTCCGCCTCGAAAAGGAGTCTGGCAGAACAACACTGTCATTCATCCTGATCAATGATGCCTGGAATGATGCGGAAATCGTGGACGGTTTCCAATCGATCGGAGTAAGTCTGGCAGGAGACCCGCTTCCATCGAATTTTACAATGCAACTGTGCGATCAAACATTCACGGCAGAAAAAACACTGATGATCGAAGCCATGCTCGACCAACCGCTCTAGTTTTGGGTTACGGCTTGTTCTTGGCGGCAGACATTTTCTTCCGGGATCATGGCTCGCATCGATGGATACGGAAATCCGTGGTGCAAAAAACGCCAGCCGGCGACCGTGTCAGTGACAAATCATCGACTTGCCCCGCAGCACTTACGCTGCAGAACTTGCCCCGTCGCAATGACAGCCACGCGAGCGTGTTTGTTCTGACAGATGGCAGCCACCCGTTCCCTGGAAACCGAGCCATTCCGGTGTCGACAGCAGAAACCAGCTTGCCGCAATCCTGATCTTTTCATTCAGTGCTCACGAACCGTTCCCAAAATCCATCAGCTTCCGGAACAATTCAGCGTTCCTGTCAGGGATCTGAAACTTACCAGTGGCCACCTTCGCGGTGATCCGTTCGAATCGATCTCGAGCGACCAGTTCAGCCAGCCGGAAAAAACAATGATGCTCCGATGATGTCAGGGAAAATACGCAAAATGAGGAACCATCCGGCAATCACATCGGCAAAAATGGCCGTTGCTCAGATTCCGGCTTTCTGATATCAAACGTTTCCTCAACCCACCGTCTTCAAGCTGAAGCACCAGCTGCGTAGGCTATGGCGGTCCACTTTGAAAATTCCTCTCTCTCAATCGTTTCGCAGTCCGGATGACTTTCTGTCAATACTGGCCCGAAACGGTTCCATCTCGCACGATATTCTGGCAGGACGCCAGTCGCTGCGGCCACGGAGCAGGCTGTGAGTACGAAAAAGAAACATCATCTGCGTGTCCTGTTCGTCGACGATGAACAGTCTATTGCCGACATGATGCGGTCCGAATTGCCACGGATGGGGCATACGGCCACGATCCGGCAAACAGCCAGTTCGGCTATCGAGGCCATTCAGGCAAACTCGTTCGATGCCGCAATTGTCGACCTTCGCATGCCGGGCGGAAGCGGCTGGGACGTGATCGACCACCTTCGAAACTACTCCCCGGAAACCGACGTGGTCATCAGCACGGGCCACGGAAGCATGGACGATGCCATCCGTGGAATCCGGATGGGCGCCTACGACTTCCTGCCGAAACCGGTTTCTTTGTTCGAAATCTCAAGCGTGCTTGATCGAATCGGCGACAAGAAAGCGCTTCAGAATAAGGCAGCCGCTCTGGAATGTATGCTGGAGCGAGTCGAAGGCCGATCTCAACTGGTCGGTGAATCCGGCCCCATGATGCGCGTGCATAAGCTCATCGAGAAAATCGCCCCCACCGATTCTGCGGTCCTGATTCTCGGCGAAACAGGCACAGGGAAAGAAATGGTGGCTCGCCGAATTCATGAACTCAGCGACCGTTCCAAAGAACCGTTTGTACCTGTCAACTGTGGCGCTCTGCCCGACAATCTGGTGGAAAGTGAGTTCTTCGGCCATCGCAAAGGAGCCTTTACGGGAGCAGAAACAGCTCGAACCGGCCTGTTCGAAATGGCCAACGGCGGAACTCTGTTCCTGGACGAACTCGGAGAACTCGACAAGTCGATGCAGGTGAAACTGCTCAGGTTTCTTGAGTCAGGCGAGGTTCGACGAGTCGGTGAAAATGAGCCGATTCATGTTGACGTCCGAATCGTCTGTGCGACCAACCGGGAGTTGGAACAGATGGTGGCAGAAGGGGCGTTCCGCGAAGACCTGTTCTTCAGGGTCAATACCTTCGAGATCCATTTGCCACCGCTTCGGGAACGACTGGACGATATTCCTCGCCTGTCAAAACACCTGCTGGCACGGCACATGAAACGGGACACTGCGCCAGATGACATTCTGGCACCGGAAACAATCAGGATTCTGCAATCGCATCAATGGTCAGGAAACGTGCGAGAACTCTCCAACGTACTCGAACACGCACTCATCCTGGCGGAAGGAAAACAAATCACGCCGGAAGATCTGCCTCGCAGCGTCATGCGACACCAAACGGGCACCGTCTCTGCCGCCGAACCTTCGCAGAACACCAACTCTATTTCTGTGCCTGAAGGAGCCCCGATCACGCTGCGAGATATGGAATCTCAAATGATTCTCCGAGCACTGGATAAGTATGACGGCGATAAACCCAGGGCCGCTAAAGAACTCGGGATTGCCCTGAAAACGCTCTATAACCGCCTGAATCAAATGCAGATGCAAAACTCTCGAGATGCCAGTTGAATTCCCCGCTCACCCCTAAGAGCGATCGAAGAAATCCAGGCTTTCCACCGCATCACCGCATCACAGTATCTGACTCCGTTACCCACCCGAGATCGGGATAATCTCGCTACACAGAAGGGGCGGGCGGGATGACCTGTGGTTCTGGAGGTGCGACGGGTTCCGGCTTCTGCGGGACTTTGAATCGCCGAACAACCCCCGAAACAACCCCCAATACCTGTCGTGTAATGGTGGCGTAAGCGCCGGGAATTGCCGGCACAAGCTGATTGCTGCCTTCCTGCACATTGCACAGCACCACACTGTGTCGATCGTCCAGGGCAACGACCGTACAACCTGACTGAATTGGTGCTTCGCGGTTGATGATCAGGTAGTCGCCGTCCGAAATATTCAATGGCGAAAATGCATGCCCCTCGATTCGCAGGCAACAAATGTCATTGCCATCAAACACACTTCCAAATGAAACCGATTCGTCCGAAGAAACTGATGCCTGAATGGGGCGACCGGCGATCGCTGTACCAATCAGCGAAACGCTCAACCGATTCTGAGGCGCATCAGCGAGCTGAATCGCACGAGACATATTCTGTTCGCGGCTGATTAATCCCTTCCGCTCAAGAGCCTTCAGGTGGCACATGACTCCGTTGGGTGATCGAATATTAAAGTGGACGCCGATTTCGCGAACTGTCGGGCCATAGCCGCGATTGACAATCTTGTCGCGAAGAAATTCATAGATCTCGCGTTGCCGACGGGTGAGAGATGGTTTTTTGGAGTTACCAATCATTCCAATACCTTCGTTCTTGAATGCCAATCGGATACGGTCTGCGTATCCGTAATCGCGGGGGTCGCCTGAGAAGGGATGGCAACCATGAGGAGGGACCAGCAGGGCACGGCGGGTGAATCTAGGGGTGACAAATGTACTGTACCACCTCCGTTAGCTTCTTCCATGTGTTCCTCTGAATTTCCCCCCTCATTCCCGATCTTTCGCAGCCGTTGCGCAGGGAAATCCCGCACTTCTCCGAGATTTCGAGGGCTGTTTCATCACCAGGAAAGCCCATCATCCCGGCTCGACTGAGGGGCATTTTTCAGCCCGCAGTCATTGCTCCGCGGGGCGACACAGAATCACGCCTTTTGTGAATGAAACTCACATTCATTTTCCAGTCTGATGCCACGGAGATCTGGCGGATGCCGAGCCAACCGGCCCATCCACGGACGGAAGCCAGCCCCAGACTGGGCGGAAATCTGCGTGGGCATCTCCCCCGGGACGCGAACGCACTTACTCCAGACAACAAGACGTCCGGTATCACTGGGAGCTGTTTACGGCTATCCGTACGGGCCAGAGAATGCTCTCCGAATCTGTCCTTCTCAGGTCCTTCAGAGATCGCTCCGAATCACTGCCGTGCCCCGGCCGTTTCTGCAACCGTCGGCCAACAACAGTTCTCCCGCCCCCATCCCATGACACAAGGGGCGGCTGCAATTTCATCACCATCCGAGTTTGCGTTGCTGCGGACGCTTCTGCTCAGAATATTGCCAGAGTCCGTCCTGTGAGCCCCGGTTCTGCGAGCCGTGGGAGAATGGTCTGCGGAATTACAGAGCCGTTAGTTCTTAAATACCTGCTGCAGAAGTGGAACGATTTCCGCGGTAGACACGCTGGTGGAAACGACAGTCCCATCAGACTTCAGAATCCAGATGGAAGGGACTTTCGAAACGCCCCAAAATCGAACCAGCTGACTATTCCACGATCTCTGATTAGGATCGGGGAAATAAATTTGCTGGCCTGGAACAGGCGTACTTTCCATAAACGCCTCCAGTTGTGGCTCTTCTTCATCCATGGGGACGCCAATCATTCGCAGGCGGTCACTGCCAGCCTGCGTCCGAACTTTAGTCAACAGTGGCAAGATCTCTTCGGCGAATTCCTTGTTTTCTGTCGACCAGAAGTAGATCAACGTTGGCTTACCAACGAAGTCGTCCGATGACACAAATCCACCGTCGATCGTTGGGCCGGAGAACTGTGACAGTTTCTGGCCAGTCACCGCGAAACGGCGAAGTACCGCAATTGACTCCTGTCCCGGTGTGGACTGGGGGAAATTCTCTGCAAGGGCGGTGTAGCAGAGCTTCGATTCCGTCATCAGACGCGTTGAAAGGCCTGCGTCAGTTGTTGACAAGGCGTGAAGCTCGCAACTTCTTGCAGCCGCGAACAATAGCGACACAGCTCTTTGTTCCTGTTCCGGAAATCGATCAGAGAATTCGCGTGCCCATCTGGAAAGCGTTTCAAACCATTCCGGCTGTGCCTTCCCCTGCAGTCCGGCCTTTGTATGAGCAAATCGCGCAGCGATGTAGACACCCTGAGCTGCTGCCGGAGACTTTGGATCATGCTGTTGTAATGCCTGGACGTCCGCGTAAAGCTGCTCGACATCTTCCGAAGTGCCGGAAAGGGCCATCTGGAATCGCGCATCCAGCAATTGGCCTATGGCCTGCTGAAACTGATTGGCTCGAGCTTCATCGTTCATCGTCAAACGAAGCACATTCGTCGCGGTGTCGACAATTTGCTGGTTTCGATCGCGCCGAGTCACCCTCGCTTGTTCAATGTCCTGAGGAACCGGTGCAACCCGAAGTTGCTGAATTTTTTGCAGCAACTGCGTCACCTCATCGGGAGTTTCAGTCGGCGCTGTGACTTCACTGTTTGCGGTTTCTTCCGAATCTGAAACGGGACTCGAGATTGAAGCCGTAATCGTAGCAACAGGCAATGCTTCAGCAGCGGAAGCAGGCTTCATCGGGGCGTCCGTAACGTCTGTCGCGGCGGCAGAATCATTCTGCTCAGGAATCGTATCTGTCGTCGCAGCAGAAGCATCGACCGGGGTTTCTGGAGAACTTCCACAGCCGGAAATGAACATTGAAGCCGACACCCCAAAGGCAGCGGCTGAACAAATGGGCTGATGCAGAAGTCGAGTCACCAGGAGATGGGACGATCTCTGACGGGCAATAAGATTCTTGGTCATGATGGAAATCGATCCTTCGATTTTTTGCACGGGGATTCGTTGGGAATACCTCGAGACCCGGTGTTCTATCCAAATCGCAGATCCACTGAAATACGAGTCCCCGGTTTTCGTGTGCTTGTGCAACCAGGCAAGCGAGTTAGACTGCCCAGAAGGGGCTGAGTGAGTAATCAACCGAGAGCTTCCCCTGAGCAATACTGCAATTCCTGATCTGAGATTTTCAAAATGACTGCAGAGCGAAGTTTCCCATCGCCGTCGGAACTGCGAGTCCTCGCGATTCACGCCCATCCGGACGATATTGAATTCCAATGCGCCGGCACTTTACTGAGATTGCGTGAATTAGGTTGTCAAATTTCAGTCGCAACAATGACTCCCGGCGATTGCGGCAGCGCCGAACATACGGCTGAGGAAATTGCGACGATCCGCAGGGCAGAAGCGGGGGCCGCGGCGGCCATTCTTGGTGCGGACTATACCTGCCTTGAGTTTCGCGATCTGAGTATTTGTTTCGATATGGACGCCCGCCGAAGGATGTGCGAATTCATCCGCCGCAAGGATCCTCATCTGATACTCACAGCTCCACCCGTGGACTACATGCATGACCACGAAATTACCAGTGCGCTCGTGCGAGATGCCTGTTTCAGCGCTTCGGTGCCGAATTACCGAACGCATCAGTGGGACCCGGCCCCGATTACCGGACAGATTCCATGGCTGTATTACGTGGATGCGATTGAGGGAATTGATCATTTTGGTCATCGTCAGCCCGTGGACTTTGTCGTGGATGTGACTCCCCAGTTTTCACGTAAAATGCAGGCTCTGGCCTGCCACGCCAGTCAGAGAGAATGGCTTCGGCGACAGCACGGAATCGACGAATACATGCAGGCCTGCGAAAGATGGAGCGAAGCACGGGGGGCCCAGATCGGAGTTGCACATGGCGAAGCATTCCGACAGTACAAGGGGCACCCACACCCGTCCAACAATCTGCTTGGAAGCCTGCTGAACGCCCAGGAAATCCGAGAATTCACCCGTTAACGAGGCAAGGTCGGTTCGCGGAGATTCTGTTCGCAGGCTATGCTTACAAGGGTTGAAATGATGCTGAAAGGCACGCTCGGCCTGCGTTGGGATCATTTGCCCCTGAATCGGAAGGTTCGCACGCAGTCGAGATGACTTCAGGTCGTTCGTGTACTCTGTTCGAGGTCCGGCACTTTTCATATCCGATCTGTTCGAAGTTTGAAACAAGGCGGTCTGCGTGACCGTCGAAGCCTGCATCAAACTTTCATTTATTTCACACTCTGTCTTTCATGAGCTTGGTTTATGTCTCATTCGCCAGCCGCAACAGCAAACACTTCTGAATTGTTCTCTCCAGTCGAACTCGAACAGTTCGAAGCAGACGACGTCACCGCTGGCAGTGCCATCGGGAAGATGTTGTCCATTTTGTTCCTGTACACAGTTCTTGCCATGTCACTGGTATGCTGGTGGACATTCAGCACGGTAAAGGCACGAACGACCCCATCTGAGGCCCCCGCGGCCGACCATGGTGGTCATTAGAAACAAGACAACTCAGGTTTGTGCATCTGATGTTTGTTCAGAGGGTTGACGTAGCGCGATGAGCAGTCCCGACACTGGAAATCGAACGTCCTCCCCGGCCATCCGCATTTCTCTCAGCCCCACCATTCGTCACTTGCTGAAATCTGTCCGGCAGAGAATCCGCCGCGACTCTGCAATCGGCGGAATCATGGTTACGCTGGTATTTCTCGGTGGCGTCTTCTGGACCAGCCTGCTGCTCGACGAAGGCTGGTTCGCTTTACAGAAGATGGAACTGCCTGTCGGCTTGAGAGCGATTGCACTTGCCGTACTGCTGCCGGTGCTGATCTGGATTCTGGGATCACGCGTCCTTTTTCCACTCATCCGCCGTATCCACGACACCGACCTGGCATTGCTTCTGGAACGACGGTTTCCGCAGTTTCAGGATCGACTGATCACATCCGTTGAGAGTCAGTCGGGATTCAGTAACGACGGGCCACTTGTTGCCAACATGCTGGCAAGGGCAGTTGAAGAAACAAATTCAATCGCGGCAGCAATTGACCCCTCAGAAGTCTTCAGCACGCATTCGATACGAAAATCGGCTTGGCTGGCATCCTCAGTCACACTTGCCATTGCTACGGTGGGAATTCTCCAGCCATCAACCCTGAACCGCTGGTATGACGCTTTCGTTCGATGCGAAGAAACCTACCACCAGCGCACTTCGACGCTTGAGATTTATGCAATTGCTCAGCCGGGCGACCGAAAAAAAGAATTCCGCGAGATCGAAGGCGCCATGGTGTATCGGCACCCGCGTGGCACGGATCTCGAACTCGAATTGTTTGTCCCGGAGTTCAATCCCGCGAACAACAAACCCTGGACGGTGCCGGACCGTATTCGCATTGATGTCGTTCGCGAAGACGGTAGTCGGAGCCGTGCCTATATTTCATCTGCCAACGACAGAACGTTTCGATTTGTTCTTGCGCGACTTCAGGAAACTATCCGTCTTGAAATCCTTGCGGGAGATTATCGACCGACGCACGAATATCGTGTTGAACCCGTCAACGTCCCCATCATTGACAGTATCCAGCTTCGCTGTGACTTCCCGGAATATACCCAGTGGAATCAGAAACGAGAGCGGGTCGTCAATATCTCCGGCAGTGAAATATCTCTGCCCGAGGGAACTTCATTTGAACTTCAGGCTGCCGCCTCCAAGCCGCTCAAGTCCGTCCGAATTGTGACCGAGCGTTTTGAGATCTCCGGTGATCGTGAATCGGCTCGCATCATACCTCGCGAGGGTTTCGCATCCACTTCGCTGGTCGGTGGGCCGCTGGTTTCTGAAGACGGTCGCAGTTTACGGATTCAATTCTCGTTACTCACGGAAGCCGCCACATCAGAAGCAGACCCACCAACTGCCGGAGCTCTCGAAAGCACCAGCCCTTCTGCAGATCTGCCGAGTGACTTCTTTCCCCTGGTTTCCAACACGGCCATCCGATTCTTTCTGCAGGACGAAGACGAAGTCATGTCCATCAATCCGGATGTATTGCGGGTTCGGGGAATTCCCGACGAAGCCCCCGTGATTGCAGTGAGAGGCGAGGGGATTGAAAACGCGGTGACTCGACTGGCCAGGATTCCGACTGCCGGAAAGATCACGGATGACTACGGGCTCCAGACCGGACATTTCGAATTTCTGGTTGATGACGAGTCAACATGGAGACTTCGACCTTTCCGTCGACCACCAGCTCCGGGAAGTCTGGAGTATCAGCTGAGTCGAGATGATGACGTTCCATTCGAAGTGTTCGAGGTTCAGCCTCTCGATCTTTCCGAAGGCCAAACTTTGACTCTTGCCGTAACAGCCAGCGATTCCAACGTCATGACGGGCCCCGGAGAGTCCCGAAGTGAACCCATGGTTTTCCGGATCGTTAGTAACGAGGAACTGCTGTCGTTGCTGTACACACGCGAGATTGCACTGCGGCGCCGATTCGAGGAAGTGATTTCAGAGCTCGATCAGCTTCAGCAGGATCTGAATTTTCATCAGTCAGTAGCGAGCCGACTGGAGAACGCGACCGACCGAAAGGCCGAAGATGACGCCGCCGTGACAACCTGTGCGACAAGAGCGGGTAACACACTTCGCCGTCAGGGAAACGAACTCACTTCGATCGCAGACGGATTCGATGAAATTATCAGCCAACTGCTGAACAACGCGATTCCTCCCCAGCAGCTCGCAATGAATATGCGAGACGAAATCCTTATGCCTATTCGCCGGGTCACCAAAACTCCACTCTCAAACGCTGATCGAACGATCAGTGAATTTCGTGTGGCGGCCATGGATCGAAAACCTGTGACCCGGTTGATATCTGATTCCGCTGCCCAGGTTTCCGCGATGATTTCAACCCTGCGAACGATTCTGGAAAACGTACGCGATATGGCCGAATTCCATGAGGCACTTCGAGATCTGAAGAGCATTCTGGAAGAGCAGCAAAAGATTCTCGATGAAACTCGTGCCCTGCAGAAGCGAAATCTGATCGACAAGCTGAAGCTGCTTGATTAGACACCGGTGATCGATGTTCAGGGGAAATGCCGAGCTTCGCAATGGAAGCCGGAGCCTCAGCTGACACAATGACCGGTCAGTCTCATTTCGGCGAAGTGCTTCGGCAAAGTGCGTTGACCACGTCATTTACAACTCACGAATCTCCCGGCCCAATGCATCACAACGCCGGCTGAATAGTGTCGGATACGTTTCGTCGGCATTCATTCGACTCTTCCGAACGGGCCGGTTCCAGGGAAACGGTTATGTTTTCCGTGAGAGATGCCGATCCTCTGATTACTGGCCATCGGCGCGCGGTCTCCCGTTGCGCAGATTCTGCCGGAACTGGATCGACCATGGATGGTGTCCTGGAATCGGAATAGAGGTGTTTAGCCATGGGACGGCTTGGAATCCTGCTTTGCTTCGCCCTGACGACAAGCTCGTCGGGGTTCGCCACAGCGCAGCATTCGACCGGAGTACCGGGAGTTTCCGGAGAATTCGTGGTCGGAGGTGATGTGGCAAATCCCCATGCTTACACCATCGCCTCCCCCAACCGGGTGGTCCATCTGCGTGATGCTGTTGCACAGGCAGGGCTCTTGGCCGATTTCTCGACGGTCCTCGTTCTCCCCTCCGGAAATGCACGCGGCCAGTGGACACACTTCATTTCGCCATCGAGTTCCGATCCGGGCCCCGAAATCAAGCCTGGGTATATCCTGATGGTCTACGGCCAAAGTCTGTGGCAGGCAGCCGTCCCCAATGCGGTCTTCATTCAGAATGGCATCGCGACACCTGTGACGCTGGAAGACGGCGTTCGAATCGGCGACGTATTTCACTCCTTTGGCATCACAACCCCAGCAACTTCCACCCGAATCGTGTCTGCGAATTCCGGCAGAACTCAGAATAACGCTGCACTTACAAGTCCTGTGATGCACGGTGACATCATCATTGCCGGTAACGGGCAGCAACTTCAGGCAGGCGGAAGACCGACGCGGGGATTTCAGCCTCAGGTCACCGAATGGCGTTCGAACGCGATGAGCGATTCATCTACCCACGAAATGCCATCGCCGCAGTCAACTGAAGCTTCTTTGGCCACGGCTTCTGCAGTTGACGTTCCCGGGCAAGACAGCGACCAGCCATCCGAAGTCGTGTCGGGTTTCCACATCCCTCTCCTGTCGACTCCGACGGATCGGGCGGTGGCGGATCTAACGACGCAGGGAGGGGATTCTTTCCGGGAAGATGGTCAGAACGAACTAACGGCCAATGCGAGCGAGACCGCGATGGATCAGAGTGCTCTGCGACCGGCATCCCTTCAGATTCTGCCGCCGGACCCGATCGACGAGGCGGGATCTCCAGTGGTCCGAATGAATGAAGCTGGTATCGAATTGCCTGTCACCGAAACTGCAGCAGACACGGCACCGATCCCTCCGGTCCAGAGATCCGGATCGATGGCAGGTCTCTGGAATGCAATCTTTGTTGTTGGCCTCCTGTTGGCCGGATTACTGATCATCGGTGGCTGGCTCAAGTCAGAAGCCGAAATGCGTTCGATGCACGCGTCCGCAGCAACCGATCTGCAAACCCAGCTCGCGAGCATCCCGGTCTCCGAAAACAGGCACCAGGGATCTGGTGCCGTCGCATCTCAGTACGGGATGGAGAATCCTGCACGCGCGTATCGACAAGCATCTGACAAATTGAGTGACGAAGACGAACAGTTCTCCTCTTCAAGTCTCGCGAGCCTGATCGATTGCACGACCGGTGAAATAGTTGACGACGAAGTGCCCACGGGGTCGGGATCATCCATGGAGTCGGCTCAATCTGCACCATCGCTTGCCTCAACCATCGAAGTGGAATCGTGTGTCACATCCGCCGACCCGATGGTGAAGCCTGAGGAGTGGTTCAGTGGCGACTGGATCCCGAATGTCGTATCGGCTCGCAATCGCAACCAAAGCCAGAGCGGTGCAGTCGTGCAGTCCGATGCACACGTCGCCATCGACACGTGGGCGGAGCAAAACGGCACAATGGCAGCCGACAAAACAGAATTCCCGCAGGTTGATTCCAATGAGTCCGGCGAAAACCAGAACTCAATCGATCCAGTGTCAGTCGAGGAGCATCTGGTAACCATGAAACACGATGAATCAGAAACAAGCGAAACTGTTTTAGGCGGATTCGCTGCTGAAAATCCGGAAATGATTTCCGGTTTCGAAGCCCTCACGGATCTGATCGAGAATCGGCTGCCGATCGATCTTTGTGACGCAGCGTTACCGTTGCGGGTAAATCTGTTTGGAACCCCCGCAGGACCTCGCCGCCTCAGAATCGATTCGGCACATACCAGCCTCAGTGGTCCGCACTTTTCGATCAACAGCGATATTCAGCAGCAATCGCCAGAGATGGTCGGAGCAATGGCTCAACAAGACCAGGCAGGACGACAATCCAGCCACGCTCAGAACTCAACCAGCGTCGATAGCGCAGCCACCATCGGTACTGATGACCCTGGCGCAAAACATTACCGAACAGATGCCGGGGAGAGCGCAGGGAACGACGGCAGAATGAACAGTATGGCCGATTCGGGAAGTCCGGTGAAAAGCCGATCCACCAGTCTCGACCGAGCATTGAACTACCTCAACGAGCAGAAACGATCATGATTACAGCAATTGACTTTGGCTGCAGTCGAATTCGATCCGTCTTCCGGAATCCAGCCAACCCGGCACGACTGAATCTGTTCGTGGAGCGGTCGGAGTATGCGTTAATCGAAGAAACCGAACAGCATCACAGGACACTGCAGGAGAGCAACATCCCCTACGCCGTGTGTGATCAGTCTCTTGCTGTCGTCGGTAACCGCGCCAGGGACTGTCAATGGCTGAGCCAGCTTCCGTTAACACCTCTGATGATCGATGGCATCGTGCCATCAAATGATCCGCCAGCGAGACAGATGCTGCATCTCCTGACAGCGGCAATGCTTCCGCCTGCTGACGGACTGACCAATCTTTGCGCGGTCGTCGTACCAAACGCGGGGATTGATCCGCAACAGGACATGAATAACCGTGACTTTCTCCTGCGTCTTGTGCGGATGCAGGGCTATGAACCCTTCGCCGTCAGCGCTGCCGAAGCGTCCGTTCTTGCCTGTGGGGCCAGCGCAGGTTTCACCGGCATCAGTGTTGTGATCGGTGCGGAATCAACAGACATCTGTGTCACACGTTTCGGAATGCCTTTGGCATCAACGACTCTTCCTTTCGGATGCAATCAGATTGATACTGAGATCGCTCAGCACTTTAAGATGTTCCGCTGGAGCAAGAGCGGCGACATGTTTCTGGACATGGATTCCGTCGCTGACTGGAAAAAGAATGGACAAGTCAGTGTGAGCAAACCCGTTGGAGAACGAGAACGAATGCTTGCCGGAACAACCTCACTCGTCCTCGACCAGATTGTGCGCGGAATCAGAGATCTGCTGCGTCGGGGACCTGTCACCGCTCAGCTGGCAGGCAAACGAATTCCCATACTGCTCTCCGGCGGTGGATCGCTTCTGAACGGTGTTAGCGACCTGCTGACAGAACGACTCATCCAGCAGGATCTCGCCAGTATGATCTCTGCAGTTCGATTGGTTGCCGATCCGGAATTTGCCGTGATCCGAGGTGCGTTAATTCACGCCGAACTGGAAGCGAGGGCTCAGTTGACCCGGTCCGTGGCCGCCTGAGCCAATTACAGGCGGTCCATTGCCCTCAGCATTTCAACTTCGACTTTTGCAGGGTCGCCAAAAGCTTCACGGAAATCGTGTAGCCGCTGATTTGCAGAGTAATCTTTCAGTGGATCCCGGCTCTCTACGAGTCTCAGGTAGCTCGCAAATGCCCTGGCCCGTGCTGGATTTTCCGTGAGAAACCAGGTAACCGCCCAGGCGTTACTATAAGCATCAAGCACGTTGCCGTTGAAAAACTTTTCATCGGCAACCATACGGGCAAGGTCACCCGCCTGCTGGCGTGAAGAATACTGTGAACGAAACCAGGAGAGTCGACTTTCGTTGATGCGAGACGCGTTCCCGGATCGAGATCCAGCCATTCGCATTCCATCGGCCTCCAGCACCGTTGCCAGACCTTCCAGTATCCAGCTTGGGCTTCCGCCAATTCTGGAATGGACTCCAATGTTGTATCCAACCTGGTGAGTCGTTTCGTGAATGATGGTGTCTGCGGTTGGCCCAGCAATAGAAAACATCGAACGAATTCCGGGGGATACGGAGACGTTCCTGTGGGTCGACGCGAGAGCAGGGCTCAGTTCGTCGAAAAGCGTAACCCGATTGGTATTCAGTGAATAGTAACCAAGCAGCTCCTTGCTCCAGTCGGAATTGTCGCGACGACAGTATTCACGAAACTCATCCTGTGTTGCAAAGATGATCGCAACCAATGGTGAATCGGGTTCCTGGACCTCGAAACCACGGACCCGATAGAAGTGTTCGATCTGTCGAAACGAACGCTCGAACAGGTCGCAGTAGGAGTTGGCACGTCCACGCGGAGCACAGACCAGATAATGAGTTGACCCCGCGATGTCGTAATCCGATCCGAATTCACTTCGCAGCTTTTCCCTGAACTCCGATGCCGCCGCAGGAACAAAATTCTCTGCCAGCACCCGGACGCTCTTCAAACCGGAAACCGGGATTCGCCGAATAACCCCAAAACGATCCTGTAGACAGCACAACCTGCTGTCCATAGAAACAACTTTGCCGGAACAAATCCCCGCCTCAGACGTTACCTCAATCAGTCGTGCAGCCCCGGCATGAACACTCGATACAATCATCATCGCCAGCAGGACAGTCAACACACGGACGGTGAGCGTTCGCGTGCAGTTCCTGCGTGCAGATATTGAGTGTGTGAGGCTGTACAGTGGTTGTTCCAGCATTTTGACGACAGATCAGATTCACAGAGTTTGGCGGAAAGGAACTACCACGAAACCTTGCTCAGACTTGCAGACAAAGTTGAAGAAAAACGAGTCGGAAGCCATGAGTTGTCGCCATCGGGATGCAACAGAGCCGATTCGCAACGAATCGAAGACAAAATGATGCCCGGATGTTGCCACGTTCCGGCTGCCTGATTGTCGAATGCAACATGGGTGGTTGCGTCGAATCACCGTATGTTGCTGAATTGCCACGCTCCCGCATACATGTTGCGTTTCAGCAACATTCAGGATCTGAGGAAAACTTCCGCACTTCCTGTGTGCAGATTTGCCTTTCAAAGCAGACAAGGTCACCATGCCGCGATCCGTCTCACGTCTGTTTCTGTCCAATATCGTGCACGTTTCAATGGTGGAATTTCGAACCTGTCGGCTGGTGACCCTTGGTTGCAAGGTCAACCAATACGAAACGCAGCTTGTGCGAGAAGCGCTGGCAGAAAGCGGCTACCGTGAAGCCACCGATGATGAACGCGCAGACCTTTGTCTGGTGAACACATGCACGGTCACAAATACCGGCGATTCCAAATCGCGGCAGGTGATTCGCCAGCTCGCACGTCAAAACCCAGGTACAAAGATCATCGTCACCGGGTGCTACGCAACACGGGACCCTCAAGCCGTCAGCGAACTGCCAAATGTCATTGATGTCGTCACGGACAAACGTGAACTTCCGGATGTCCTGAGCCGTTTTGGCATTGTCGATATGCCTAAGGGCATTAGTGACTTTGAAGGACGCCATCGCGCGTTCGTCAAGATTCAGGATGGATGTATCCTCAAATGTTCCTACTGCATTATCCCGACAGTCCGGCCAGGATTACGAAGCCGTCGCCCCGTCGATATTGAGGAAGAGTTTCGACGATTGATCGATAATGGATTTCGTGAAATCGTTGTAAGCGGCGTCCATGTCGGTCATTTCGGAATCGATACGAATCATCTGAAACCCGGGGATCAACCGGAGAGACTTTGGCATCTTCTGCGGCGACTGGACAAAATTCCCGGCGATTGGCGCATGCGTCTTTCCAGCATCGAAACCGTCGAAGTGAATGACGACTTTATCAAAGCCGCCGGAGACTGCGAACATCTGTGTCCGCAATTCCATCCTGCATTACAAAGTGGAAGCAACTCTGTTCTGACCCGCATGCGTCGACGTTACCGTGTCGAACGGTTTCTCGATCGTCTGAATCAGATTCGCGACATTCTGGGCAACGACCCAGCATTTTCGACTGATGTGATTGTGGGCTTCCCCGGCGAAACTGAAGACGAGTTCCAGGAGACAATGAACACCTGCCGCAGGGCGCGATTCATGAAAGTGCATGTGTTTCCATTCAGCCGTCGTGACGGAACACCTGCGGCAACAATGCCCGATCAGGTTCCGCCGCCTGTCATCAAAAGCCGCGTCCATCAGCTTGGCGAACTGGAACGAGATCTGGCGATGGAGTTTTACAGCCGTCGTCTCTCGACAGCGGCAGACAGCGAAGTGGCAGGGGCCAGGCTCGAAGTACTCGCGGAACGATTCAGCGAAGACAGGCCAGGCTTTGTTAAAGGAACGGACCGCTGGTACATGCCGGTGGAACTGCCTGGCACCGAACAGGACCTTGGACAACTGATTCATGGAATTGCAGCGAGCGCGACACGCGAAGGTGTGGTTGCCGATCGGATCAAAGCGCTCGTTAAGTGAACGCCGAATATGGCGAAGGCATAGTCATGGCGTTTCTGGTAGCAATTGAAGGGATCGATGGGTCAGGCAAGGGAACTCAGGCCAATCGACTCGTTGCAGCGTTACGCGATGCGGGCGTGCAAACGGAGACGATGCAGTTCCCTCGATATGCTGCCACTAATTTCGGCCGGGCGATTGGTGATTTTCTGAATGGACGTTTCGGCCAGCTTGGCGATGTCCATCCTCAGCTCGCCGCGGTCCTTTATGCCGGAGATCGCTTTGAATCGCGTTCTGCGCTTGAGCAGATGATGGCGACAAATGACGTCGTCGTTCTTGATCGTTACGTGGGTTCCAATCTCGCACATCAGGCTGCAAAACTTGATGGAGAAGAACGCTCGCAACTGATCGACTGGATTGAACGGGTTGAATTTGATGTCTTTGGACTCCCAAAGGCCAACGCCAATATTCTGATTGATATGTCGTCGGACTGGAGCCGCGAACTGGTATCCCGAAAGGCGGCACGAGATTACACAGACCGGGAAGCGGATTTGCAGGAAGCCGATACATCCTACATGGAACGTGTCCGGGGATGTTATCAACAAATCGCCGCAGGCCGGCCTGACTGGCACGTTGTTCCCGGTCTCTCCCAAAGCGGTGAACTGCGACAAATCAATGAGGTTGGTGATCAGATACTGCAGATGGTTATGCAGCTGAACCAGCCGAACTGACGTCGGAATGCCCTTCACCGTCTTCTTCGTCATCGGTATCCAGATCCGATGCGGACGGTACCGCCGTTTGGCGGCGGAGCGTCTGAAAGTTGGGCAGATCTTCCAGCCGCTGAAGACCAAACATGTTGAGAAATTGTCGCGTCGTGATGTACAGAAACGGACGCCCAAGTGAATCGTCTTCACCGCCAATGCGAACCAGTCCGCGATCGATCAACTGCTTGATCATATCGGTCGACTGAACTCCGCGGATGGCTTCCACATCGGCACGCGTAACGGGTTGCTGATAGGCGATAATCGTGAGTGTTTCCATCGCGGGCGGGGTCAGTTTCATTTGATCCTGGCGCTGATGGATTCGCTCAAGCCACGGGGCCAGTTGCGATCGCGTCATCATCTGATATCCGCCAGCCGTATTCTCAATTCGGAAAGCGGAGCGATCACGTTCGTAACTGTCATTCAGCACCTGGATGAGCTGAACCGCCTCCTTCCAGTCAATGAGCCGCGCCAGCTGCGCAAGCTTTCGGGCGGACTGCGGCCCTCCGGAAATCAACAGGGCAGCTTCCAGTCGAGCAATCCGAGTCGATCGTACAAGACCGCCATCCGGCAGGAACTGAAGACGATCCAGCAGCGACTGCCTGACACGCAAAGGTCCGCGCAGCATCCGCATTCGCTGCGATTCTGTCCGCGCCAGAAGCAGGCCACTCTGATTGTTAATCGTGGCTGCCGGATGGCCGTTCTTCGTTGACCATGTTTGAACCTGCGGCCACATGTATCATGGCCCCGTCTGCTGCAATTGTCGCCAGGCCGTCACTTGCTGAGTTACACTCTTGAGTGCCGCCATACGACCGTCAGCGACCGCTTCAAATCGATATTGCGTCGATCCCTGAACAGGAATGAAGACCGCAAACCCGGTTTGCCCCGAATGTCCGGTTGAAAACCACAGGGAACGCGTGACCCCAAGTTGCTGAAGTCTTGTCAACAAAACCGACTCGTCCAGGTCGGAGCGTTCTCTGGTAGCCTCGGCTGTTTCTAATTCAACCCGGCTTTCGTGGTCGACACCTGGTTCTTCGGCGAAGGGGTCCGAAATCAGCGAAGAATTCATCCCACTTTGGCCAGCCTCTGCCCGAGGGGCACCGGGGGCAGGGCGGCCGGATACCGATTCCCCCCGACTTACCGACTTTTCCTGACCAAACCAGTCAGAAAAATCATCAGGGCCAGTTGTGGATAGCGGGAACTGAGAGTCGTCTGACTGTTTGCCAGAATCAGATGCCGCAAATTCGCCGAAGTCTTCATTAAAGAAGTCATCTTCGGTCGCAGCGCCCAAAGGGGCTGTGGAAATACCGTTGCCAGGAATCGCCGGGCGCAGGAGCGCGATTGCTGGGACCACAATCAGTGGTACCATCATGACGACTGTAGAAAGTAACCCGCTTTTGGAATCCATCCCTCGTCCACTCAGTCTGTTGTCCAACCAGCCTGAAAGCCAAAACCTGTTGGCATTGAAGTGGCAATAATTGCCGAAGTCTAGAGAACATTGGAAAACGCCACAATTGCAGTTTTGCCCAACGAAGACATGGGCAAAGCCTAAGTTCAGGACAAGTTTCAGGTGCCTGTCGAAGGATTTCAAAACGCTGCTACAATTTGCTGAGCGAGCAGAGCCCATTGGCTGATCATGGAGAGAATCATGTCGAAGCAGAATCGAAACAACCTCATTTCACGCCGCCACGTCCTTGGGGCAATCGCCGGGGCAACATTTTCAGCCGGCCTGGTGCAGGCGGCCGATGCAGCCGCTGAACACCCACTAACAAAGCCAGTGGAACTCGCAAAAGAATGTTTTTCGCGTGCGAAAGCGATGTCCGCCTACGAAGCCACGTTTACGAAGCGGGAAATCGTTGGCAAATCCCTGATCGCCCAGCAAATGCGGATGAAGGTTCGACATGAACCGTTCAGCGTCTACATGTACTTCGAGAATCCCTCAGAAGGACGCGAAGTCATTTACGTCGAAGGACGCAACAACAACAATCTGCTTGTCCATGAAACGGGGCTGGCTGGTCTGATTGGAACGCTGGAACTTTCACCGACCGGAAGTCAGGTGATGGCCGAGAATCGGTACCCGATTACAAAAGCCGGCATTGCCAACATGGTTGAAGCCGTCGTGAATCAGTGGGAAGAAGAAAAAAAATACGGCGAGACTGAGGTCAAGTACTTCAAAGACGCCAAGGTCGCGGAATTTACATGTCGCGTCATTGAGGGCTCACATCCTCAGCCAAGACGGCAATTTCCGTTTCATGTCACGCGACTTTGGATCGACGAGGAATCGGGGTTGGCTGTTCGTGTCCAGCAACTGGGATTCCCAACGTCACCTGGTTCGAAGCCTCCGATCATCGAAGACTATATCTTCTCCAGGATCAAGCCCGATGTCCGATTGACAGACCGGGACTTCGATACCCGCAACCCAAGCTATCGATTCTAAGAACGCCTGACAAAACCGGGACTGGCTCCCGGAACCGCTCAGAAAAGCTGTGAATTTGCTGTCGGGAAAGGTGCCTGTCCCGGTTTTGTTAGAGCCCCTAAATCTATGATCGTCGCTTCTTGCATCGGAGATGTCTATCAGCTGGTTCAGGAAGCCAGACGGCAGCAAAAATCCGTTGGTGTCGTACCGACTATGGGTGCTCTGCACCGGGGGCATATCAGCCTGATCGAACGAGCACGGCAGGAATGCGATTATGTATTGACGACAATCTTCGTTAACCCAACGCAGTTTGGCCCTAACGAAGACTTCAGTCGCTACCCAAGAACTCTGGATGAAGATCTGGTGCTGTGCCGAACTGCCGGAGCGGACCTGGTCTTCACGCCATCTCAGTCCGATATGTACGATCAGGACGCCCAGACTTTCGTCAGCGTTGCAAATGTCGCCGATCCATGGGAGGGAGCCCATCGCCCGGGCCACTTTAACGGCGTCTCCACAGTTGTCTGCAAGCTGTTCAACATCACAGATCCGGACCGTGCTTACTTCGGACAAAAGGACTATCAGCAGCAGCTCGTCATCAGACAGATGGTGAAGGACCTGAATTTTACCATCGAGATTGTGACCTGTCCCATCGTTCGTGAACCCGACGGACTGGCGATGAGCAGCCGTAATCGCTACCTGACACTGGAAGAACGCACCCAGGCTCTGGAACTGCATCGCGCACTGCAGCTCGCTCAATCACTGGCTCAGCAGCCAAACTTGACTCCCGTCGATGTCGCTAATCGCATGCAGGCGCATTTGGAATCGGCCGTCGGCATCAACCTGGAATACGCCGTGGTCGCAGATCGACGAACCCTGCAGCAACTCCATAACTGGGACGCCCCATCCGTGGCCCTGATTGCCGCTAAGGTGGGGACGACTCGCCTGATCGACAACATGGAGATCGAACGCAGCACAAAGGCGTAGATAGAAGTCTTCTTTCGTCGACGTGCTTCATCCAACCGCTTTTTGTCATCGCGATGTTTGCAGTTGTACCCGAGGCAAATCGGGGGGCATCACCACCGCAATCAACAGCAAGACATTAGCCGCCAGACATCGCAGCATATGCTCTTCTGCTGGTGATTACAGGATCCTGTCGACGGGCTCAATATCAGGCAACAGGAGACTCGATGCGGCGACTCCAACGTCGTGAGCATTCTATCGGGCATCGCCGGCACAGCTTGAACCCAGTCGAACCATGCCGTCACTGGATACCAGATTGACGACAAGCCGACGGCGGCGGTCTCACCCGCCAATCCACCGACGGTCGGAGCCAACAGCTCAACAGTGTGCGATGCAGAAATCCGACCTGATGCCCAGTCGCGTGCCTGCAGGAACAGGAAAATACCCAGCATCACTCCGCACCACACCAGGCTTGAAGACGATGCATGCTCCCAGCCAGCAACCGACAACGAAGAACCGAAGTGTGCTTCTGCCCAAACACCTCAATCTCACATCATGCGTGTCAACCTTCATCGCTTGCCGATTGCGACGGGTGGAAACTTTCTAAAATGCCCAACGTTTCCTCAACCCTCACACTACAAACTATACACCACGTACTACACACTACTCCCGGTCCCTGATGTGCAAGTATTTGCATTTACCGAATCTCAACAATGGTATGTCTCGAGAAAAGGCTCATTTCTGCATCTACGTGGCACTTCGACCCCTCAGCTTCTTGCCCCGATTTCTCGGAGTCGATGACGCTGCTTTGTATCTGGGTAAGATTGGAACGCAGTCGTCAGTATGAAAGAGTGTCATTTCGTCGAGGGGTTGCACGTGCTGTCTGGTGTTTACTCCAGGCAGATTGAAAGGATTGTCCGATGAAGACTACTCGATTTCTGGCTTGGTATGCACTTTGCGTGTTAGTCACCGGCACAGAGAACGTTCATGCTGGATGTTTTAAGAACTGGCCAGACTTAATAACGCCGGCAGCCTGTCCATGCCCTGAGAGCATTGAACCAGTGGGATGCGGAGATTATTTCAAGGTGCCGACTGGGCTAAGTACGAACGTTCCCATGCTGGTTGGCTCATATGAAGCTGGTCTTGAGTTGCTGGCTTATACTCAACCGATTGTCGGTGAAAAGCCTGACTCTGCCGCAAAGCTGGATGCATTCCTGCGCTCAGCCTGGGCTCCGCTTCCGCAGACGATGCAAGTATCGTATCTTCGCAGCGTGCGAGTTTTCCGGTCCGAATCGGCAGACAGGGAATCAGAACGTCGCTTCTATGAGTCCATGTATCCCGAAAATTACCCCGACAGATCGAAATTGGTCGAGGAGCTCGTTACGAAAACCATTGAAGGGAGCGCTCACCATCAGACTCAGTACGAGTACTACCGAGAAAGGGTGATTATTGATGCGAAGGACCCAATACAGAGCAAGTCGTATGTGGAAAGCCGGCGACGCCTGCGCGGTCTGGAAGGATTTGTTGCCGACGAAGATTTCGAAATGGCAGAAGTGAGGGGCGCACAGAACGAAGACGGGCTTCGTGACTGCTTCATGTACAATCAGGTAGCAAAGTTCGCAAGTCAGAATATAAGTGACCGAGCCGTCTTTCCACAACGATCTCCCTGGTTGATGTTCTCTCTGCACGATGTGCCAAAGTTCATGATCCGGGTTGCTACGAAAAAGTCATGGCCATTAAACGAGCTGGTCATGGACGACCAGAGACTCAGAACAATAGCAAACGGAGGCACCTCAGGAGGATTGAAAGTTGCGTGGTCCGCCGGAACGATCGATGGGGTGGAAGCAGACCATTTTACTCTGAACTTCGAAGGCGTCGATCTTGTAAGCGTGGCCACAGTTGAAGGCCACCCCGACAGAATCTTAAGAGTTGAATGCTATACAAAGAATGGAAGTCTCACTGAGCGGGAAACGCGAGGAGGGTACGGAGTGAATGGATTACCGACCAAATGGCGCAAAGAAAAGCTGGCGAATGGTAAGGTCACCGAATTCGATGATCGCACTATTCTGGACATTCAACTGAACTGCCACGTCGAGAAAACACTGTTTGAATTCTCTGTACCCGACGGATGGGCCGTAATTCAAACGAAGCAGGGTGAACTAATCCGTGCTCTGACGGCAGACGGCCAACCGATCCAGCCCCGAAATCACCCGGAGACTCAGAATCACACGAACAAAAAGACGTCTTTGGGCCTATGGATATTTTTGGGCAATGCCATCGTCGCAGTCATCTTCGTCCTCGCTCGATCGAGACATAAATCCGTTACGTAGTCAGTGACGACGAATTGATTGGTGCAGGGACACCGGGTGAAAAGTGAGTTGATTCGACAGGAAGTGCATGCACGTGAAATTCACCATCGTGCCGTCCAGTTGGCTTCATCCGATCCGAAACGAGATCCGGCAAAACCTGAAACCAAACAGCGTGCTGTGAAGATGGCCTAGTAGACGCGACTTCCCGGATACCAGACGCACATCGATCGTTGACGAAGAAGGACGATCCAAAGCAGGATAAGTGCCTTCGCCAGAATCAGGACGGTCGACTGTTGCCAGGCTTCCACCCAGTCGCTGATGCCGAACAAAGCGAACGACGAAGCATAGAGCCATTCCATCCAGTGCCTGCTGAATCGAATGGCCCGCCGCGCGATGAATCCGGCAACCACCAGCCAGACAGTCCCTTCCAGCAGATTGAACCAATGGTAGGTCATCGAAAAACCATCGTGTGAACCGGGGGTCCATCGCCACCAGACACGGTTCAACAGATTGAAAATCGTATCCGCCACGGAACGCAGCCTCATCTGCTTTCGGGAAGCGTCTTACGCGCTGCGATTCACAGGCAGCCTGATGTGTCAGAATGCAATCTTCGCAGGCAGGTATTTCTGGATCAGTTCTTCGTAATACGGTTTCAGTTGGTGCCAGTCCGGCGCGATCGGACATTTTGAATACAAATCGTAGGGATTGAATTTCCGGACCCACGGCAGCATCTCTCGGTCATGATCATCACACAGCCAGTCGTATTGTCCTTCACGATGCCACGCATAGAAGGAGTGGTATCGGATCATGTAGAGGGCTGGTTCCGGCAGATAATTCTTCAGAACGTGAAACAGATATTCGTCGTGGCCCCAGGACATCAGGACATTCCGAAGCCCGCAGTTGCGCTTGTAGACGCCCAGCGGCTGCTGGTAGACGCTGTGTGTCACATCCGGGTTGGCGGTGAAGAATTCACTGTAGATGATTCGATCGCTGAACTGGCAACCAACGGGAAACGTATCGCCCACAACGGCCCATTGTGGTTCATTCCAGAGGCAAAGCACCTTGCCCAGATCGTGCAGTAAGCCAACCAATACAAACCAGTCTTCATGGCCATCATGTCGAATGGCTTCTGCGGTCTGTAACAGGTGCTGAAGCTGATCCAGTTCGATGTCAGGATCTGAATCGTCCACCAGAGTATTCAGGAAATTCAGAGCTTCAATGACTCCCATTTGCCGCCGGTTCAACTGCAGAAATTCAGCACGCTTCCGGCCAACAAATTCATAGGTCTGAAAGCGATGGTTCTGACGGTAGAAATCCCGAACAGATTCCCGGGCGGGCGAGTCGTAATTGCGATAGTCTTCCCGTGCTTTGATTGCTGGCTGTGGGTAAACCGATGATTCGATAAAATCCTCCAGCGCGCCAGAGATATCGCGTGGCTTCGGATCGCCAGTTTGGGGTTCATCGCTGGTCATCTTTTACCTCGATCCTTTGAAGAGCAGGGGCCTGGCCATGTCTATGAATCACGCGTCCCATTGTTCCCGAATCTCGCTACACGGCTGCGATCGAAAAGGGCTGACCGCGTCGACGCAGCGCAGCCTGAATACGATCGAGGATGGCATCGCTGAGACTGATCGACATCGCAGCGGCTGTTTCCAGAATCTGCCAGTCTCGTTTTGCACCGCATAGCGCCGACGTAATTCCTGGCTGACGAATCGTCCATGCGAGAACCAGCTGAGAAACCGGACAGCCGGCATCGAAAGCGATTTGCTTCATTTCATCCATGAAGTCCTGATTCTTCTGCCACTCTTCCCCCTGAAACATGGGATATTTTTTTCGGCCATCCGCATCATCGAATTGATGATTCCGCGGCAAACGACCGGCCAGCAATCCTTTCATTAGTGGCCAGTAGACACACAATCCAATGTTGTGCTTCGCACACCAGGGCATGATGTCGGCTTCGATTTCCCGCTGCAGCATGTTGTAATGGGGCTGAATGGCAACCAGGGGACAGACGGAATGAAATTCTTCCAGCTGTGAAGGTTTCAGATTCGAAGCTCCGGCGTATCGAACTTTGCCTGCAGCAATCATCTGGCGAATTGCGTCGGCGGATTCCGAAATGGGGACGGCGGGATCCGGTGCATGAAGGTAGTAAAGATCGATGTAGTCAGTGCGAAGTCTCTTCAGAGATTCATCACACTCACGCAACAGGGTCGCCGCCGATGCATCGTGAGCCTGCCCGCGACCGATGCGATGCAGACCACCCTTTGTCGCGATGACAACGGCATCGCGACAGTCAGCCACGGCCTCTCCTATCAGTGATTCACTTTCACCATGAATACCGTAGGCGTATGCCGTGTCCAGAAAATTGATCCCGGCATCGATCGCAGCCTGAAGCGTTTTCCGGCTGTCCTGCGGATTGACGTCCAGACTCGTAATGCCCGCAATGGGCCAGCACCCCATTGCAATCGCAGAGACGCGCAGGTCAGAATTACCAAGCTGTCGAAGTGTCATCAGAGAATTCCGTGAGTGAAACAGAGCGTGCCACAGAACTATAAAGACAAGGCATCACATTCCTCCACTCCACAAACGTGGCAATCAGGGCCGAACGCATCAATCCGGCGAATTGATGTGACGTCCGTTCCTAAATGGTGATGGCGATCGCATGGTGAAGCCGCCTTGTGATGCCTACACTACCATTGTGCCCGCGATTCTGGTTTTGGAATCCCGTCGGCTGGTTCAATTGAGAAGAGACGTCAGGTAGCACGAGTGCCCAAATGCTGTTGAATCCCCTATTCCCGCCAGCGAAGCAGCAGATCATCCTGGGCCTTGCGATATTCCTGACCCTGGCATCCTCCGTGCGTGCCAGCGATTCACCTGGTGAAATCGATGAACTTGGGCAGTTGGTTCAGCAGGCTGTGCGGAAGGTTGACCCGGCCGTTGTCCGAATACGCCCAATTGGCAGTGAACAGAATACAGACGGCGGAAAGATCAATACGGCGGCCTCGACAGGTGTTGTGATTTCGTCAGATGGGCAGATCGTTACCAGCGCGTTTTCCGTCGAAGGTAATCCGCAGGCGATCCTTGTTGAAACCATTGACGGAAAACGGGTTCCCGCGGAAATCGTCGCCACGGACTTTGTACGAAAACTTGTCCTGCTGAAAGCGGGGCAGGGCGACTGGACTGCATTTCAGTCTACCGCTGGCAGCACACCGACGACTGCGACAACGGCAATTGCAGATCCGATCATTGGGCAATGGACAATTGCCGTCGGACGTTTTTACGACACGGAATCATCGAATATCTCTGTGGGTATCCTCAGCGCCGTCAATCGCGTTCATTCTATGGCAATTCAGACGGACGCTAAGATCTCTCCGCTGAACTACGGCGGTCCACTCATCAATCTGGATGGCGACGTGCTGGGGCTGCTGGTCCCTTTGTCGCCTCGATCCAGTGATGGTGTAGAGGCCGGCGTCGAATGGTACGACTCCGGCATTGGATTCGCGATTCCGATGAAAGACGTGCTGGATTCTGCCAATCGACTGAGAGCCGGAAAGAACCTGAAGTCCGGAAAACTGGGCATTGCGATCACCGCTCCCGGAGCATACTCCGATGATGTCAGGGTCCAGTCTCTGCACCCGGGAGGCCCGGCGTCTGAAGCAGGGCTCAGGACGGGTGATCGGATCGTTATGGTCAATGGTCTGTTGGTCGATCGCTCCGCGACACTTGAATCGGCTGTTGCCAGAAGCTACGCAGAAGACCGAATGCAATTGCAGATTGAACGCGACGGCGAAAAAATGGACGTCAACCTGATCCTGGCTGAAAGACTACCAGTTGTTCAGCCGGGATACCTTGGCGTAATGCCACTGGCCGACTTTCGAACCGGTGGGAACGCGGCAAACGAAGAGAATGAGCCCGTCATTCCCGCGCCGCGGCGGGGACCGTCAAAAAGTAAAGACCCTGAAAACCAGGAAGAAGAAGACCTGCTGGCAAACCAGCCGAACGGCCTGATCGTCTGTGTTGAATCTGATTCACCAGCAGCGAAAGCCGGATTGCCAGCTGTCGTTCGAATTGAATCGATCGATGGCGTTGACATTCCATCGGCAGGTGGTCTTCGTCGAGAACTCTTCAAACATCCCCCCGGATCCAAAGTGGTGATTGGCTGGAGCGAAACCAGGTACTCCAGTTCTACAACTGATACGGACGACGAGAAGCCGCTGCAGACGACAGAGGTGGTGACCGGTGATTTCCCCACCGAAATACCTTCCTACGATTCAAAAGTACTGGCGCTCGTTCGTGGAGCCGCAAATTCGACTTCCTCCGAGCTCCTGGATATTGTCGAGAGTGTCAGCGCCCCCCAACGAAAAGACATTCCCATCGGAGAGGATGGGCACGTCATTGTCTTTCATCCCTCCGGAAAGAGCACTGTATCAGATGAGAGCGATCCCGGACCGGGACTGATCGTACTGCTGTCGTCAGGCAACCAGCCAGAAGAACAAGTGCTGCGGTCGTGGCAGTCAGTCATCCATTCTCACCATCTCGCGGTCGCAGTCCCGCGAAACCCGGACGGAACCAGGCTCACGCAGGAGGATATTCGGCTCATCGTGCTGGGAGCCATCCAGACCGCTCGAGAGCTGGAAATCGACTCGCTGCGTCTGGTCGTTGCGGCAGAAAGCAGCGAAGCCGATCTGGCCCGAAATCTGATCTATTCGATGAACAGCCCGTTTCGTGGCGCCTTGATGCTTGATGGGTGGATCTCACCAACCGCCGAAAATTCAGTCGATTCGCAGTTGGGACGATCCGTCCTTCAACTTGAGATTCCGTCCGACCGCCAGTCTCAGGTACTGCGAACGACATCCATTCGCGTAATGCAGGAATCTGGATTGCGTGTTTTTTCGCTCCCAGCCGCACAGGCTGCCGATGTTTCTCCGGAATCGAGCCGCCGGATCGCCGCGAATTGGTCGCTGTTCATGAAATCGATGTAGAGTCTTTTTCATGCAAGCCTACATCTACTCCATAATTCTCGGCATCGTTCAGGGTATTGCCGAGTTTCTGCCAATCAGTTCGTCCGGGCATCTCGTCATTATCGGCGCTTTGCTGGAACGTTATACGGACATGCGAGTCCCTGCGGAAAACGCGACAATGAATGTCGCACTGCACTTTGGTTCTCTGCTTTCGATCATGGTGGTTTACTGGAAAGATCTGCTCGACCTGCGAAAAAATCTCAAACTGGTAGCCATGATTGTTCTTGCCACCATCCCAGTTGGACTGGTTGGAGTTCTGCTCAAGGATCACATTGAATCCCTTTTCAATGAGCCGCTGTATGCTGGCTGTGCCTTACTTGTCACGGCGTTTCTTCTGGTGGCGGGACGTTACTTTCAAAAGCAGTCAGCAGGCCACGACAAGAAGGATATTGCCACATCGGAGCCGAGCAGTGACGTGAGTCCGCGCACGGCTTTATTTGTTGGACTGTTTCAGGCATTCGCTATTATTCCCGGCATCAGTCGGTCCGGGAGCACGATTGCCGGTGGACTTCTGAATGGACTCAGTCGACCAGACGCAGCTAGGTTTTCTTTCCTGATTGCTTTGCCGGCAATCGGTGGAGCGACGGTCCTGCAAATGAAGGATCTGCTCACGGGTGAAGAGAGCGTGGATCCTCAAGTCCTGCCAATTCTCGCGGGGACCATCGTGAGCTTCATCGTCGGAGTCTTCTGTCTCAAATGGCTGATCCGACTTGTCGTAGCAGATCGACTCCACTGGTTCTCGATATACTGTGTTGCTGCAGGCGCGGCAACAATCGCCTGGCAATTGCTGAGCTGAAACACACAGCGAACAGGAATCACCTGCTCGGAAGTCGTTCGAATCATAGGGCCAAAGCGCGTTGGTCAGCGAATGCTGAACAGGGGGAGCGATCGCGTCTGATTCAGCTCATGGAGATGCTCGATCAACACGCGACGGACTTCTGCGATCGTGTCAGGGTGCCTTTGAATCTGACTGTGTCCGGCGCGAATGATGACTTCACTGTCGACGTCTTCCAGGTGAGCACTTCTGAAGTTCACAACGCCGTCCGTCCACTGATCCGGCGACTTGCCTTTTCTGACCCCGACAACATTGTGATGCGGCACGTCGAGTGGCACAGGCGTATCCTGAATCAATTGCAGGATAGCAGACTCACGCGTCAACGAATCCAGGCTGGTGCGAGGAGTGAGAACCCGATCGGACCAAACGGATTCGTTGTAATCAGACAGCAACCGAGTCAGTTGCATGGTTCGATTCGGCAGCCAGACCAGTGATCCACTCAGCCAGCGGGTAAATGCATTGGAATATCGGCTGCCGTCATACGGGCTCGCGATCGTGACAATACGTGCCACGGATGGATTGCGATGAAAGTAGAAAACTCGCTGCATCTCCGCCTTATGCTCTTGCGGTGCCTGAATGTGATGAAACGGAACGGGGCTCACACTGTCCCAGAGTCGGTTGCCACTTTCGATCGTCATCAGGTGGGCAATCAATCCGCCCATACTGTGCCCCACCATGACCATCTGGTCCAGCTTGTCGTTCTGCCGCTGCGGATCAACCGCCATCCGGACATTTGCCAGTTCTTGCCGAAGATTTGCAGCGGCGAAGGGCAGGGGTTCTCCTGTGGGATACAAATAGAACCAGAACTGGTACCGTCGCCGAATCTCAGGGTCGGCCTGCAGGTCGTTGAACATTTCCATCCATGTCATTGGACTGGACCAGATTCCGTGCACCATCAGCACAGGAATCCGATCGGGGTCATAAGGCTGTACCATGTAAAGCCCTTCGATAGCCCGTGCATGATCGGGGCGAAAGAACGCCCAGGTATCCAGCAGCTTCAGATCAGGATTACTTAGTGCTCTAGCCAGCGGCGTACTCAGGTCCGTTTGCAGCGGAACCAGCGAATTCTGAATGACAACCCCATCGGTTTCGCGAGGATCGAACAACTGCAACTGAATGACCGCCGGATTCGCTGGCAGGTTGAACCCGTAAGTCGATGCCATCGCGTCCGCAAATGTTGAAATCGGGGTCTGGTGTTGTGTCGTTCCCGGAGGCGCAAAGCGAAGCAGCGCTGTTGCCGCGAACCCCATCTGTTCGGTGTAGTATTCTTCAATCGCATGCGGCTGCTGCGGCTGCCGTCGATAGGCCACCAGCGGAACCCCAAGCCCCGGCGACCGGTGATGATTTCGCAGATTTGTCAGCTTGAAGTCACTGACAAATTCAAATTCCGCGAGATTCTCGGGATGAATCGTCGAATTCGGATACGGAATGTCCAGGATGATCCGCCGATGGCTGAGCGGCATTAAAAGCGATTGCCCCAATTCGTAAGGGCCAGCCGCCTTGATCACGCGCAATAAAGATTCGCAACTTCCGTTGTAGAGCTCAGCCGCTTCTCTGTGTTCAACCTCGGTCGGGTCCGGGATTCGACCAGTTGGATCCGGCGTCATGAAGTAGAACCAGGCCGCCTGGCTGGCATCCAGATACAACTCGCCAGCCAGTTGAGCGTCATGTCTGGCGACCGAACGTGCACCAATGTATCTCAATTCAGCCAGCGCATAGAGCGCATCATGTTCCCAGGCAGCCCTTAACTGATTCGCGCAATGGTAAAGCATTGGTTGCAGCTCGGCCGGGCCATCGTATCCGGAACGGGACAGGTACAGATTTGTGCGTTCTGACGGGGCAAGATCGCCAAATCTGGTACTGTGGAGCCTTTCTACCAGCGGATTGTGCGGCTTTCTGCGTAGTTTGACGAATTCAGTCGTCGCGCAGCCCGAAACGACTGCGATTGCCAACAGGCAAAGCAGCCAGCGGAACAAATTGCGAGAAGAGGGGTCAGAGACGACCATTTCGACGGGAAACACATAATGACAGGAAGCGCGAAAGGCGGGAGTGGATAGGGTCACAGGAATTAAGAACTGGGTCAATATGATTCGATCATGAACGCCACCAGAGAACTACCCATTCCACCTGTTGCCCCCATCCTAAAGGAATCTGCACCAGATCGATGATTCCAGCTGATTCGTGTGATAGCGCGCATTCCATGCGTCCCCTAAGGGGCTGAATTGAATTCTGAATGAACCCTGGAACGACAAACCACAACCTGATGAAGTCACTCAGCCTGCTGATCGGCGGCTGCCTTTCGTGTGCGATCATGGTTTTGCTGGTACTCAGTGATCCAATGCTGACAGCCTCCTTGTGGCCAGGCGACATCAATGCTCAGATTATTCGCACCTTTGGTGGACAGGTGCGCGTTGATTTTGCCGGCGGAATTGAAGTGGAACTTCTGTTTGTTCCGGTTCTGATCCGAATCTTCGGCTTAGCGACGGCATTGCTGGCTCTCGGAGTGCTCCTACGGATTCTCATTCCGGAGACCTTGTGTCGGCAGACAGTTTCTCAACTGACGCGACAACTGGGACTGGTGTGGCTGGCAAGTCTGGTCTGGACAGGACTCTGGCTTCTGGCTGACCTTCAACCGGCGTCGATATTCAGCCAGCTCTATTACCTTGCCCCCGGACTCTGGCTGTCCCTTTTTCCGGCCGCCACTCTGACAGCAATACTTCCGGAAACACGCATGAGGGCGCCGTCAGCGGCTCTTCCTCCTAAGCGGGTTGACTGGCAGTTGGTGGTGTTGCTTGTTGCAACGGGATGCTGGATCTGCGTTTCCTTCTGGATGAATGAACGACTGTATGCCGGACTTTGGATCCCACACGGTGATTCGGCGATGTACGAAGAGCATCTCTGGAATGTCTGGCATGGCAAGGGGTTTCGTAGTTACCTCGACCAGGGATTGTTTCTGGGAGAGCACATTCAGGTGATCCATCTGCTCCTGCTACCCATCCATATGATCTGGCCTTCGCACCTGATGCTGGAACTGGCCGAATCAATTGCTCTGGGAATCTGCGTAGTCCCTGTCTATTCCATCGCACTTCGTCATTCCGGAAGTCGAAGCGCGGCCATGTGGCTTGGGCTGGCATGGCTTCTGTTTTTTCCGATGCATTTTCTGGACATTGCCATCGACCTGAAGACTCTGAGGCCAGGAAGTTTCGGCCTGCCATTCCTGTTCTGGGGCATCGATCTGGCGGAACGGCGACAGCTGTGGAAGTCGTCTGCCTGCTTCCTGGTAGCTCTGTCTGCTCAGGAAGACTTCGCACTGATCACTGGTCCGATCGGACTGGTCTTATGGTTAACGTCCGGCAGGAAAGGCTGCTCGCCTGCTGAAGATTCATCCCCTGATGTTTCATCCGGAAGTCCCTCAGAACAGAAGACCGAAGGACGCACGTATCAGCTTTGGTCGATCGGCCTTTGCGCATTCAGCGCCCTGTACGTTTTGATGGCCGTCTGGGTCGTCATTCCCTGGTTTCGATCAGGTGTTCCAGTTCATTACAGCCGCTATTTCGGAGACCTTGGCAACAGCCCGGGCGACCTTGTGCGGACGACGCTGCAGGAACCGCAAAGAGTGCTGGCTCAGTTCTTCTGTCTCCGGACATTCCTCTACCTGATGGTCTTCAGTGTGCCGATTGGATTCGTGCTTTGGCGAAGTCCATTGAGATTGCTGGCCGCATCCGTCACATTCGTCATGTTGAGCCTGATTCAGCTGGGGAATGCGGATTCCGTGCCATCTGAATCAGGTGCCGCGGAAACGACTGCCGCAGCTCACATCGACCTCCCTCCGGTTCCGTATCACCACTTTCACGCGCCGATGTTGCCCGTTCTGTTTTGGGCCGCAGCCGCTGGTCTTCGCGGCGGCAGAATTCATCTGCTGTCCGGTGCGGTCAATCCCGGCAATATTGCCCGTTTTGCATTCTTCTGTGCCCTGTTTTCCGCAGTGACGAATTCAATGATGCCTGTCGGTCTCGGATTCTGGTCGACAAAGTCACGCACTGGCTATGCACGTCTGTTTGTTCCCGGACCAAGGGCCGAACATTTCAACAAGCTGGCTCCTTTTCTTCCTGTCACATCGCGAATCGCATCTACTGATTATGTGCATACTCGTTTGACACATTGCGATCGTTCCTATGACTACAGCGGCTATCTTCGAGCGGTCAACAATTACCAGCCCGGAGTGCCTGCTGACACGGACATCATTGTCATTGACACTCAACATCCCTACAGCGTCATCAAGTCTCCGAGTCAGGTACGCGAACTGAACGAACAAGCCGACCAATGGCGTCTTCGAGAGGACTTGAGCGACGACTATTTCCTGGTGATCGAACGAATTCGCGATTCAGGCAGCAATAAAAAGACGAACGGGGAACAGGATTCGTCCGTTGCGAATGGTTAACTTAACGGCCTGTTGAAGAACGGGACTGGCTCGAGCAGGAGATCTGAAAACACGACTCTCGATAGCGTCCAGCGTGCCTGTCCTGGTTCTTCAACGGACAGTTAAGTTAACCGTCCGCCTGATACTACCAACTGGCGGATCTGCTGCTGTCGTTTGTCTGGCCGCAGGCATCGGGGATGGCAGTAACGGCCCATATCTATTCTCGAATGGAAAAACCGCAGGCCGAATAATCGACCTGCGGTTCATTTGAAACAGTCTTTGACTGACGCCGTCAGCCGGTCAGACGACTATGGCAGCGGTGGTGCGAAGCCGATATTCGGGAACATCGGATCTGCCGCGTTTCGGATATTGTAGTTTGTGCCACCTCGGTCGAAGTCGTCCACGATATCCTGAGTGATTCCGAAGCTGATGAACGAGTT
>JAGQQE010000209.1 GCA_020426345.1 Planctomycetaceae bacterium
TAACGAAAACCCATTTCTTCGAACAACATGCCGCCATGCAGGAAAGACTTCACGGCATCTTTAAAGCCGCTCAGCATCTTCTCCGTGGATTCTCCGACCAGCGGAACACGATTCAGCAACCAGGAAACGTCTCGTTTTAATCCATTGTAGAACGGTGCAACGCGAGCCTTGTCAAGATAACTGGCAACTCCGCCAACGCGTGGGCAGATGCCCATCTTGTTGTCGTTCAGGATCACCAGGAGATCTTTGTTCAACCCGGCAGCATTGTTCATCGCTTCAAAGACAATTCCCGAAGGCAGCGCGCCATCACCGATGACGGCAACCGACTTGCGACCGTCTGTGAATAGAAGGTCATCAGCCGCCTTCATCCCCAACACCGTTGACACGCTGCTGCCGGCATGTCCGGTGACAAATAAGTCGTACTCGCTCTCTAACGGATTCGGGTAGCCCATTAATCCGCCCCGACGACGAATCGTCTGGAACTGATCAAATCGGCCGGTGATCAACTTATGAGGGTAGATCTGATGTCCGGTATCCCAAATTAGTCGATCGACCGAAAAATCGTAGACCTGATGCAACGCAATGCATAGTTCAACAACCCCCAGATTGCTTGCGAAATGCGCGGCACGGTCCGAGACGATCGATAACAGGGCCTCACGAATCTCGCTGGAAAGCTTGTTCAGATTCGCATCGCTGAATCCCCGCAATTGCTTGGGCGACTTCAGATTGCTCAGGATTTCGAATGACATCTAGTGATCTCTTTCCACGATAAACCGGGCTAAATCTGTCAACCAGACGGCTCGGTTCCCATAAGGGCTCAGCAGTTCACAGGCCTGCTGAACAAGTAGCTCCGCCCTGTTTCGGCTGGCTTCAACACCAAGAAGCGACGGATATGTCAGTTTGCCCAGGTCCACATCACGTCCCGTAGTCTTTCCAAGTTTGCTGTTCGACCCGGTGACATCCAGTAAATCATCGGCAATCTGGAATGCCAGGCCGATCAGAAGTCCATATTGGCGCAGACGCTCACGATCCTGAACGGAACCTTCAGCACAGATCGCGCCCAATTCCAGCGAGGCTGCAATCAATGCACCTGTTTTCATGGAGTGGATACGAATTAAGTGGTCTACGTCACGCGTGTCCTGAAAGTTGGAACCGATCTCTGTTTGTTCTGCTTCGGCACCGCCCTGCTCTTCAGAATCCGCAGATTCTGCCGAAACCAAACGGTCGAAAGAAAGGCCGTGGTCATTTTCCCGATCGGCTGGTTCAGTCAAAAGCCTATTTCGGAATGGCCCCCGCTCTGCTTCAAGGTCCAGTACCTGACCACCAACCATTCCCGATCCACTGGCAGCAGACGACAAGACCCTGACGACCTCGGCCATGACTTTCGGCGGAGAATCGCCGCTGGTCAGCGTCTGAAAGGCATGGGTCAACAAACAGTCACCCGCTAATATTGCCAGGGCCTCTCCAAAAACGACATGGCTCGTCGGACGCCCCCGCCTCAGTTCATCATCATCCATTGACGGCAGGTCATCGTGAATCAGCGAATAGGTATGGATCATCTCCATTGCACAGGCTGCTGCAAACGCCTTTCTGCGTTCACCGCCACACAGTTCGCATGCCAGTAGCACCAGAACCGGGCGAAGGCGTTTGCCGCCCGCCATCAAGCTGTATTCCACCGCCTCTTTCAAACTGGCGGGCCACCGCGCTGATCCCAGATTCTCCACCAGTGCTGCTTCGACTTCCTGACGAAGCGAACTCAGGTGTTCCTTGAAGGAGACGTCGGACATCAACAACGGCTTTCGAGAGATTGAAGTAAGACCATTCCACGCGAGAATGATACCGCGAAGACATGCTACCGCGAACACAAGACAACCTCGAAACGGCGCACGACCGCCACAATTGGCGTGACGAATCCGTCCAAACGACCTGCGTCCGGAATGACAAACAGCCCTGTGGAAGATCCACAGGGCTGCAGCTTGCTGTTGAGCAGTGAACTGCCAGAGCCTACTTCGCAATAACGCGTGCCATCTCCAGCACTTTATTTGAATAGCCCCATTCGTTGTCATACCAGCTGACAAGCTTCACGAATGTGCCATCAAGAGCGATACCAGCTTCAGCATCGAAGACGCTGGTGCAGCTTTCGCCAACAAAATCAGTGGAAACCACTTTTTCCGTCGTGTAACCCATGATGCCCTTCATTGGGCCATCTGCAGCAGCCTTGACGGCTGCACAAATCTGGTCGTAAGTCGCTTCGCTGTTCAGTTCTACTGTCAGGTCGACCACCGATACATCAGAGGTCGGAACGCGAAACGCCATTCCGGTCAACTTCTTATTGAGCTCCGGAATCACCTTACCAACAGCCTTTGCAGCCCCGGTTGATGAAGGAATGATGTTTTCCAGAATGCCACGACCGCCGCGCCAGTCCTTAGAGCTTGGACCATCGACGGTCTTCTGAGTTGCTGTTGCAGCGTGAACAGTCGTCATCAAGCCACGCTTGATGCCAAAATTGTCGTTAATCACCTTCGCCAGCGGTGCAAGACAGTTCGTTGTGCAGCTCGCATTGCTGATAATATCCTGACCAGCATAGCCAGTGTGATTCACACCGTAGACGAACATGGGAGTTTCGTCCTTCGATGGTGCAGACATGATGACTTTTTTCGCACCAGCTTTGATGTGGTTGCGAGCGGTCTCGTCGGTGAGGAAGAGCCCCGTGGATTCAACAACGACGTCTGCCCCGACTTCGTCCCATTTCAGTGTTGATGGATCTTTAACGGCAGTCAGCCGGATCTTCCTGCCATTCACCACAAGGTCCGTCCCGTCCACGGAAACTTCACCCTGAAAACGACCATGAACTGAATCGAATTTCAGCATGTAGGCCAGGTACTCTGGCTCCAGCAGGTCGTTGATACCCACTACTTCAATGTCGTTTGCGAAATTCTGAACGGCCGCGCGGAACACCATTCGTCCGATACGACCAAAGCCGTTGATACCTAATTTGATCATGGAATTGCCGTGTTTCTGAAGACAGGGGGACTTATCACAAGGGCACCGCCCTTGACCCGAAATCGATCTGCCGCATGGAGGTAGAGGCATCATTCACACGAGTCGACCTCTTATTTCAGGATCTCAGATCCCGTGGTCGCTCTCAGCCAATGGTCGCTCTTAGCCAATGGTCGCTCTCAGCCAATGGTCGCTCGCGGTCCCACTCGCAGATTGCGAGCCCTGAAATTGGCAGGACTCGATTACTCCAGGCCACTTTAACGACCCCATCCCAGAGCGCCAATCCAGGGTGCTCAATCCCATCTACAGCTCTCAAAAATGCCTCTCAGATCACAGAAACAGGCACTTTTGAGAATCAGTTTGCTGAAATCCGACCTCTGCTAGAATCCGCGGCTCCCGGCAAAGGTGTATGCCCTCTGCCTGTGTCGAACCCTGCTAAACGTCTCACGGATAATGCTGGTTTCTCGCCACACCCCCTGCACATCGTGTGCATGTTGATATCGCGAATTTTTCGCACTCCATAAGGATACTATCGTGCGCTGGTCACAGACATTCATCCCCACCATGAAGGAAGTCCCGTCCGAGGCCGAAGTTCCCAGCCACCAGCTGATGCTGCGAGCGGGCCTGATTCGGCAACTGATGGCAGGATCTTACACCTACCTGCCCCTGGGCTACCGCGCGGTTCGCAAGGTCAGTGAAATCGTCCGTCAGGAAATGGACAAGGCCGGGGCAATCGAACTGTTCATGCCTGCATTGCAGCCTATTGAAATCTTCGAACGAACCGGCCGTAAAGAAGCCTTTGGCAATGTGCTGTTCAACTTCGAAGCAAAACGAGGCGATCGCAAACTGCATTTTGCTCTCGGCCCGACGCACGAAGAAGTGATCACGGACCTGATGGCACGCCACATCAGCAGCTATCGTCAGCTTCCCATCACGCTTTATCAGATTCAAACAAAGTTTCGCAACGAAGAACGCCCCCGGTTTGGCGTTTTGCGAACCAGCGAATTCCTGATGAAGGATGCCTACAGCTTCGGCAGCTCCATCGAACAACTGAATGCCGCCTATGATGCGATGTACAATGCCTACTGCCGAATCTTTGAACGTTGCGGCCTGGAATACCTGCCGGTTGAAGCAGAAAGCGGTCCCATCGGCGGCGATGCATCACATGAATTCATGGCCCCGGCAGACAATGGCGAAGACTTCGTCGTCCGTTGCCCCGGGTGCAACTACGCGGCGAATCAGGAACGCGCCGACACCGGACGCGTCTCGAATCTGCCAACAAAGGTGAATGAAGCGGCCGATCCTGCCAAAGTTGCAACGCCCAATGCAGGCAGCATCGAACAGGTCAGCAAGATGCTGAACGCGGCTCCGACTTCGTTCATCAAAACACTCATCTACTCTGTGGATGAAAAACCGGTTGCCGTCCTGCTTCGCGGCGACCACGAAGCGAATGAAGGAAAAATTCGACGGGCCTGCCAGGCCACCACAGTCGAACTGGCAGACGAGGCCACGATCCTCAAAGTGACAGGGGCTCCCGTAGGGTTTGCAGGCCCCGTCGGAATTCAATGTGCGTACATTGCAGATCACGATGTCGCTCAAATTTCCTCCGCCATCACCGGAGCGAATGAAAAAGACGCACACCTGACAGGAGTGATACCGGGCACACATTTTGAGCTCCCGGAAACCTTCGACCTGCGAAACGCTGAAGCGGGCGACTCATGTCCGAAATGCGATGGGGTGCTGGAAATTGTCCACGGAATCGAAGTGGGCCATGTCTTTAAGCTTGGCACCAAGTACAGCGTGTCACTTGACGCAACCTTTGTCGACGCAAACGAAGAAGCTCACCCCATCATCATGGGATGTTATGGCATCGGTGTGACTCGTGTTGTTGCCGCAATTGTTGAAACCTGCCACGACGAAGGTGGGATTATCTGGCCACTGGCTGTCGCACCTTACTCTGTGCAGATCATCCCGTTGAATGTCAGTGACGATGCCGTCATGAAGGTCGCGAATACTCTTTACGAACAACTTGGAAACGCTGGCATCGATGTCCTGATGGATGACCGTGACCAACGCCCGGGGTTCAAATTTAAAGATGCTGATCTGATCGGCATTCCCCTCCGGATTACCGTCGGAGGCAAAGGTCTTGCCGAAGGCGTCACAGAAGTGAAATGGCGAACGGACAAAGATGCGAGCAAAGTTCCGATCGCGGAAACAACGGGATACGTCAGGGATCTGATCGCCGAGAAAATGATGACCTCATAGAATTCCTCGAATCCCTCATGAAGATCGGTCCATGATGCAGAAGCACCTCGCCATCCTGCTGGTTTCACTGTCCGCGCTGGTTTCACTGTCCCTGCCGACTCTCGCAGGATCACCAGGTGCACCCAGTGACAAACCAACAACAGACAAGTCCGCACGTGGCCTGTCCGCTGCGACGGTCAGCAAAACACAGATCGTTCGTCCATCTGTTCCGGACAAGCTGGTTGTGCTGACATTTGATGACTCCGCGAAATCGCATTTCACAATCGCAAGGCCGTTGCTCAAAGAATATGGATTCGGTGCGACGTTCTTCATAACGGAAGGATTTGACTTCCGTGACAACAAAACGGACTACATGACGTGGCAGGAAATTCGACAGCTTCACGAAGAAGGATTCGAAATTGGCAACCACACTCGCGATCATCTCGGGATCACCGATAAGACCCTGGCGCAACTTCCCGAGCAACTGGAGGCCATTGCATCCAGGTGCAGAGACAATGGGATTCCTTCTCCCGTGACTTTCGCGTGGCCCGGCAATGCAACAACCCCGGCGGCATTCGAAGTGATGAAGCAACATGGCATCATATTTGCCCGCCGCGGGGGCGCGCCAGAGTACCCGTATGAGGAAGGTCAGGGATTCGCATTCGAACCGGGAAAAGACCATCCCCTTCTGCTGCCATCGGCTGGTGACGCGCGCCCGAACTGGACACTGGCAAACTTTATTCGCGCGGCCGAACAGGCCCGGAATGGTCGCGTCGCCATTCTTCAGTTTCATGGTGTCCCCGATACCGCGCACAATTGGGTCAGCAGTACGAGCCAGAACTTTGAGGCTTATCTGAAGTACCTGAAGCTGGAAGACTACAAAGTCATCGCACTCCGGGATCTTCGTCATTACGTCAATCCGGAAGTTGTGCCGTCAGATCCTCTTGCAGTCATCAATGCAAGAAAAGCCCATCTGACTTCTTCTGAATAAGCGCCCGATGTCAATCTCCGTTATTCTCTGAGTCATTCTTCACCAGCCGAATGACAGCGTCTCCTGCTTTAATCGGCGTCGTCCACAGCATGAACGACCGCGTTGTCCCTGAGTATCCGGTTTCTATCGTAGTAAGCCATTTTTTCTGGAGCTGAATCTATGAAGCGCCTTATGACATCCGCCACAGTGGCATGCATTCTTATGGCGTTGCCCGGCGTGTTATCGCCCAAACTCAGCCTTATCCAGACAACAGCAACGGCTGCAATTATGGAGGCGCAGAGTAAAACAAGTGCCGATGTGATCATTTACGGCGGCACCTCAGCCGGAGTGGTCGCTGCCATACAGGTCGCTCGAATGGGCAAATCGGCCGTTCTGATTGAACCGACTTCGCACCTCGGTGGACTCACTTCTGGTGGGCTCGGTATGACCGACAGCGGGGACAAACGCATGATCGGAGGAATTTCGCGGGAATTCTACCAGCGAATCAAGAAGCATTACGACAGCCCGGACGCGTGGGTTCATGAAAAACCAGGCGACTACAATCGCTACCGCCCAAACGAAGATGCCATGTGGACGTTCGAGCCACATGTGGCTGAAGCAACTTTTCGCGATATGCTTGCGGAAACGAACGTCAGCGTCGTGTTTGGAGAGAGACTGGATCGAACCAACGGCGTCATCCAGGAAAACCATCGTCTGGTCAGCATCCGGATGGAATCCGGCACTGTTTACACGGGCGACCAATTCATCGACTGCACGTACGAAGGGGATCTAATGGCGGCTGCCGGCGTCACCTACACCGTCGGTCGCGAATCCAATTCGCAATACGGTGAGACCCTGAACGGCAACCAACCTCACAAGAACGTTCACAACCATCGGTTCGTGAAGAATGTTGACCCCTACAACGTACCCGGTGACAGTTCGAGCGGCCTCTTACCGGAGATTGACGATTCCGGCACCGGGGCCGAGGGCGCTGCGGACCATCGCGTCCAGGCATATTGTTTTCGAATGTGCATGAGCAACGTTCCAGCGAATCGGGTGCCCTTTCCGAAACCCACCCACTACGATGAGCGACGTTACGAATTGCTGCTGAGAAATTTTGAAGCAGGAGATCTGCGTGTCCCACTGGCGCCTTCGATGATGCCGAACGGCAAGACAGACACAAACAACAACTGCGCGTTCTCCACCGATTACCTGGGCGGAAACTACCAATATCCGGATGGAACATACGAGCAGCGTGAAGCGATCATCCGCGACCACGAAGACTATCAAAAAGGTCTGATGTGGACCCTGGCGAACCATCCGCGTGTGCCTGAATCCGTGCGAAAGCACATGTCGCAATGGGGTTTGGCAAAGGACGAATTTGTTGAATCCGGTCACTGGCCTCATCAGCTTTACATCCGTGAAGCGCGTCGTATGGTCAGCGATTATGTTGTCACGGAACAGGACTGTCGTCGCATCCGCAAAGTAGATGACGCGGTCGGTATTGGCAGCTACAACATGGATTCTCACAACGTACGGCGTTACGTCACGGAGGCGGGGTTCGCACAGGACGAAGGAGATATCCAGGTGTCACCAGGCGGGCCGTATCTGATCAGCTATAGATCAATCATCCCCGCAAAGGGTCAGGCCATCAATCTCACAGTACCGGTCTGTCTGTCAGCCACCCACGCAGCCTATGGTTCCATTCGCATGGAACCAGTGTTCATGATTCTCGGTCAAAGTGCGGCAACAGCAGCCGTGCTCGCAGCAAAGAACAATGTCACGCTGCAGGAATTACCGCCGAATGTTTTAAAGGAGGCTCTTCTGGCGGATGGTCAGGTACTGGACCTGCCAGCAAATCTGAAACAGGCCAGAGTCCTGACGAAGGAACAGTTGCCAGGAATCGTGCTGGACGACGTCGACGCCGAAATGAAAGGAATCTGGAGTTCGGGGAATACCGTTGCCCCGTATGTGGGTACATCTTATCTCCATGACGGTGACGAAGGAAAAGGCAGCAAGTCACTCACGTTTCGTGTCAGGATTCCAAAAGACGGCAACTACAGCATTCGACTTGGCTACACGGCGAACCCAAATCGAGCTGCCCGTGTTCCTGTTGTGGTGACAATTGCTGGCCAGTCGACCACTCACTTTGTGGACCAGCAGAAGGCAGCCAGTATTGAAAAGCTATTTGAGCCACTGCAGTCACCGCGACTGACGGCCGGACAAACCGTGGAAATTGAGGTTTCCAATTCCGGTACAAAAGGTCATGTTGTCGTGGATGCGGTACAGATTTTGGAATTGAACTAGGCCAGGATCATTCAAACAGCTCCTCACCTGAGGACTTGCATTCTTTTGTTTTGGCAATTCATCGCCGGTCGTATCTCACAATTCAACCCCCGCAAAACCTTCATTCGCCGGAAGGATTGCCGCGCACGGCATATCGATCCGGCTTGCAAATAATCTTTTACGGGGAGATACTCCCGCAAACTTTGTTTCCGGATCCGTGCCTCCTCCGACGTCGTTGCTGTCCTGCGTTCGCTTTCACCCGCACCCTGGTGTGTGATGAATAAAACGACAGGATGTGATTTTGCAGGTTTTACGGCCTTCGACCAATCCTTGTCGCCCGTCGGATACTTTTTTCAGAATGCATCCCGATCCCAATGGATGTGCAATCTGTCAGGTCATGGATTCCGGACCAGTCCCAGCGCAAAAGAGACTGGTATCGAACAGAAAATGCGCCCGTAGCTCAGCTGGATAGAGCAACCGCCTTCTAAGCGGTAGGTCAGTGGTTCGAATCCACTCGGGCGCAATGTTGTAAGTCTTTGCCGTTCCATGATTTATGGAAACCGGCCTTTCGAGGCCGTGCGGCGTGAAATGCGTTACTACCCATTTCACTACCCATTTTCTTTTTGGGATCCGCAGGCCATGAAAAGGCAACAGCCAAAGTACGCACTTCACAAAGCTACAGGACAAGCCCGTGTCCGCATCAACGGGAAGTCAATCTATCTCGGACCGTACGGCTCCGAGGAATCGAGGCGGCGTTACGACGAAATCGTCGCTGAATACATGAAGGGCACACTCAACGTGTCCTACCACAAGCTAACAATCGCTCAACTCTGCATTTCCTACGTCAAACATGCAAAGAGTTACTACGTCACGAACGGGCGAATCACGTCTGAAGTCTCGAATATACAGACCGCCCTTCGTCCACTGGTGAAGATCCACGGAAAATGTCTGGTATCCGAGTTTGGGCCGATAAAGTTGAAGCAAGTTCGTGAACTTATGGTCGCGAATGGCATCGTCAGGAAATCAGTCAACCGGGGTATTGGACGCATCAGAACGAATGTTCCGGTGGGGCGTGGAAAACGAGATGGTCTCCACGAACGTTCTTGCGGCGATTAATTCAGTACCAGGACTTCGATATGGTCGATCTTCCGCAGTTGAAGCTGAGCCCGTGAAGCCTGTGCCGGATGAGCATATTACTGAGATCAAAGAACGCGTAAATCGATTCGTTTGGGGCATGATTCAACTGCAGCTGGCAACGGGAATGCGACCAGGGGAGGTCCGGCTCATGCGAGTTCGCGATATCGACATGCGGGGTAAAGTCTGGGAATACCGACCGCAGGAGCACAAGACAGAACATCATGGTCGGAATCGCCTGATCTTCATCGGACCAAAGGGGCAGGAAATTGTAAAGCAATTCCTTGTCGCCGATCGAGAGCGATACCTGTTTTCACCGCAAGCGGCTGAGCGAGAACGCAGCGAACATCGTAGAGCAAACCGGAAGACGCGAATGACTCCGAGCCAGGCTGCGAGGGCGGAAAAAGCAAATCGACGACGGAAGCCCGGGGAATGCTATACGGTTACCAGCTATGGCAGAGCAATTCACAATGCTTGCGAGGCCGCTGACATCACCGTCTGGTCCCCAAATCAGCTTCGTCACAACGCCGCTACGGAGCTGCGAAAGAAATACGACATTGAGACCGTTCGCACGATTCTGGGCCATGCTACGGGCTTCACAACGGAAGTCTATGCTGAGCTTGATTTCGCGAAGGCAAGGTCCGTGATCGGAAGAGTGGGATGACAAGCTGACAAACAAACAATTATTATAGGGATTGTTGAACTACTGCAAATTTCTTTGCCGGTGGGCTACTGGAATACCTCGAATCTTGCCAACCGACTGCGACACTATGCCGCCGCTGAACTGCGTAAGATCCATGGGCTTGAAGTTGCTCGAACCGTCCTTGATCTGCTGAGATTTGACATGTATGCAATCTTTGCTCTGGGCTTTTTTCGGTAGGTTAATGTTCATGGTCGATCCAGCGTCAAAATCGTTTCGGCTCGATACGCTGAATCCCGAGAATTGGATCCTTGAGCCGGAAACTCTATTGAAGGACTTTCTCGAACTCAAAAGTTGGTCGTTCGACAAATGGTTTCATCTCGATTTCGGTCACTGTGGTTCAAGAGTTGATTTTGATGAGATTAAATTAACAGCGTGGGGATTCCACGGAATCTACTTCAAGACATTTTTGGATCGTTTGCGGGTCGCCCAGCCATTTCTGAATTCACCGTTGTCGATCGAGCAATTGCTACGTCTCTCACAAATTGCCGGAAAACTGGAATCTCTCAGCCGACAACCTTCGCCTCAACGCGATGAGATCGCCCAAGCCCTGGGACATGAATCAATACAAATCTGGTCTTCAGCAATAGCCGATCTTCGAGAATACGTTCGATTGCGCTGCCTAGTTCGACATGCCACTGGAAAGGCAGTTGATTCAACCCAACCTCCAATCTCAGATCCAGCAGGCCAGCAATCTACCTCAAGCAAGTTTGATCTTGGCGGTGATGCT